>JADLBN010000199.1 GCA_020847675.1 Burkholderiales bacterium | reverse complement strand
CGCGCGCCGATCGATCCCGCCCAGGTCCCGCTCGCCACGCTGGTGCTCGAGGCCGCGCAGGCCTGCAACCTGCGCTGCACCTACTGCTATGCGGGCGGCGGTTCGTACGGGGGCGCCTCGCGCGTCATGAAGCCCGAACTCGCCGCTCGCGCCGCGCGCCAGCTGGTCGAGGCGTCCGGCGACCGCGAGCGCGTGACGCTGGTGCTGTTCGGCGGCGAGCCGCTGCTCGACCTGCCCGCGCTGAAGGCGGCGGTCGCCGAGGGCGAACGAGCGGCGGCCGAGCGCGGCAAGACGCTCGTGCTGTCGATCACGACCAACGGAACCCGGTTCACGCCCGAGGTCCTCGACTTCCTCGCGGAACATCGGATCGGCGTGTCGGTCAGCATCGACGGTCCGCCCGAGGTCCACGACGCGAACCGCCCCTACGCCGGCAAGGGCGGCGGCTCCTACGCCGACGTGGTCGAAGGCATCGCCCGTCTCGTCGAACGGACCGGCCGGCCGCCGGCCGCGCGCTTGACGCTCGCGCCCGCGCAGTGGTCGCGCGTGCCCGAGGCGTTCGATCACGTGATGGCGCTGGGCGTGCTCGAGGCGGGCATCGCGCCGACGAGCCCCGTCGACGCGGCGCACCTGCCCACGGCGGAACAGGAGCGGGCGCTCTTCGCCGGATTCGCAGCGCTCGCGGAGCGCTTCGCGCAGGAGGCGGCAGAGGGGCGCGTGCTTCGCTTCTCGAACCTCATCGACCTGCTCGCGAAGCTCCACGCCGGCGAAGTCAAGAGCGCGCCCTGCGGCGCGGGGCTGGGCTACGTCGCGATGGACGCCGAGGGCTCGTACTTCCTGTGCCACCGTTTCGCCGGCAACGAGAAGTTCCGCATCGGCGACATCGACGCCGGCATCGACCACGCGAAGGCGAAGGCCTGCCTCGACGAGCAGGCGGCGCCGCGCGAGGACGCCTGCGCGTCGTGCTGGGCGCGCAGCCTCTGCGGTGGCGGCTGCCACTACGAAAACCACCAGCGCGAATCGGTGCTCGGACTCCCTCAGGGCGGCTCCTGCGACTTCATCCGCAGCTGGATCGAACTCGGCATCCGCACCTACGGCAGGATCCGCACCGACCCCGACAACCCGGTGCTCGCGTTTCTCGCGCGGCGCGCCGATGGCTGACCATCCCGACGAGGAACCCACGATGAAGAAGAAACTCATCGCAGCGTTGAACCGGAAGGCGGAAGCGATCGAGCGCCTCGCCGAAGGGGAGGGGCGCACCGCGGAAACGCTCGGGCAGCTGCGCATGCCACAGGGCTGCACGACGATCTTCGATACCGGCTGGGAGACCAACCCGCGCCCGACCTACCCGGTCGGCAACTGCCAGGCGTCGGCCCGCGACTTCCACGGCTGCGCGGGCGACTGCTGGTGGCCGGCGCAGATGCCCGACGGTCTCACCAACCACCCCGAGTTCGACGTCCAGTGCCCCAACATCGCGCGCGACTGGCGCAACCTGAAGTACGACTAGGAGGCGGCGCCATGCGACTTCCGTTCCTGTTCTGCGCCCTCGCGGCATTGGCCGTGGCTGTGGCTCCGACATCGTCGCAAGCCGGCGATCGCTTCTACTACCTGGGCTACGGGATCATCCAGGTGATCGACGGCGACACCGACGCGATCGTCGCCGACATCCCGATCAAGGGCGCGACGCGCGAGGCGGACCTCTCGGCCGACCGCAAGTTCCTCTACGTCTCGACCAACCGGCACCTCGTCCACAAGATCGACCTCGCGACCAACAGGATCGTCTCCACGATCGACCTGTTCGGCGACGGCTGGGACCGATTCATGTTCGGGTTCGCGCTCGCGGGCGACGGCAAGACCGCGTACGGCGCGCTGATGTCGCGGCGCGCCGAGAAGGGCGAGGCCGTCGTCGGCAAGCCGGTCGTCGCGCAGTTCGACCTCGACACCGGGAAGATCCTGCGCAGCGTCGAAATGCCCTGGGGCGTCGCGCACCTCGTGCGAGTGCTCGAGGGGCGGACGATCTACGCGATCGGGCAGGATCTCTACAAGATCGACACCACCGGACCCGACCTCAAGGTCACCGAGACCGTGCCGATGTTCGACAAGGGCATGAACCTGCTCCCGTTCTGGGACTACTCGTTCGACAACGGCGGCGTGGCGAGCATGAACTACTACACGCCGAAGTTCATGGGGCTCCTGCTCGTCGACCAGCGGACCGGCGCGATCGACGACATCGAACTGAAGGGCGAGCCCGCGATGGCCTACTCGGTGGTCCTCGCACCCGACCGGAAGAAGGCCTATGCGGTGATGGACGACCTCGTGGTGATCGACCTCGAAAAGAAGACCTACGGCGCCTCGGCGCTGGTCGCCGAGGGCACGAGCTACGGCGTCAACGTGTCGAGCGACGGCCGCAAGGTCTACGTGGGGGCCGGAGGGTCGACGGTCACGATCTACGACGCGCAGACGTTGAAGCCGATCAAGGTGCTGCAGATGGCGTCCGACGGGATGGACCTGCGCCGGGTCCGTTTCTGAGGCGAGGCGAGCGGATCCGGCCCGGGAGCGCAGCGACGTGGACTACGGCCTGCGCCTGACGAGTCCCTCCGAGGTCCCGTCGGACCCGCGCGCCGCGTGTCCGGACGGCTGGCGCGACCTCCTGCCGGAAGGGCGCACGGTCGCGCTCTACTTCGGCTCGGAGTTCTGCGAGGACCGCCTGCCGGATCCCGCCGAGGCGAAGGCCTGGTGCGAGGCCGCGCACGACCGCGGCGTCGAGGCGACGCTCGCAACGCCGCTCGTGTCGCCGGAAGGCCTGCGCAGCGTCGAGCGACTCCTCGACGGTCTCGCGGTGGCGGGCTTGCGACCGGCGGTTGTGTTCAATGACTGGGGCGTGCTGGGGTTGCTGCGCGAGCGCCACGCGTCGCTTCCCCGGCGCGCAGGACGTCTCATGAACCGGTCGCTGCGCGACCCGCGCGCGTACCGCGACGCGCCCGGGGGCACCGCGACGCACGACACCGGCCGCCACGTTCGGCTGCGCGCGCTGCTGCGCACGCTCGGAGTCGGCGCGATCGAGACCGACGCGGACCTCGAAGGCGGCTACCTGGGCGAGCGCGACGACGGCGGTGCCGTCCGGCTCGACCGCACGCTGCACTTCCCGTTCACCTACGCGGCCTCGGGCCGCGGCTGTCCGCTCAAGGCGGCGCTCTACCCGGAAGGCGGCGGTTTCGCCCAGGCGTTCGCCGATCCCTGTCCGGCGCCGTGCCGGGGCAGGCCGCTGCCGGTGCAGCGCCCGGACACCGCGCTGCCGCACTGGCGCGCCGGCAACACGCTGTTCTACGAACCCCCGCGCGAGGCGATGCGCTCGTGGCTCCCGCGAGCGGACCGCATCGTCGTCCACGCGATGGCCGCGCCGTGAAGATCCTCGCCCCGCTCAAGGCCGCCGACGAGGTGGTCCCGCTCTGCGAGGCCGGCGCGGGCGAGTTCTACTGCGGCGTGGCGCCGCCCGGCTGGGAGGAGGCGTTCGGATCCGCATCGGTGCACCGCCGGAGCGCGCGAGCCGCAGGCGTGCCGGGGCTGCACGATCTCGACCGGATCGTCGCGCACGCGCAGGGGCGCCCGGTGTTCGCGACGCTGAACGCGCCGTCGTATCCGGCGGGCGCAGTGCCGCGGCTGGTCGAGTTCGGCCGCGCGCTGGTCGAGCACCACGGCGTGGCCGCGCTGATCGTCGCCGAGATGGAACTCATGCTCGCGCTCTGCGAGGCGGGACTCGCCGCGCGCGTCCACGTCTCGAGCCTCGCCACCTGCCGCAACCCGGGCGCCGGCGCGTTCTTCCGCGGGCTCGGCGTGTCGCGCGTGATCCTGCCGCGGCACATGACGCTCGCCGAGATCGAGACGACCGCGATCCCCGGCCTCGAGTGGGAGGCGTTCCTGATGAACGACGGCTGCGCGTTCGAGGAAGGCACCTGCTCGACCACGCACGCGTTCAAGCCCTACTGCATCGACGACACCGTCGGCCACGCCCAGGGGAAACTGGACGAGCGATACGCGTTCTGGAAGTGGACGCTCAACAACTGCGGCTGCCAGACGAGCCGCGGCTACACGCTGGGGCCCTGCGGGCTTTGCGCGCTGCCTCGCCTCGAGTGCGCGGGCATCGACAGCCTCAAGGTGGTCGGCCGCGAAGCGCCGCTGGATCGCAAGGTCGCCTCGGTGCGCCTCGCTGCGATCGCGTTGGGCGTTGCGGAGCGGGGAGCCTCTCGCGAGTCGATCCGGGACGCCGTCGTCGCCGAACGCGGCGCACCGGAACTCTGCGAGAACGCGCACCTGTGCTACTACCCCGACGTCTGGTCCGACGCTTTGCCGCGCCAGCGCGAGGCGCGCCCGGCGACCCCGCGCGCCGCGGCGGCGAAGCGGCGGATCGTGCCCATCCGCGCCGTGCCCGCGGAATCTCGCGACGCGGTGCGCGGCGACCCGTGCTGACCGAACTCGCCCGCCACCTGCCCGCGCTGTCGGGCCGGCGCGGCGCGCTCGCGCTCGTCTTCGCGCTGGGTCTCGCCGGCGCGGCCGTCGCGCTGTCGACGCCGCTCCTCGGCATGCTGTTCGTCGATGCGGTGGCGACGCGGCGCGACTTCACCGCGATCCCGTGGATCGCCGGTGCGCTGGTCGGCCTCGCGCTCGTCGACCTCGCGATCGCGGCGGTGTCGAGCCGCGTCCACGCGCGGCTTTCGGCGGACGTGCTCGCCGACCTGCGCTCGGCGCTCTTCGCGCGCTGCGCCGAAGGGCCGCTGGAGGCGATCGAGCCGTTCCGCCACGGCGACCTGCTGACCCGTTTCGGCAGCGACCTGCCGCGCATCCAGGGCCTGCTGGTCGACGGCATCCTCGGCGCCGTGCAGAACGTCCTGTTCTTGATCGTCGCCGCCGCGATCACCTTCACGCTCTCGCCCACGCTCGCGTTGTGGAGCTTCGCCGGTCTCTCACTCGCGCTGGTCGCGGCGGCGGCGTTCCGGCGGCCGGTGGAGCGCGGGACCCGCCGGGTGCGCGACGCGATGGTCGATCTCTCGCAGTTCCTCTCGGAGCGCCTGGGCGCGTTGCGCGCCATTCGGCTGCACGGCACCTCCCGCGAGGAGGCGCAGGCGCTGGAGGCCGCCAACCGGCGGCTGAAGACCGAAGTGGTGCGTTTCCAGGGCATCGATGCGATGTCGAGCGGCCTGCCCGGACTCGCGCTCACGCTCTCGCTCGCGTGGATCTATCTCGCCGGCGGAGGTCTCATCGAATCCGGCGCGATCACGCTCGGGACCTTCGTGGCGTTCGTGCTCTATCAGGGGCGCCTCTTCGCTCCGGCGCAGGGGCTTCTCGGGCTGGTCCGACACCTGCAGGAGGCGCGCGTGAGCCTCGCCCGGGTGGGCGAGGTGCTCGACGCGTCGGGCGAGCGCACGGGTCCGGCGACGGGACCCCGGCCGACCCCCGGAGGAAACGCGATCGAATTCGAGGGCGTCGCGTTCTCCTATCCGGGCAAGCCGCCGGTGCTCCACGCGGTCGACCTCGCCGTCGCACGCGGCGAGCGCATCGCGCTCTTCGGCGCCTCGGGAGCGGGGAAGTCGACGCTGGTCCAGTTGCTGTTCGGCCTGCGGTCGCCGT
>JADLBN010000198.1 GCA_020847675.1 Burkholderiales bacterium | reverse complement strand
CTCGACCGCGGGGCGGACCAGCACCAGCCGCTTCACCGCGTCGCGTTCCAGCGCGTCGACCGCGCAGGCTACCGCGAGATAGGTCTTGCCGGTGCCGGCGGGCCCGATCCCGAACGTGATGTCGTGCGAGGCGATGGCGCCGAGGTAGGCGACCTGGTTGGGCGTGCGTCCGTGCAGGTCCGCACGCCGGGTGCGCAGCGCCGGGGCGTCGTCGAAACCGGCGACGGCCAGCGGCGCGCGCGTGGCGACCTCCACCAGCCCGAGCTGGATGTCGTCGACCGTCAGCGGCTTCTGCGCCGCCGCGTAGAAGCGCTCGATCGCTGCGCGCGCCCGCGCAGCCTGCTGCGGCTCGCCGGTGATCGAGAAGGTTCCCGCCCGGTGCGCGATCGCGACGTCGCAGGCCGCCTCGATCTGGCGCAGATTCGCGTCGAGCGGGCCGCAGAGGTTCGCGAGCGCGCGATTGTCGAGCGGTGACAGCGTGAGCGTGGCGCTCGCGCGTCCGGCCGGCGCGCGCGGCGCACCGGCCGTGCCGCGAGCGCGGGAAAATCCGGTGCGTGCCACCGCCCCGCCCGGTCAGACCCCGGAGCGCACGAGCGGCGCCTTCAGGGCCTCGTCGATGAGCGACTGGCACTCGGCCAGGTGCGCCGCGGCGACAGGGGTCCAGCCGGGCTTCGCGGCCGCGGCGGCGATCTCGCTGCGCAGCAGCTTCGCATCGGCGCGCATCTGCGCGCGCGCGTCGGCGGGCAGCGCGGGGGATGGGCGCACCAGCGCATTGGCGAGCTTCGCCGCGTGCTCGCGCTGGAGGTTGCGGCGCATGAGGGGAATGTCACGACTGCTTCCCTTGAGCTCGACCCAGATCGCCCGATGCACGCTCGCATAGACCTCCGCGAGTGCGATTGCGTCTCCGGGACGGTCGACCTTGCCTTCGGCGTCGATGAGGCGCAGGGCGATCGCGTCGCCCATCACCCGATCGAGAACCGCCTTCTGCGCCACGAGCACCTGGGTCGAGAGCGAGAAGTCGAATCCCGGGGGCGAGAGGCCGGTGGCGAAGGTGTCGTTCCGGTCGAGGAAATCGACCGAGAGGCTGCGCATGAACTCGGGCTTGAAGCGGAAGGTGTCCGACGCGAAGACCCCGGTCTCGATGAGTCTCAGCGCGTCGCGCTGCCGCGCCGTGTCCACCGGATTCATCGGCGTGCGGCCGGAGCCCGCGGCGTCGCGCAGGATGCTGATGCCGCCGATGTAGCGGGTGGCGAGAAGTCCGCTCTCGCGCACCTGGGTGATGCCGCGCGAGATGTTCCGCCGCAGCGCGGCGTAGGTCTCGCCCGGCTTGAGCGGACGCGCCTCCCAGCGCTCCCACAGTTCCTTCGCCAGCACCAGGCGCCGCTCCGCGAAGCCGAGCGGGTCGCTTCCGAGATCGCCGGCGGTCGCATAGGGGTCGATCGCCTGGTTGGTCTCGTCGTCGTAGGCGTAGGCGAAGAGCGGCTCGTTGCTTCGGCCCGCGATCTTCGCCAGTTCCGCCGCTTCCTGCTCCGGCGCTATCGGCCTGTACGCGTACTCGATCGCCCAGTAGTCGTAGGGGCCGAGCGTGGTCATCGACAGCGTTCCCGAGGCTTCACCGCGCAGCGGCAGGTTGATCGGCGTGTACTCCATCACCGAGCCGGACAAGCCGTTCTTCGTCGTGAACTCGAGATCGTTCAACTGTGCCTGCGTGTAGACGGTCGAGGCGCGGAAATTGTGCGTGAGGCCGAGCGCGTGGCCGACCTCGTGCATCGTCACCTCCTTCAGGTCCGACAGCACGAACTCCTCGGCCTGCGGGCTGTCGGGATCGATCACGCCGCGCGCCTCCAGCAGCCCCATCGCGAAACCGCGCTCCTCGGCGACGAAGTCCTCGATCCGGCACTGCCCGCCGGCCGGATCCGGCGATGCGTCGCCGGTCAGCGGAGCGTACGTCGACGAGTCGGCCAGCCGGTAGCGCGCGAAGCGCATGCGGACCGGGTCGATGCCGACGTCGGCGTCGAGGATCTCGCCGGTGCGCGGATCGGCCTGCGACGGGCCGATGCCGCCGAAGGCCGGCTTCGCCGTCGTCATCCATCGTATCGAGGCGTGGCGCGCGTCGAGCGTGTCGAAATCGGCGTCGTCGGGCTGGATCTTCGCCTGCACCGCGGCCTTAAAGCCGATGCGCTCGAACGCCTTGTTCCACTCCAGCACGCCGGCGACGACGGTGTCGCGGTAGCGCAGCGGCACGTTGCGGTCGATCCAGAACACGATCGGCTGCTTCGGCTCGGAGAGCGCGGCATCGGGATCCTTCTTCTCGAGCCGCCAGCGCTTGACGTAGCTCACGTTCGGCGTGAGCGCGAGGTTGTGGGAGAAGTCGAAGCGCGAGACGACGAAGTGACCGACACGCGCATCGGCGAGACGCGGGCGCATGGGCTCGCCGGGCAGGCTGGCGAAGTTGTACTGGAAGCCCAGAAACATGCTGCGCGGGTCCGGGAGCGTCGCAGGTGCGCTCGGCACCGGCGCGCCCGGCGCAACCACCGGCGGCGGCTGCGAGAGGCGCGCGACCGCGTAGTGCGCGTTGACGAGCACGCTGGTCTGATCCTCGGTGTTCCGCGTGCGCGCGATCGACGAGTTTCGAGCGTCGAACGCATAACCCTGCCGGTACGCACGGTCGAAGACCGCGTAGACGCCCGGGATGTCGGCGAACAGGAGCGCGTTCAACTCGACCAGCACGGACTTGCGGTCCGGGTGCGGCAGCGAAGCCGCCGGCGCCGAGGCGAGCAGGCTGTCGGAGAACGCTTCGGAGACCGCGGTCGCCTCGGGCGTCTTCGCCGCCGCGAAGAAACGCTCGTTCAGCGCGACAAGCTGGACCTGCGTGCCGATCTTGCGGAATGCGGCGAGGCCGGAACGTCCCATCAGGCCGCCGAACAGGAAGTTCTCGCCGATGCCGCTCGCGAGGTTCACCGAGAAGAACACCGGCTTGTCGAACTGGTCCGGAGCGACCTCGATCCAGGCCTTCTCGTCCCTGCTCCAGATCGTGAACAGCCCCTTCGTCTCCTTCGCGTCCTTGACGACGTCCGCGAACGGTCGCGCGGGCGGCGTCGCGCCGGCGCCGGCGGAAGCTGCGGCGGCGGTGCGGGCGGACGCCGAGGGCGGCGATCCCTGAGGTGGTTGCCCGGTTCCCTGGGCGGGCTGTGCCGCAGCGGCCCTGGAGGACTCGATGGTCGACGGCTCCGGAGCCGCGGCGGTCGTGGCGCAGCCGGAGAGCCCGATGGCGGCGAGCGCGGGGAGGAGGAGACGAAATGCGTGACGGGTCATGGACATCTCTCGGGGATCGGACGCGGCGTCGTCAGGGCGCGAGCTCGGCGCGCAGCGAGTGCGCGAGCGCCGAGGTGACGACCACGTCGACATAGGTGCCGGCGAGTCGCGGGTCGCCCGCGAAGTTGACCACCCGGTTGTTGTCGGTGCGTGCTGCCAGTTCGCGTCGGTCGCGTGCCGCGCTGCCGGTCACCAGAACGCGCTGGCGGGTGCCGACCATCGCCATCGACGCCTCGCGGTAGTGTGCGTCGATCGCCGACTGCAGGCGTTCGAGCCGCGCCTGCGCGCGTTCGCGCGGCACCGGATCGGGGAGCTCGGCAGCGGGCGTGCCCGGCCGCGGCGAGTACAGGAACGAGAACGCCCCGTCGAACCGCACATCGTCCACGAGGCGCATCGTCCGCTCGAAGTCCTCGTCGGTCTCGCCGGGAAATCCGACGATCAGGTCGGTCGACAGCGACAGGCCGGGCCGCGCCGCACGGAGCTTGCGCACGATGGCCTTGTACTCCAGCGCCGTGTAGCCGCGCTTCATCGCGGCGAGGATGCGGTCCGAGCCGGACTGCGCCGGCAGGTGGAGCTGCGACACGAGCTTGCCGACCGACCGGTAGGCATCGATCAGCCGCTGCGTCATCTCCTTCGGGTGCGACGTCGTGTAGCGGATACGTTCGATGCCGGGCATCTCGGCGACGTGTTCGACCAGCGTCGCGAAATCGGCGATCGCGCCGGCGTCGTCCATCGACCCGCGATAGGCGTTCACGTTCTGGCCGAGCAGCGTGACCTCCTTCACGCCCTGCAGCGCGAGGTCCGCGACCTCGGTCAGCACGTCGGCGAGCGGCCGGCTCATCTCCTCGCCGCGCGTGTAGGGCACGACGCAGAACGAGCAGTACTTGCTGCAACCCTCCATCACCGAGACGAACGCCGCGGCGCCCTCGACGCGCGGTGGCGGCATGGCGTCGAACTTCTCGATCTCCGGGAAGCTCGTGTCGACCTGCGGCACGCCGGTCTCGCGGCGAGCACGGATCAGCGCCGGCAGCCGGTGCAGCGTCTGCGGCCCGAACACGACGTCGACGTACGGCGCGCGCTTGACGATCGCGCCGCCTTCCTGCGACGCGACGCAGCCGCCGACGCCGATGATCAGGTCCGGGCGCGCGGACTTGAGCGCGCGCACGCGGCCCAAGTCATGGAACACGCGCTCGGCGGCCTTCTCGCGCACCGAGCAGGTGTTGAACAGGATGACGTCCGCGTCCTCGGGGCGGTCGGTCGGCTCGAGTCCGTCGCTCTGCGCGAGCACGTCGGCCATGCGGTCCGAGTCGTACTCGTTCATCTGGCACCCGAAGGTGCGCACGTAGAGCTTGCGGGTCACGACCGTGCGCGCCGGGGGCCGGGAATAGCCGGGGGGCGCGGGAGTGGCGGAAGGGGCCGCAGTATAGCCCAGCGGCGAAGCCGGCAAGAGACGGCAGGGTTCGTCGCCCGTACCGGCCGCGGCGTAGTTCGTCGCCGGCGGCACGAGCCTCGCCGATCGCTCTGCCCGGCGGGTCGCGTGCGCGTGGTTTGGGCGGTGCCGGCCTAGAGCAGCCACTCGATCGGGAGGACCGAGAGCGCGCGGATGGTGGCGCGTTCGAGCGGGCCGGTGCCCGGCTCGACCGAGTGGCGCGTTTCACCCGAGGCGGAAGTCTCGATCCACTCGATCGCGCCATCCGGGCTGCGGCGCACCTCCCAGGCGAGGGTGGGCAGGTCGCGGTCGAACATGGCGCCGAGGCGCCGTGCGAGCGCCGGGCTCTCGATCACGAATCCCATCTCCGTGTTGAGGCGTGCGGAACGCTGGTCGAAGTTGAACGAGCCGACGAAGATGCGGCGGCTGTCCGCCGCGAACGTCTTCGCGTGCAGGCTGCCGGCCCTGCTTCCGGTGATCGAGCGCTTGTGGTCGCGTCGGACGTCCGGCGGCTTGAACTCCCACAGTTGCACACCGGCCTCGAGGAGCGCTGCGCGCCGCGCCGCGTAGCCGGCGTGCACGGCGGAGACGTCGCTGGTCGCCAGCGAGTTGGTGAGCACGCGGACCCGCACGCCCGCCTTCGCCATCCGCACCAGCGTTGCCGTGCCGTCGTCGCCCGGCACGAAGTAGGGCGAGACCAGGTCGAAGCTTCGCTCGACGGTTCCGAACGCCGGCAAGAGCGCCGAGAGGAGCAGTTGTTCCGGACGATCGACCGGGGACAGCGTCTTGTCCGGATCGTCGCGAACCAGCGTGACTTGCGTCCACTCGAGCGGGAGCCGGCCCGCGACCAGGTCGCTGAACAGCGGGGTTTCGCGGGCGGCAGCGGCGTAGGCGCGCGCCGCAGGATCGGCGCGGACGCGGGCAACCTCGGCGTCGAATCGCGCGGCCGCATCCGGTCCGGGCGGCGGAAGCAGCGAGGCCGCGGGGTACGCGGCAGGGCTGTTCCAGTAGAGGTCGAACGCCGCGGACACGTCGCGGACGATGGCTCCGGCCGCGATCACGTCGAGATCCGCGAAGGCGATGCCTTCGCCCGCGCCGAAGTATTCGTCGCCGATGTTGCGCCCGCCGACGATCGTCACCTGGTTGTCCGCGGTGAACGACTTGTTGTGCATGCGGCGGTTGACGCGCGCGAAGTCGCTCGCGAAGTCGGCCATCCTGGCCCGGCGGTTCGCGAACGGGTTGTAGAGCCGCACCTCGATGTCCGGATGCGCGTCGAGCATCGCGAGCGTCTCGTCGAGGCCTCCGGTGTTGACGTCGTCGAGCAAGAGGCGCACGCGGACGCCGCGATCTGCGGCGCGCCGGAGCGCGTCGAACAGGAGCGTCCCGGACAGGTCGGCGCGCCACAGGTAATACTGGACGTCGAGCGAGCGCTCCGCCGCGTCCGCGAGCAGCACGCGCGCAGCGAAGGCGTCGGAAGGCCTCTCGATCGCGTGCACGCCGGTGCGCCCCGGGTGCGCCGCCACGTCGGAGGCGAGCGCGCGTCCGAGCGCGGTCGACGACGTATCGGTCCAGGCCTTCGACGCAACCCGAGACCCGATCGGCGGGAGCGACGCGCAACCGGCCAGCAGCAGTGTCGAGAGCGCGGCGACCCAGACCGGAAGTGCCGTGCGGGACAGGGCCATGCGGACCATTCTAGTTGGACCGCCCGTCCCGGTGGCGGGGTGCGCGCGCCGGCGACTCCGGCCGTGCAGCGCGCCCCGGCGAGGCTCCATGGCCGCGCGACATCGGGGTTGATCGGTGGGCCGGTGCGCGGGGAGTTCCCGCAGCTTTGGCTCCGTGCGCCCGCCTGCGCTAGAATCCGGGTCGCAGGTGTCCGCCGCGAGTCGCATCGCGGCGGGTGAAACGGGAACGCGGTGACGCTCCGGCGCCGATGGTGCCGATGCGGATCCCGCGGCTGCCCCCGCAACGGTAAGCCCTCGAGGGTCGTTCGACACGCCACTGCCGCGTCCATGCGCGGTGGGAAGGCGAGCGCCCCGCATGGCGAGCCCGGAGACCGGCCTGCGACCGCGCGAGTGTGTTCCTCACGGGACGCGCCGCGACGGACAAGCCGCGGCGCGGGGAGACGCCGACGTGGACGCAGTCGCGCCGTTTCGCGCACCGCCCGCGCCTCGTTGCTCCCGCCGCATCCGTTCCACACGGCCGCGCGGGGACGCCGGCCAAGCTGCGGAAGGCACCGCCATGGTCATCCTCGCTGGCCGCGCGCGCGCGAAAAGCCGCGCCTCGCTCCTGTTCATCCCGCCTTTGCTCGCCGTCGCGTTCTTCCCGGCGAGTTCTCCCGCGCAGACACCCAAGGCCGCACCGCTCGACCCGGTCGTCGTCACGGCCGCACGCGGGCCTCAGGCAATCGAAGATCTCCTCGCCGACGTGACCGTCATCGGTCCCGACGAGATCGCGCGCAGCGGCGCGGACAGTCTCGCGCGGCTGCTCTCCCGGCAGCCGGGGATCGAACTCGTGCAGAACGGCGGTCCCGCGTCGGTCTCCGGCGTGTTCATCCGCGGCGCCAACCGCCAGCAGACGGTAGTGCTCATCGACGGCATCCGCCTCGAGTCGGCGACCGCCGGCGCCGCGACGCTCGAGGCGATCCCGCTCGACCAGATCGAGCGCATCGAGATCCTGCGCGGGCCGGCGTCCTCGCTCTACGGCGCGGACGCGATCGGCGGGGTGATCCAGGTGTTCACGCGGCGCGGCGGCGACGCGTTCACCGCAAACGCGAGCGCGGGCTACGGAACCTACTCGACCGCCCAGGGCAGCGCGGGCGCATCGGGCAGGGCGGGTCCCATGCGTTATGCGATCCAGGTCGGCGGGCAGCGCAGCGACGGCTTCAACGCCATCGTCGACCCCGCCAACTTCGCCTGGGACCCCGACCGCGACGGATACCGCGCGGAGAACGTGAGCGCGTCGGTCGGCGTCGACTGGGCGAAGGACCAGTCGCTCGGCGGGCGCTACTTCCGCAACCGGCTGAACGCGCAGTTCGACGGCGGCGACGCGTTCGACGACCGGACCGTCACCGTCGTCGAGGCCTGGCAGGTCGACTCGCGCAATCGCCTCGCGCCGGCGTGGACCTCGACGCTCGTGGCCGGACAGAGCGTCGACGACTCGACCACGACGATGGCGTATGGAACGTCGCAGTTCCGCACCCGCGACACCCAGTACCGCTGGCAGAACGACTTCGCGCTGCCGGCGGGCGACCTCTCGCTCGCCTACGAGCGACGCGAGGAGCGGGTGAACGAGGACGCGGGGTTCCCGGTGACCGGGCGAAACACCGATTCGGTGGTCGGCGTCTACCGGATCGTCTCCGGTCCGTACGCGTTGCAGGCCAACCTGCGCAACGATCACACGTCGCAGTTCGGCGGGCGCACGACGGGAACGCTCGCGCTCGGATGGCGCTTCGCACCGGGATGGCGCATGACCGCGAGCGGCGGCACGGCGTACAAGGTTCCGACGTTCAACGATCTCTACTATCCGGGATTCTCGAATCCCGACCTCGAGCCGGAGACCGCGCGCAACTTCGAGGCGTCGATCGCCTGGGGCGGCGCACTGGGGGAGGCGCGCGCCAGCGCGAGCGCGACCGGCTGGCACAACCGCGTCGACGACCTGATCGTGTTCCAGTGCGACGCGAGTTTCGTCTGCGCCCCGCAGAACGTCGATCGCGCGACGCTCGAAGGTGTCACGATCGCCGGCGAGTTCGCGTGGCGCGACACGACGGTCAAGGGTTCGATCAACCTGCAGAATCCCACCGACGACGCGACCGGCAACCTGCTGCCGCGCCGCGCCCGCACCTACGGCGCGCTGAGCGCCCTCCAGCGGGCCGGGCCGTTGACGCTCGGTGCGGAACTGGTCGCGGCATCGAAGCGCTACGACGACGCCGCGAACACGCGCGCGATGGCGGGATACGCGATCGTGAACCTCACGGTCGAATGGCCGGTCGGCAAGGGGGTCACGCTGTTCGCGCGCGGCGACAACGTGCTCGACCGCGACTACGAGGTTGCGGCAGGCTACGCGACCGGCGGCGCCCGGATCTTCGGCGGGTTGCGGTGGGCGATGTGATCTGTCGCACCGCCCCGACGTCCCGCCGAAGCGGTGAGGTCAGCGGGATGGCGGCGCGCGCGGAAGGGCGGCAGAGCGGACGAGACGCGCCGAACCCGCGCGTTGCGCGCTTGCGGGATCGCGCGCGCTGCGCAATGCGCGGCGATACCCTAGACGTGCAGGATCTCGCCCTTGAGTCCCCAGGCGATGGCGAGCACGTCCTTCTGCGTCTGGTCGTCGATCCGGTGCTGGCGCAGGGAGGCCAGGATGTCGTCGACCGCCGCCATGTACTCGGCTGCGCCGATGTTCATGCCGCGGTGGGCCGCCTGCATCGAGCGGCCGGCGTAGCGGGCCGGACCGCCGCTGCCGGCTTCGAGGAACTCGCACAGGTGTCGCTTGGTCGCCGCAAGCCGGTCAGGGGCTTCGAGGTACGGGCGGAAGCGCGCGCCGATCACCGGATTGTCGAGGTGGCGCGAAACGATGTCGTCCACCAGCATCGCGATGCCGGAAGACCCACCGAGGCGTTCGTACAGCGATGTCGTCGCCATGATCCTGCTCCTGCGTGGGTTCGGACCAGCCGGGCGGCTCGTCCGTCATGCTCGCTTGTTCGGCGTGCGCCGGCGGGCCTTTGCCGCGGGTGGTCGCGCGTCTGCGCCGCGCAGCCAGAAGTCCAGCATTTCCCGCAGCGGCCGCGCGTCGCGGCAGAGCCGCGTGCGCAATGCGGCGCCTTCCCAGGCGTCGACGAGGAGTTCGGCGAGCCGGTGCGTGTCCGTGCCCTTCGGCAGTTCGCCGACGCGAACCGCCTCGTCGAGGCACGAGCCCAGCCGGAGCGCGATCTCGCCGAAGCACTGCTCGACCTTGCGCCGGAACACCTCGCTCACGCCGGAGAGTTCCTGGCCCAGCCCGCCCAGGAGGCAGCCGAGGTAGCCTTCGCCGCGGTACTTCTCGATCGTCGCCTCGAAGAATCGCCGCACGCGGCGGAGCGGCGGGAGGCTCGTGTCGCCGAGGAAGTGGTCGAGCCCGGCGTGAACCTCGACCATGTAGAGGTCGATCGCCTGCAGCGCGAAATCCTCCTTGGAGGCAAAGTGGTGGTAGAACGAGCCCTTGGGGATGTCGCCGGCTTCGAGCAGCGCGGCGAGCCCGAGGTCGTGGTAGCCGTGCCGCAGCAGCATGCCCACTCCCCGTTCGAGCAGGTCCTGGCGCGTGTGCTTCGCCATCGAAAGAGGCTTTCCCGGGACCCGATTAGACCGGTCGGTCCAGTCGAAGCATGGGCCGGCGGAGGGCCGACGTCAAGGCCTTCCACGCACCGGGTGACCGGACGCGGCGTGGCGCGGCGCGCGCTGTTGATCTTCGCACTCGCCGCGACCTTTCCGGCGGCGGCCCGCGCCGTGAGCGTCGTCGACGACGCCGGCGCCACGGTCGACCTCGCCCGGCCTGCCGCCCGCATCGTCACGCTCGCTCCGCACGCCGCGGAACTGGTGGCGGCGGCGGGAGCGGCGTCGCATCTGGTGGGCGTGGGTGCGCACACGGATACGCCGGCCGAAGCGCGACGGCTGCCGGTCGTCGGCGACTCGAACGCGCTCGACATCGAGCGCATCCTCGCGCTCGCGCCGGACCTCGTCGTGAGCTGGCCCTGGGCCGCGCCGGGGCAGGTCGAGCGATTGCGGAGCCGCGGCGTCGCCGTGTTCACTTCGGCGCCGCGCACGATCGACGCGATTCCCGCCGACATCGAGCGGCTGGGCGCGCTCGCCGGCACTGTGCCGGTCGCCGCGAAGGCGGCGCGCGAGTTTCGCACCCGCATCGATGCGCTCCGCGCCTCGGCGTGGCAGGGGCCGCCGGTGCGCGTGTTCTACCAGCTGTCCGACGCGCCGCTCTACACGATCGGCGGGGACCACACGATCACCCAGGCGATCGCCCTTTGCGGCGGCGTCAACGTGTTCGCGTCGCTGTCGGTTCCCGCGCCGGTGGTCAACGTCGAAGAGGTGCTCGCGCAGCGGCCCGATCTGGTCGTCGCGGGAACGGTAGGCGCGGCCCGTCCCGCCTGGCTCGACCACTGGCGCCGCTGGCCCGGGCTGCCGGCGGCGCGCGACGTCGGCTTGGCGGTGGTCGACGCCGATTTCCTGCACCGCCCGGGCCCGCGCTTCGTCGACGGCGTCGCCCAGCTCTGCGCGGCGATTCGACGGGCGGCTCGCTGAGGTTTCGGAGGGCGTCGCGAAGCGTCCGGTCGCGCGGGACGGGCGCGAACGAGGTTCCGCGCGGGGCGTAGAATCCCCCTCACGCCAGCGCCTGTCCGCGACCCGATGAACAAGGCCTTCACGCGCGAGAGCGACACGGCGCCCGACGAGGACGACGAGGTCGATGCCGCGCCTCCGCTGCCCGCGGGTTCGCGCAACTACATGACACCGGGCGGCTTCGCGCGGCTCAAGGACGAACTCGACCGGCTGGTTGCCGTCGAGCGTCCGGAACTCATCGCCACCGTCGCCTGGGCCGCGTCCAATGGCGACCGCTCCGAGAACGCCGACTACCAGTACGGCAAGCGCCGGCTGCGCGAGATCGAGCGCCGCATCCGCTTCCTCGTCAAACGCCTCGACGCCGCCGAGGTGGTCGATCCGGAGAGCCGCGCGCGCGACGGGATCGACCAGGTGTTCTTCGGCGCGACGGTCGACTACGCGGCGAGGGACGGCGAGCGCCGCACGATCAGCATCGTCGGCATCGACGAAACCGACACCGCACGCGGCTATGTGTCCTGGATCGCCCCGGTCGCGCGCGCGCTCACCAAGGCGCGCGAAGGCGACGTCGTGACCTTTCGCACACCGGCGGGGATCGAGGAGATCGAGGTTCTCGAGGTCCGGTACGTGCCGCTCGCCACCGGGGCGCCGCCCGGCCGGCTCGGTTGACGCGCACGGCCGAATGACCGCACCATAGCCCGATGGACGCGGACCTCGCCGAGCTCGAGCGCAAGCTCGCCACGCTGATCGCGCACACGCGGTCGCTTCGCGCGGCGAACGACGACCTGCGGGCGAAGCTCGGGGAGGCGCAGGCGCGCGAGCGGGCGCTCGACGATCGCATGCGGGCCGCGGCGAGCCGCCTCGACGCCCTGCTCGCGAGGATGCCCGCCGAATGAGCGCGAAGACCGGCGTCGCCGTGAAGCCGATGCAGATCGACGTCTCGATCCTCGGACGCGATTACAAGGTCGCCTGCAAGGAGGACGAGCGCGCGGAACTGATGCAGGCGGTCGCGCTGCTGGATGCGCGCATGCGCGAGATCCGCGACGCGGGCAAGGTCGCGGCGGTCGACCGCATCGCGGTGATGGCGGCTCTCAACCTCGCCAACGAGCTGCTGCGCTCGCGCGCGCCGTCGCCTTCGGAGCCCGCGGCCGCGCCGATTGACGACACCCGCGCGCGGCGTAGAATCCAGACGATGCAGTCCGCCATCGATCAGGTGATGGCGGGACAGGACAAGCTTCTCTGACGGCGGCGCGATTCGCGCCGCTTTCCTTCCATCCCCTGCGGTGTTCGACACCTGGCCTCACGTTCCTTGAACCAATGCCAATCGGCGAGGCTGCCGGGCTCATAGCGGGCCTGTGTGCGCTCCCAAGCGGAAGCGCCTGACGGCTCCGGCAGGCGGCCACCCTGAACTCCGGTTCAGGACAAGGCCAGACGGCACATGCGGGGACCCATGACGCGGACGGCGCCCGGACCGGGCGCCGTTCGTCTTTCTCGACGCGAGCGAAGGCCGATGCGCCACTGGCTGATGAAATCCGAACCCGGCGAGCTGTCGATCGACGCACTCGCGAAGCTCCCGCGCAGGACGACGCCGTGGACCGGCGTGCGCAACTACACCGCGCGCAACTTCATGCGCGATGCGATGGCGGTGGGCGACCTTGCATTCTTCTACCACTCGAGCTGCGCCCAGCCGGGCGTCGCGGGCATCGTGCGCGTGTCGTCCGCGGCGCACCCGGATCCGACCCAGTTCGACCCGGTCAGCGCGTATTTCGACCCGAAGGCGACGCGCGACAGTCCGCGCTGGATGTGCGTCGACGTCACGCTCGTCGAGAAGACGCGCCTCGTCGCGATCGCTGAGCTTCGCGCGACGAAGGCGCTCGCCGGGATGGTGACGCTCCAGCGAGGCAACCGTCTGTCGATCACGCCGGTCACGCCGGCCGAGTGGCAGGCCGTCGTCAGGCTCGCGGGCAGGAAGCCGGGGACGGCATGAATCTCGCACTGGTGCCGATCTTCCTCGCGCTCGGCGCGTTCGTCGGCTTCCTCGCCGGTCTCCTCGGCATCGGCGGCGGGTTCACCATCGTTCCTGTGCTGGTCGAGGTGTTCTCGAGCCAGGGCATCGACAGCTCGCATCTGCTGCCGCTTGCCATTGGCACGTCGGCAGCGACGATCGTGTTCACCGCGTTCTCGTCGGCGCGCGCGCACCACAAGCGCGGCGCGGTCGCATGGCCGATCGTGTGGGCAATGGCGCCCGGGCTCGTCATCGGGTCGCTGGTCGGCGCCCAGATCGCGAGCGCGCTGCCGATGCGCGTGATGGCTGCGGTGTTCGGGAGCTTCACCTGGCTCACCGCCTGGCGCATGGTGCGCAGCGCTGCGCCCAATCCGACCCGCGAACTGCCGGGACAGATCGCGATGTTCGCGATGGGTTCGCTGATCGGGCTCGTGGCCGGACTGGTGGGCACCGGCGGCGCGTTCCTCGCGGTCCCGTTCATGACCCGATGCAACGTGAAGGTGCACACGGCGGTCGCGACCTCCGCGGCGATCGGGTGGCCGGTGGCCGTCGCTGCCACGATCGGCTACATCTACGCGGGCTGGCATCACGAAGGCCTGCCCGCGTACTCGATCGGCTACGTCAACCTGCCGGCGCTCGCGGGCGTCGCCGCAGCGAGCATGGCGCTCGCGCCGCTCGGTGCGAAGGTCGCGCACGCGTGGCCCGTGGACCGGCTGAAGCGGGCGTTCGCGCTGATGCTCTTCGTGCTCGGCGCGTGGATGTGGTGGAAGGCGCTCGGGTAGCGCGCCCGCGTAGATTCGGTGTCAGACACGGTGTCGGCGAATAGGGGACAGACCCCAATTTCCCAATTTCGCGAAGGCGAAATTGGGGTCTGTCCCCTATTCGCCGAAGGGTTCTTGCGTTCAGGCGTAGCCGAACCGCTCGACCGGCTCCCCCCCCGCCTCGACGCGCACCGCGCTGTACTTGAACCCGGGGATCTTGCCGAACGGATCGAGCGCGGCGTTGGTGAGGAGGTTCGCAGCCGCCTCGTGATAGCAGAACGGCAGGAAGACCGTGTGCCGCGGCATGCCCTCGTCGGCGCGTGCGTAGAGCGCAACTTTCCCGCGACGCGTGGAAACCGTGATCGCTCCACCGGGCGCGACGCCGAGTTCGGCGAGATCGGCCGGGTTGACGGTGCCGACCGGCGCCGGCTCGATCGCGTCGAGCACGCCGGTCCGCCGCGTCATGCTGCCGGTGTGCCAGTGCTCGAGCTGGCGTCCGGTGATGAGCACCCACGGATACTCGCCGCCGGGCTGCTCGGCCGCGCGGTCGAGTTTCGCGGGCACGAGCTTCGCCTTGCCGCTTGGCGTCGGGAAGCGGTCGACGAACACGATCGGCTCGCCGGGGTCGCCTTCGCGCTCGCAGGGATAGGTCACCGAGCCTTCGCGCTCGAGCCGCTCCCAGGTGATGCCCGCGATCGAGGGCATCGCGAGCCGCATCTCGTCGAACACCTCTTTCGGGTGCGCGTAGCGCCAGTCGAGACCCATGCGCCGCGCCATGTCGACGATGATCGCGAGGTCCTGGCGCGCTTCCCCCGGCGGATCGAGCGCCTGGCGGCCGAGCTGCACCGTCCGGTCGGTGTTGGTGAACGTTCCGGTCTTCTCCGGGAACGCGGACGCCGGCAGAACGACGTCGGCGAGGTAGCAGGTCTCGGTGAGGAAGAGGTCCTGGACGACCAGCATCTCCAGTCTTGCGAGCGCCTCGCGCGCGTGCCCCGCGTCGGGGTCCGACATCGCGGGGTTCTCGCCCATGATGTACATGCCGCGGACGTCACCGGCATCGATGGCGTGGATGATCTCGACGACGGTCAGGCCGGGCTTCGCGTCGAGCTCCGCGCCCCACAGCTTCTCGAACTGCGAGCGCAGGCCTCCGTTGTCGACGCGCTGGTAGTCCGGGAACACCATCGGGATGAGGCCGGCGTCGGACGCGCCCTGAACGTTGTTCTGTCCGCGCAGCGGGTGGAGTCCCGACCCGGGCCTGCCGACCTGGCCGGTCATCATCGCCAGCGCGATCAGGCAGCGCGCGTTGTCCGTGCCGTGCGTGTGCTGCGAGACGCCCATGCCCCACAGGATCATCGAGCCCTTCGAGGTCGCGTAGGCGCGCGCCACCTCGCGGATCGTCTCCGCCGGAATGCCGCACACCTCCGCCATCGCCTCGGGGCTGTAGTCGGCCACGTTCCTCGCGATCTCGTCGTAACCGCTCGTGCGGTCCGCGATGAACCCGCGATCGACGAGGCCCTCGTCGACGATCACGTGCATCATCGCGTTGAGCAGCGCCACGTCGGTGTCCGACTTGAACGGAAGGAAGCGCCAGGCGTGTCGCGCGAGTTCGGAGCGCCGCGGGTCGGCGAGGATGAGCCGCGTACCGTTCTTCACCGCGTTCTTGATCCAGGTCGCCGCGACCGGGTGGTTGACGATCGGGTTCGAGCCGATCAGGAACACCACCTCGGCCTTCAGCACGTCCATCACCGGGTTCGACACCGCGCCCGACCCGATGCCTTCGAGCAGCGCGGCGACCGACGAGGCGTGGCACAGCCGCGTGCAGTGGTCGACGTTGTTGCTGCCGAAACCGGTGCGCACGAGCTTCTGGAACAGGTAGGCTTCCTCGTTGCTGCCTTTCGCGGAACCGAAGCCCGCGAGCGCCCGCGGTCCGCGCGTGTCGCGGATGCGCCTGAGCGCACCGCTCGCGTGCGCCATCGCTTCTTCCCAGGTCGCCTCGCGGAACGCGGCCAGCGGGTTCGCGGGGTCGAGCGGCCGGGTCGGATCCTTGGGCACGCCCTCGCGGCGGATGAGCGGCTTCGTCAGGCGCTGCGGGTGCGACACGTAGTCGAACCCGAAGCGGCCCTTCACGCACAGCCGCTCGCGGTTCGCGGGTCCGTCGCGCCCCTCGACCCGCACGATCGCGTTGCCGGCTACGTGGTAGGTGATCTGGCAGCCGACGCCGCAGTACGGGCAGACCGACGCCACCTTCCTGTCGACCTTCGCGAGGTAGGCGTCGTTCGCCGGTGCGAGCGCGCCGGTCGGGCACGCCTGCACGCACTCGCCGCAGCCCACGCACGACGACTCGCCCATCGGGTCGCCCAGGTCGAACACGATCGCCGAATGGTGGCCGCGGTGCGCGTAGCCGATGACGTCGTTGACCTGCACCTCGCGGCAGGCGCGCACGCAGCGCGTGCACTGGATGCAGGCGTCGAGATTCACCGCCATCGCCGGGTGGGACAGGTCGGCCGCCGGCTGCTCGCGCTGCGGGAAGCGCGTCGAGGCGACGCCCAGCCTGAGCCTCCAGCGCTCGAGCTCCGAATCGGGCTTGTAGACACGCTCGGGCACGTCGGAGGCGAGGAGTTCGACGACCATCTTCTGCGCGTGCTTCGCGCGCGCGCTGTCGCTCGCCACCTCCATGCCGGCCGCAGGCGCGCGGCAGCACGACGGTGCGAGCACTCGCTCGCCCTTGATCTCGACCATGCAGGACCGGCAGTTGCCGTCGGGCCGCAGGCCGGGCTTGTGGCACAGCCTCGGGATCTCGACGCCGAGTCGATCGGCGACGTCGAGGATCGTTTCGCCGGGGATGGCGCGCACTTCGGCGCCGTTCAACTTGAACCTGATGGCGGCCTGGTCGAGCACGGCCTCGTGCGGGGCGTTCATCGCGAAGAGTCTACGCCTTCAGTTCATGCGGGAAATACTTGACGACGCAGGCGATCGGATTGGGCGCCGCCTGCCCGAGGCCGCAGATCGATGCGTCGGCCATCGCCTGCGACAGTTCGCCCAGCAGCGCGGTGTCCCAGCGCGGGTGCTCCATGAGCGCCACCGCCTTCGCCGTCCCGACCCGGCAGGGCGTGCACTGGCCGCAGGATTCGTCGGCGAAGAAACGCAGCAGGTTGAGCGCGGCGTCGCTCGCGCGGTCGTGCTGCGACAGGACGATCACCGCCGCCGAGCCGATGAAGCAGCCGTGCGGCTGCAGCGTGTCGAAGTCGAGCGGGATGTCGCCCATCGACGCCGGCAGGATGCCTCCCGACGCGCCGCCCGGAAGATAGGCGTAGAACTCGTGGCCGGCGGCCATGCCGCCGCAGTACTCGTCGATGAGTTCCCGCACCGTGATGCCTGCGGGCGCGAGGTGGACGCCTGGCTTCTTCACTCGGCCGGACACCGAGAACGAGCGCAGCCCCTTGCGTCCGTGGCGTCCGTGACTCGCGAAACGCGCGGCGCCCTGCTCGAGGATGTCGCGCACCCACCACAGCGTCTCCATGTTGTGTTCGAGCGTCGGCCGCCCGAACAGGCCGACCTGCGCGACGTAGGGCGGACGCAGGCGCGGCATCCCGCGCTTGCCCTCGATCGACTCGATCATCGCGGACTCTTCGCCGCAGATGTAGGCGCCGGCGCCGCGCCTCAAGTGGATCGGCGGGATCGGGCAGGGCGGATCGGCCTCGAGCGCCGCGATCTCGCGCTCGAGCATCGCGCGGCACGCCGCGTACTCGTCGCGCAGGTAGATGTAGACCGCCTCGGTGCCCACCGCCCACGCGGCGATCAGGACGCCTTCGAGGAAGCGGTGCGGGTCGCGCTCGAGATAGTGGCGGTCCTTGAACGTCCCCGGTTCGCCTTCGTCGAGGTTGACCGCCAGGAGGCGCGGCGCGGGTTCCGCACGGACGATCCGCCACTTGCGGCCGGTCGGAAAGCCGGCGCCGCCCAGGCCTCGCAGCGACGAGTTCTCGAGTTCCGCGATGACCGCGTCCGGCGTGCGCCTCCCCTCGGCGCAGTCGAGGAGCGTACGGTAGCCGCCGCCGCGCCGGTAGGCCCGGTAGTCGATCGGCGCGAGCGGTTCGGGCTCCGTGCGGCGGTCGCGCACCGCGGCTTCGACCTTGCCGGGCGTCGCCGCATCGACAGGGTTCCTGCCGACCACCGCGACCGGCGCGTGCTCGCAGCGCCCGACGCAGGGCGCCCCGATCACGCGGACCTCCGTCATTCCCAGCCGCTCGATGGCGGCGCGCAGCGCAGGCGCGCCCGCCATGCTGCAAGACAGCGTCTCGCACACGCGGACGGTGATCGCGGGAGGCTTCGCGTCGCCTTCCTTCACGACGTCGAAATGGTGGTAGAAGGTCGCGACCTCGTAGACCTCGGTCGGCGCGAGACTCATCTCCTGCGCCAGCGCGACGAGGTGCGCCGCGGCGAGGCACCCGTGCGCATCCTGGATCCGGTGCAGGAATTCGATCAGGAGGTCGCGGCGCCGGGGCGCGTCGCCCAGGAGCCGGCGCACCTCGGCGAGCGCGGCCGGGTCGACGCTGCGCCCCTTCGGCGCGCCGCGCCTGTCGCGCCGCGCCTCGATGCGCGACGAGTCGACGACCGAAGTCCGTGGTCCTGCCATCGCGATCCGCCTTCCGGTCCTACGCCGCCCGGTCTTCCGCGGCCCGGATGCGTTGCTTCCACGCTCCGAGTCCCCGGGAGATCAGCGGCCACAGCAACAGCACGAGCGCGAGCGTCATGATCGAGCCGACGAGTCCGTTCGACCAGAACACCGACACGTTGCCGCCCGAGAGCAGCATCGACTGACGGAAGCTCGTCTCCGCCATGTCGCCCAGCACCAGCGCGAGCACGAGCGGCGCGAGCGGGTAGCGCAGCTTCTTGAAGAAGTACCCGGCGACGCCGAACACCACCATCATGAACACGTCGAACAGGTTGTTGTGGACCGTGTAGGCACCCACCGCGCAGATCACCACGATCACCGGCGCGATGATCGAGAACGGGATGCGCAGGATCGCGGCCCACCACGGCACCGTCGTCAGCACGATCAGCAGTCCGACGATGTTGCCGAGGTACATGCTGGCGATGAGGCCCCAGACGAACTCCTTCTTCTCGACGAAGAGGAGCGGGCCCGGCTGCAGCCCCCAGATCAGGAGGCCGCCCAGGAGCACGGCCGCCGTCGGCGAGCCCGGGATACCGAGCGTGAGCATCGGCAGGAGCGCGCTCGTGCCGGCCGCGTGCGCGGCGGTCTCGGGCGCGACGACGCCTTCGATGTTGCCGTTGCCGAACGAATCCTTGTCCTTCGACATGCGCCGCGCCATGCCGTAGCTCATGAACGAGGCGGGCGTGGCGCCGCCGGGCGTGATGCCCATCCAGCAGCCGATCAGGCAGCCGCGCAGCGAGGTCATCCAGTAGCGCGGCAGCTTCTTCCACGTCTCCCAGACCACCTTCGCGTCGATCCGCCCCTTGGCGCCCTTGAACGCGAGTCCCTCCTCCATCGTGAGCAGGATCTCGCCCAGGCCAAAGAGCCCGATGACCGCGATCAGGAAGTCGAAGCCCTGCAGGAGTTCGGTGGTGCCGAAGGTCATCCGCAGCTGGCCGGTGACGATGTCGAGGCCGACCGCGGCGAGCGCGAAACCGATCATCATCGCCGCGATCGTCTTGGCCGGCGGCTCGCGGCTCATGCCGATGAAGCTGCAGAAGGTCAGGAACTGCACCGAGAAGTACTCGGGCGGGCCGAACTTGAGCGCGAAGCGCGCGACCAGCGGCGCGAGGAAGGTGATCACCATCACCGCGACGAAGGCGCCGACGAACGACGAGGTGAACGCCGCGGTCATCGCCTCGCCGGCGCGGCCCTGCTGGGCCATCGGATAGCCGTCGAACGTGGTCGCGACCGACCAGGGCTCGCCGGGGATGTTGAACAGGATCGAGGTGATCGCGCCGCCGAACAGCGCCCCCCAGTAGATGCAGGAGAGCATGATGATCGCCGAGGTCGGCGACATCGAGAACGTGAGCGGCAGCAGGATCGCCACGCCGTTGGCGCCGCCCAGTCCCGGCAGCACGCCGATCAGCACGCCGAGCAGGATGCCGACCAGCATGAACAGCAGGTTCTGCCAGGTCAGCGCGACCGCGAAGCCGTGCAGCAGGTTGCCGATGTCTTCCACGGCTACGCCCCGGTGGTGCGCGCTCGCGCGCGCGATGAAGGATCAGGCGCGCCGGCGCGCCGCGCGATCGCGAGCCGCTCGTGGCCCATGGCGCTCAGTACCCGAGCATCCGCTCCAGCGGACCCTTCGGCAGCGGGACGAGAAACCAGATCTCGAACAGCGCGAACATCACGATCGGCACGCCGAGCGACACCGACAGCGTCGGCACGACGCCGTACTTGCCCTTCCAGACCATGAACGCCCCGATGAAGACCGCGGAGGCGACGTAGATCCCGAGATACCGGATCGCGATCACGTACACGACCGTCGGCACCAGCATCGTGAGGACGGGCTTCAGCCGGTCGTACTCGACGAAGACCGATCCGGCGAGCCGGGACCAGTGCCGGAGCGTGCCGACGACCACCGCGAGGCCCGACAGGATCAGCGCGCATCCGACGAGGAACGGGAAGTAGCCGGCCTGCGGGCCGTCGCTCGCCCACTTCGCGCCGATGCGCATGCTGTCGAACACGACGACCGCCCCACCCAGCATGATGAGCAGGGCGACCGCCAGTTCGACCCAGCGCGTCCGGAGGCCGGGTCCGCCGGCCTCGCCGTTCGCGTTCTCGCTCATCGGCTACTTCGCGAGGAAGCCGGCTTCCTGCATGAGCTGCTTGTGCTTGACTTCGGCCTTGCCGACCCAGTCGACGAACTCCTTGCCGGTCATGAACGTGTTGTTGTAGGCGCCGTTCCGCGTGAACTCCTTCCAGTCCGGCGTCTCGCGCACCTTCTTGAACAGGTTCACGTAGAAATCGACCTGGTCCTGAGTCACGCCGGCCGGCATGAAGATGCCGCGCAGCATCGTGTACTCGACGTCGAGGCCCTGCGACTTGCAGGTCGGGACGTCCTGCCACGCCTGGGTCGCGGTCACCTTGTCCGGATAGGGCATCGGCTTCTCGTCGAACACGCACAGCGGGCGCAGCGCGCCGGAACGCCAGTGCGCGATCGCCTCGATCGGGTTGTTCACCGTCGAGTCGACGTGCTTGCCGACCAGCTGTACCGCGACGTCGCCGCCTCCCTTGAACGGGACGTAGGTGAACTTCTTGCCGATGGCCTTCTCCAGCGCGACCGTGATGATCTGGTCCTCCTGCTTGGAGCCGGTGCCGGCCATCTTGAACTTGCCGTTGTCGCCCGCCTTGACCGCCGCAACGTAGTCGGCCACGGACTTGTACGGCGACTCGGCGTTCACCCACAGCACGAACTCGTCGAGCGCGAGCATCGCGACCGGAGTCAGGTCCTTCCAGTTGAACGGCACGCCGGTCGCGAGCGGCGTCGTGAACAGGTTGGACAGCGTGATGATGATCTTGTGCGGGTCGCCCTTCGCATTCTTGACTTCGAGGAAGCCTTCCGCGCCCGCGCCGCCCGACTTGTTGACGACGACGAACGGCTGCTTCATCAGGTTGTGCTTCGCGACGACGCCCTGGAGGAAGCGCGCCATCTGGTCGGCGCCGCCGCCGGTGCCGGCGGGCACCACGAACTCGACCGGCTTGGTGGGCTCCCACGCCGCGAGAGCGGGGGCCTGCCATCCTGCGGCGGCGGTGGCGAGCGCGGCCGCGACCGCGGCCCGGGCAACTGCAGTGCGATTCATGATCTCTCCTCCGAATGGAAATTCACCGACCGCCGCGCGGGCTTTCTCGGATCCGTCCCGGCCCGCGGCGCGCGGCTACCGCGCACGTTAACGCATTCGAAGCGGCCTGTGGCGGTGTCCCGCTACACGAGGCCCGCCCCCCTCGCCCACCTGTACTTCGCGCCCAGCACCATCACCGGCATCTCGGTCGAGTACGGATAGGCCGGAATGCCGTGGTCGAACAGGTACTCGGCCGCCTCCTCGACCTCCACGTCGCCGGCGAGCGAGACCACGACCGGCTTGTGGATGCCCCGCGCCCGGAACTCGTCGACCACCTCGACCACGAGCTTCGCGAACACCATCGGCGGCGTGACGATCGTGTGCCAGTAGCCGAGGATGAGCGAGTGGATGCGCTCGTCCTCGAGACCCAGCCGGATCGTGTTCTGGTAGGTCTTCGGCGGCTCGCCGCCGGTGATGTCCACCGGGTTGCCGGCCGCGCCGAACGGCGGGATGAACTTGCGGAACGCCGCGTCGAGATCGGGCGGCATCGCCATGAGCTTCAGGCCGTTGTCGACGCAGGCGTCGGACAGCAGCACGCCCGAGCCGCCCGCGCCGGTGATGATCACGACGTTCTCGCCCTTCGGCGTCGGGAGCTTGGGGATCGCACGCGCGTACTCGAGCATCTCGCGCAGCGCCTTCGCGCGGATCACGCCCGACTGGCGCAGCACGTCGTCGTAGATCCGGTCGTTGCCCGCGAGCGCGCCGGTGTGGGAACTCGCGGCGCGCGCGCCCATGGCGGTGCGCCCGGCCTTGAGCACCACGACCGGCTTCTTCTTCGACACGCGCTTCGCCACCTCGGCGAACGAGCGGCCGTCCTTCAGGTCCTCGCAGTGCTGCACGATGATGTGCGTGTTGTCGTCCTGCTCGAAGAACGTGAGGAGATCGTCCTCGTCGATGTCCGACTTGTTGCCCAGTCCGACGATGGCGGAGACGCCCATCTTGGCGGAGCGCGAGAACCCGATGATCGCCATGCCGATGCCGCCGGACTGCGACGACAGCGCGGCATGGCCCTTGACGTCGTAGGCGGTGCAGAACGTGGCGCAGAGGTTCTTCCACGTGTAGTAGAAGCCGTAGATGTTCGGTCCCATCAGCCGCACGCCGTACTTGCGGCCGACCGCCTGGATCTCCTCCTGGCCCGCGACGTTGCCGGTCTCGGCGAAGCCCGAGGGAATGAGCACCGCGCCGGGAATCTTCTTCTCGCCGACCTCGGTCAGCGCCTGCGCGACGAACTTGGCGGGAATCGCGAACACCGCGACGTCGATCGTGCCGGGCACGTCCTTGACGCTCTTGTACGCGGGAAGCCCCATGATCGTGCCGGCGCCCGGGTTGATCGGGTAGATCTTCCCCTTGTAGCCGCCGTTGATCAGGTTCTTCATCACCGAGTTGCCGATCTTGCCGGCCTCGTCGGACGCGCCGATCACCGCGACCGCGTCCGGCTTCATGATCCGGTTCATGTCGCGCACGATGTCGTCGTGCTTCGGCCGGTAGCGCGGCGCCGGCGGGTTCCAGTCGCACACGATGCGCACGTCCGCGGCGATGGCGCCCTTCTTCGACGCGAACACCGGGTTCAGGTCCATCTCGGCGATCTCGGGGAAGTCCGCCACGAGCTGGCTCACGTTGCGGATCATCGTCGAGAGCGCGGCGCGGTTGACCGGCTCCGATCCGCGGACGCCCTTCAGCATCTCGGCGGCGGCGATGCCGTCGAGCATCGACAGCGCGTCCTCCTTCGAGGCCGGTGCGAGACGGAACGTGACGTCCTTCATCACCTCGACCAGCACGCCGCCCAGGCCGAACGCGACGAGCTTGCCGAACGACGGGTCCGAGACCGCGCCGATGATGACCTCCTGCCCGCCGCCCACCATCTGCTGCACCTGGACGCCGACCAGCTCGGCCTTGCGGTCGTACTTCCTGGCGCGCGCCATGATCTGCGCGAAGCCCTTCTTCACGTCGGCCGGGTTCTTCACGCCGACCATCACGCCGCCGGCCTCGGTCTTGTGCAGGATCTGCGGCGAGACGATCTTCAGCACCACCGGATAGCCGATCTTCGTCGCGAGCTTCGCGGCTTCCGCGGCGGTCTTCGCGAGGCCTTCCTGCGGCACCGGGATCGCGTACGCGTCGCAGACCGCCTTGCCTTCCGGCGCGGTGAGCGAGGTGCGCCCCGCGGCCCTGACCGCGTCGAGCATCTTCCGGACTACCGCTTTCTTGCTGGCCATTGGGAACTCCGTTCGGGATTCATGACAACGCTGCGCTCATGAAGGATGAAAACGCTTCGCCGATGAAGGATGAACGCGCACCGCAGCGCAACCATGTCATCAGCGCAGCGTCTTCATCAGCGAAGCGCCTTCATCCTTCATGTTTCAGATGACCTTCTCGGCCCGAAGCGCCGAGACCTGGTCCTTCGTGTAGCCGAGTTCCGCCAGCACCTCCTCGGTGTGCTCGCCCAGGAGCGGCGAGCGCTTCACGTCGGTCGGGCTGTCGGAGAGCTTGATCGGGTTGCCGACCGTCAGGTACTTGCCCCGCGTCGGGTGGTCGACCTCCACCACGGTGCCGGTCTTGCGCAGCGACGGCTCCTCGGCGATCTCCTTCATCGACAGGATCGGACCGCAGGGGATGTCGCGCTTGTTCAGGATGTCCATGGCCTCGAACTTGTCCTTGGTCATCGTCCACTTCTCGATCTCGCCGAAGATCTCCTGCAGGTGCGGCAGCCGCGCCTTCGGCGTCGCGTAGCGCGGGTCCGACAGCCACTCGGGGCGGCCGATGACCTCGCAGATGTCCTTCCACACCGGCGCCTGCGTGATGAAGTAGATGTACGCGTTGGGGTCGGTCTCCCAGCCCTTGCACTTGAGGATCCAGCCCGGCTGCCCGCCGCCCGAGGCGTTGCCGGCGCGCGGCACGGCCTCGAGGAACTTGCCGTTCGGATACTGCGGGTACTCCTCCATGACGTGCGTGCGGTCGAGGCGCTGCTGGTCGCGCAGCTTCACGCGGCACAGGTTCAGCACGCCGTCCTGCATCGCCGCCAGCACCTTCTGGCCGCGGCCCGTGGTCTTGCGCTGGTAGAGCGCCGCCACGAGGCCGAGCGCGAGGTGGAGCCCGGTTCCCGAATCGCCGATCTGCGCGCCGGTGACGAGCGGCGGGCCGTCGTCGAATCCGGTGGTGGAGGCCGCGCCGCCCGCGCACTGCGCGACGTTCTCGTAGACCTTGCAGTCCTCGTAGGGACCGGGGCCGAAGCCCTTCACCGACGCGACGATCATGCGCGGATTGAGCTTCTGGATGTGCTCCCAGGTGAAGCCCATCCGGTCGAGCGCGCCCGGCGCGAAGTTCTCGACCAGCACGTCGCAGTGGCGCACCAGCGACTCGAGCACCGCCTTGCCCTTCGGATTCTTCGCGTCGACGGTGATCGAGCGCTTGTTGTGGTTCAGCATCGTGAAGTAGAGGCTGTCCACGTTCGGGATGTCGCGCAACTGCCCGCGCGTGATGTCGCCCTCGCCCGCGCGCTCGACCTTGATGACGTCGGCGCCGAACCACGCGAGCAACTGCGTGCAGGTCGGTCCCGACTGCACGTGGGTGAAGTCCAGGATGCGGACGCCGTCGAGTGCCTTGCTCATGCCCTTCCCCCTGCGATGCGACCGCTCGACGCCTTCGCGCCGGGGCCATGCGATGCGGCGATGCGTGCGCCGCGTTGAACGTCGCCGCGCCGTCGCCGCGTCGAGCCCGTGCGCCTCGCCGGCGACGCTCGAACGCGGCGCGCCGCGGTCACTTCTTCTTCGCTGTCGGATTGAGGTTCGTGATCCGCCCGCTCTCGGTCCCGCCGCCTTCGTCGATCACCGCGTTGATCAGCGTCGGCCGCCGCGAGCGGATCGCCTCTTCCATCGCGCGCCGCAGCTCGTCGGGCGTCTTCACGTGCACGCCCACGCCGCCGAACGCCTCCATCATCTTCTCGTAGCGGGCGTCCTTGACGAACACCAGCGGAGACGGATCCGCGCCGCCGCCGGCGTTCTTCTCGTCGCCGCGGTACACGCCGTTGTTGTTGAGGATCACGATGCACACGGGCAGGCCGTAGCGGCAGATCGTCTCGGTCTCCATGCCGGAGAAGCCGAACGCGCTGTCCCCCTCGACCGCGATCACCTGCTGGCCGGTCACGACGGCCGCGGCGACGCAGTAGCCCATGCCGATCCCCATGATGCCCCAGGTGCCGACGTCGATGCGCCTGCGCGGCTTCATCATGTCGACGATCGAGCGCGTGAAGTCGAGCGCGTTCGCGCCCTCGTTGACGAGCATCGCGTCGGGATTCGCCTTCACGATGTCGCGCACGACACCGAGCGCGCTCTGGAAGCTCATCGGCGAGGGGTTCTTCGCGAGCGTCTCGGCCATCTTCGCGACGTTCTTCGCCTTGCGCTCGGCGATGGCGCCGGTCCAGTCGGACGGCGGCTTCGCGAAGTCCGGGCCGATCTCCTTCAGCATCGCGGCCACGCAGGAGCCGATGTCGCCGACCAACGGCGCCTCGATGCGCACGTTGCTGTCCGCCTCCTGAGGCGAGATGTCGACCTGGACGAAGCGCTGGCGGCCCCAGGACTTGGCGGTTGCGCCGCCCCAGGTCTTGCCCTTGCCCTGCGACAGGAGCCAGTTGAGCCGCGCGCCGACGAGCATCACGACGTCGGCTTCCGGCAGCACGAACGAGCGCGCGGCCGAGGCGCACTGCTCGTGCGTGTCGGGCAGGAGGCCCTTCGCCATCGACATCGGCAGGTAGGGAATGCCGGTCCGCTCGACCAGCGCACGGATGTCGGCGTCGGCCTGCGCGTAGGCGGCGCCCTTGCCGAGGATGATGAGCGGCTTCTTCGCCGACCTGAGGAGGTCGACGGCGCGCTTCACCGCATCGTGCGCGGGGATCTGCTTCGGCGCCGCGTCGACGACCTTGATGAGCGAAGCCGCGCCGGCCGCGGCGTCCATCGCCTGCGGGAAGAGCTTCGCCGGCAGGTCGAGGTACACGCCTCCGGGACGCCCCGAGACCGCGGCGCGGATCGCGCGCGCGACGCCGACGCCGATGTCCTCGGCGTGCAGCACCCGGAAAGCGGCCTTGGCGACCGGCTTGGCGATCGCGAGCTGGTCCATCTCCTCGTAGTCGCCCTGCTGCAGGTCGACCACCTCGCGCTCCGACGATCCGCTGATCAGGATCATCGGGAAGCAGTTGGTCGTCGCGTGCGCGAGCGCGGTGAGGCCGTTCAGGAAGCCCGGCGCCGAAACGGTGAGGCAGATGCCCGGCTTCTGCGTGAGGAAGCCGGCGATCGACGCGGCGTAGCCCGCGTTCTGTTCGTGCCGGAACGAGATCACGCGCATGCCGTTCTTCTGCATGCGGCGCGCGAGGTCGGTGATCGGAATGCCCGGAAGGCCGTAGATCGTGTCGATGCCGTTGAGCTTCAGCGCATCGATGACGAGCTGGAATCCGTCGGTTTCCTGCGCCGGGGCGCTGGCGCCGTGATGGGCAGCGCCGGTCGCCGGCGCGGGCGCGGGTTTCACCGCATGGTCGTTCATGCGCGTCTCCGGAAGCTCCGCCTGTCGCTGGAATCGGGGCCGCTCCAGGCGGTCGCCGCAGGGGCAGGTGGCAGTCTGAGGGTGATTCGAACCCCGGTTGGGGCGGCGGGTGGCGGCCGCAGTTTCCCGGTTCGGGCAGCCAGAAACAGTGATAAGGTATTTGATATATCAGGCCGGTGTCAACGCCAAAGACCCTTGAATTCGCAGGATTTTCTTGCTGCGGTGCAGCATGACCCCCGGTCCGGCACGATCCGACCCGCGACGCAGGGGCGCATCCGGTTTTCCGGGGTGGAAGGAACGCGCCGGAAGGCCGATCGAGCGGATCCGAACGGGATGACGAAGCGCCGGACTGATATATAAGATACGAGAAACACGGTCGTCGAGACGAATGCGTGGCCGGTCCGGGCGTGCTCGCCCGCAATCGCAGCGGTCTCGCCACGCCTCGCCCGCGATACCCCGATGCCGCGCAACCCGACCGCGTCGCCCAAGACCCCGCTGCCGCTGCGGCCGCTGTCCTCCAGTTCGAGCCTGCGCGACCAGGCCTACGCCGCGCTCAAGCAGGCGATCATCGACGCCGACGTCTACTCGCACCCCGGCGAAGTCCGGCTCGACGAGCGCCAGCTGACGCGCTCGCTGGGCGTCTCGCGCACGCCGATCCGCGAAGCGATGACGCTGCTCGAGCAGGAAGGGCTGCTGCGCACCGCGCCGCGCCGAGGCATCTTCATCGTGCGCAAGACCAAGCGGCAGATCGTCGAGATGATCGAGATGTGGGCGGCGCTCGAGAGCCTCGCCGCGCGGCTCGCGACGCTCAACGCCTCCGACGAGGAGATCGCCGGGTTGCGCAAGATGTTCGACGACTTTCGCAACGCCGCGCCGGGCGAGCACATCAACGAGTACTCGGACGCGAACATCGCGTTCCACCAGGCGATCATCCGGCTTTCCGGATCGCACCTGATGGGGCAGACGCTCGAGAACCTGTTCATCCACGTCCGCGCGATCCGCCGGATGACGATCTCGCAGGCCGATCGCGCCTCGCGGTCGATCGTCGACCACATGCGGATCATCGAGGCGCTGGAGCAGCGCGACACCGAACTCGCCGAGCGGCTGGTGCGCCAGCACTCGCTCGACCTCGCCGCGTACGTCGAGAAGCACGGCGACTTCCTGGACTGACCGAACCGCGCGCGGCGGTGCGGCCGGCGCAGGCTCAGTGCCGCGCCGGCCCCATCAGCGTGTCGGGGAGCCAGGTGGCGATCTCCGGGAACACGCACAGGATGACGATCGCGAGCACCATGCACCCGACGTACGGGATCGTGCCCCACATCACGCGCTGCACCGGCACGTCGGGTGCGATCGAGTTGACGATGTAGATGTTGAGCCCCACCGGCGGGTGGATCAGGCCGATCTCCATGTTGATCGTCATGATCACGCCGAACCACACCGGGTCGAAACCCGCGGCCTTCACGATCGGGAACAGGATCGGGCTCGTCATCAGGATGATCGCCGCCGGCGGAATGAAGAAGCCGCACACCAGCAGGAACAGGTTGATGAGGCCCATCAGCGCCCAGCGGTTGAGATGGGCGTCGGCGATCGCCTGGGCGAGCGTCTGCGTGAGGTAGAGCGAGGTCAGCATATAACCGAACAGCACGGCCGCGGCGATGATCATGAGGATCATCACCGACTCGCGCGTCGTGTCGCGCAGGATCTGCCACCAGCGGTCCGGCTTCCACATCCGGTAGATCACGACCGCGAGCACGACGCACAGCGCAGCGCCGACGCCGGCCGCCTCCGACGGAGTCGCGATGCCGCCGTAGAGCGCGTACATCACACCGGCGATGATGAGGAGGAACGGTGCGATCTTCGGCACCGACTCGACCTTCTGCCTCCAGGTGTAGCGGAAGTCCGGAGCATGCGACCGGAAGCCGCGCTTCCAGATGATGAAGAGCGTCCACAGGATGAAGAGTCCCAGGAGCAGGATGCCCGGAAAGACGCCCGCGAGGAACAGGCGCCCGATCGAGGTCTCGGTCGCGATGCCGTAGAGGATGAACGTGATCGACGGCGGGATCAGGATGCCGAGCGTGCCTCCGGCGCAGATCGAGCCGGTGGCGACGTCGTCGGGATAGCCGCGCTTGCGCATCTCGGGAATGCCCATCTTCCCGATCGCGGCGCAGCAGGCCGGCGAGGATCCGGTGAGCGCCGCGAACAGTCCGCAGGCGCCGAGGTTCGAGATCGCGAGACCGCCGGGGAGCCGGTACAGCCATCGGTCGAGTGCCTCGTAGAGGTCCTTGCCGGCGGGCGAGGATCCGATCGCCGCGCCCATCATCACGAACATCGGGATCGACACGAGCGTGAAGTCGTTCAATCCCGCGTAGAACGTTTCCGCCACGACGTGCAGCGCCCCGAAGCCCTGAAACAGCGCGATGAAGACGATCGAGATGGCGCCGAGCGCGAAGGCGACCGGCGCGCCGGACAGCAGCATGGCGAAGGTCGCCACCAGTACGATCGCGCCCTGCATGCCGGGACTCACCGCCGCTCCTCCCGCATGCCGAACGGCGGTTCGCGCCCCGCCAGGAGATCGGCGAAGTCCACGATCGCCTGCAGCGCGACGAGTCCCATCCCGACCGGCATCGTGGCGTAGGGAATCCACAGGCGCGCGCGCCACATCGTGTCGGACACCCAGTTCTGCGACCAGGCCTCGTGCCAGAACCGGAACGCGAGAACCGCGAGCACGAGCGCGAAGGCGATGGTGACGAGATGCGCGAACACCGCGAGCCGGTATCGCGCCGCCGCCCCCAGGTACTGCGGGATCACGTCGACGTTGACGTGGCCGCGCGTCATCAGAACATAGGGGCTTCCGATGAAGGTCGCTCCGATGAGGCAGTAGATCGTGAAATCGGTCTGCCAGATCGTGCTGTGGCCGAGCGCGTAGCGCACGAACACCATCTGGCAGACGACCAGGACCGCGGCGACGACGAGGCCGGCCGCCACTGCCCCGCACAGCCGGGATACGCCGCGCACGGCGCGCGCGAACGCCCCGGAGGATTCCCCGGGCGGCGGCGGAACCGCCGCTGCGGGCGGACTCCCGGTCACGGCGCTACTTCACCGAGAGCGCCGCGTCGATCAGGCTCCTGCCGTCGGGGACCTCCTTCGCGAACTGCGCGTAGGAGCTCTTCTGCGCGATCTGGATCCACTCGTCGAACTCCGCCGGCGTCAGCGTGACCACCTCGACGTTGTGCTGCTTGAACACCTTCACCATCTGCTCGTCGAGTCCCTTCGCCTCCTTCTCGAAGTACGCCTGCGACTTGCGACCGGCGGCGAGAAGCGCCTCCTGCTGCGGCTTCGTCAGCCGATCGAAGCTCTTCTTCGACATCAGCACCGGCTCGTACATGAACCACAGCGCGTTGTCGCCGGGCGCGGTCAGGCACTTGACCTGCTCGTAGATGCGGAACGAGACGAAGCTGCCCGAGCTCGTGTCGGTGGCGTCCGCGACACCGGTCTGCAGCGCGTTGTAGACCTCGTTCGACGGGATCGACACGATCGAGGCGCCGGCTTCCTGCCACATCGCGGCGAAGGTCGGCCCGGCCGACCGGATCTTGAGGCCCTTGATGTCGGCCGGCTTGCGGATGCAGCCCTTCTTCGAGGCGACCGCGCCCGCGAGCCACGCGTCGGCCAGCACGATGACGCCGGCCTCCTCGACCTTCGCGCGGATGGTCTTCATGAACGGCGAGTCGTTGAGCCGGCGCGCGCGGTCGTGGCTGCGCACGAGGCCGGGCATCAGCGTGGCGCTGAACGCGCGCACCTTGCCGCTCGCGTAGTCGAGCGGGAACGACGAGATGTCGAGCTGGCCGTTGACCAGCGCGTTCCACTGCTCGGTCGCCTTGAACAGCGACGCGCCCGGGTAGACCTGCACCTCGAGGTCGACGCCGGCCGCCTTGGCCTCGCGCGCGATGATCTGCACCATCTCGTCGCGCGCGTCGCCCTTGCCGCCGGGAAACTGGTGGGAAGCGCGAAGCACGATCGGCGCCGCGACCGCCGTGCCGGCCAGGCAGACGGCGGCAAGCGCCGCCAGGAGCGGACCCCGGGATATTGCCTTCATGCTGACCTCCTCCTCGTGAATGCCGGTCGTTCCCGTCCCGTTGGACTGCGCACGCGAAGCGGCGCCTCGTCGGGAACTCGTGCCGATCGTCCGGACGCGCGGATGCCCCCGCGACCGCCGCCGGCGTGGACGTAAACTAGGACAACACCTCCGAGGCTGTCAATCGCGCCGGAAGGGGTTTCGCGCGCGACGCCCGGTCCGGGACCCGCCTGCGGGTCCGGGTCGTCCTCTCAGCCGACGTCGAGCATGATCTTGCCGACGTGCTTCGAGCTCTCCATGAGCGCATGCGCCTGCGCGGCCTCGGCGAGCGGAAACACGCGGTGGACGACGGGCGCGATCTTTCCCGCCGCGTAGAGCGGCCAGACGCGTTCGCGCAGGCTCGCGGCGATCGCCACCTTTCTCTCCGACGGGCTCGCGCGCATCGTCGAGCCGGTGACGGTGAGCCGCTTCAGCATGATCGGCATCCAGTCGACCTCGACCTTGCTGCCGCGCAGGAACGCGATGATGACGACGCGCCCGTCGACCGCGGCGCAGCGCAGGTTGCGCGCGAGGTAGTCGCCGCCGACCATGTCGAGGATCGCCTCGACGCCGCGCTTGCCGGTGATCGCCGCGACCTCGGCGACGAAGTCCGCGGTGCGATAGTTGATCGCGTGGTCGGCGCCGAGCTTGCGGCAGAACGCCGCCTTGTCGTCGCTGCCCACGGTCGTGATCACCTTCGCGCCGAACGCCTTCGCGTACTGGATCGCGGTGGTCCCGATGCCGCTCGTGCCGCCGTGGATGAGCGCGGTCTCGCCCGCCGCGAGTCTTCCGCGCTCGAACAGGTTGTGCCAGACGGTGAAGGCGTTCTCGGGCAGCGCGGCCGCCTCGAGGAGCGACAGGCCCTGCGGCGGCGGCAGGCAGTGGCCGGCGGGCGCAACGCAGTACTCGGCGTAGCCGCCGCCGGGCGCGAGCGCGCAGACCTCGTCGCCGGCCTGCCAGTCGGCGACGTTCGCGCCGACCGCGGCGACGGTGCCCGCGACCTCGAGGCCGATGATCGGCGAGGCTCCCGGCGGCGGCGGATAGTGGCCCGCGCGCTGGATGCAGTCGGGCCGGTTGACACCGGCGTAGCGAACGCGGATCAAGAGGTCGCCGGGGCCGGGTTGCGGCACCGGACCCTCGGCGATCGACAGCACGTCGGGGGGGCCGGGCTCGCGCGGAACGACGTAGCGCATGGTCGTCGGAAGTTTCGTCATGGCGGGATTATGCGCGATGCGGCGCAGCGTGCGTCCGGCGCATGCCGGGCCGCCGCATCGCGCGGTCCGTGGCGGGATGAACGGCGCCGCCGGGCGCCGCTCCATCCGGGTTGCGGGCGCGCGGCACTACGGCGCGCAAGGCGCAATCAGGACGCAAACCTCCGCCTCAACTCCGCCTTGGTGACCTTGCCCATGGAATTGCGCGGCAGCTCGACCGCGAAGAACACGCGCTTGGGCACCTTGAATCCCGCGATGTCGGCCTTGAGCGTCGCGATGATCGATGCCTCGGTGAGCGCGTGGCCGGACTTCGCGACGACGACCGCGGTGACCGCCTCGCCGAAGTCCGGGTGCGGCACGCCGACGACCGCGCTCTCGACCACGCCTTCGATCGCGTCGATGCGCTCCTCGATTTCCTTCGGGTAGACGTTGAGTCCGCCGCTGATGATCAGGTCCTTCGCGCGGCCGACGATCTTCACGTAGCCTCCGGGCGTCCACTCGCCCATGTCGCCGGTGCGGAACCACCCGTCGGCCGTGAACTCTTCTCGCGTCTTCTCCGGCAGGTTCCAGTAGCCCTTGAGCACGTTGGGCCCCATCACCTGGATCGTCCCGATCGCGCCCGGCGGGCAGGGCGCTCCGTCGTCACCGACGATGCGCACCGACACGCCCGGGAGCGGCGGGCCGACCGTGCCGCCGAGCCTTTCGCCCTCGAGCGGATTCGACGTGATCATGCCGGTCTCGGTCATGCCGTAGCGTTCGAGGATGCGCTTGCCTGTGCGCCCTTCGAACTCGCGGAAGGTCTCCGGCAGGAGCGGAGCTGAACCGGACACGAACAGCCGCACCGGGTCGCTCGCGTGCCGGCCGAACGAGGGCTCGGCGAGGAGCCGCGTGTAGAACGTCGGCACGCCCATCATCACCGACGCCTTCGGCAGGAGCGCGGTCACCTCGCGCGCGTCGAACTTCGGCAGCCACAGCAGGCGCGAGCCGGACAGGAGCGCGCAGTGGATCGCGACGAAAAGCCCGTGCACGTGGTAGATCGGCAGCGCGTGAAGGAGCACGTCGCCGCGGGTGAAGCCCCACGCTTCCACCAGCGCGAGCGCGTTCGACGCGAGGTTGCGGTGCGTGAGCATCGCGCCCTTCGAGCGGCCGGTCGTGCCCGACGTGTAGAGGATCGCCGCGAGGTCGTCCGGCGCGCGAGCGAGCGTCGCGAACGACGTGTCCCGATCCTCGGCGCGGTCGAGGAGTTCGCCGCCGTGGGCGTCGAGCGTGAGCACGGTCGCATCCCGCGCCGTCGCGGCGACGACGCCGAGACGGTCGCTGCCGCAGACGACGACGCGCGGCGTGGCGTCGCCGAAGAAGTGCTCGAGTTCGGCGCGCTGGTAGCCGGTGTTGAGCGGCAGGTAGACGAGGCCCGCGCGCAGCGCCGCGAGGTAGAGGGGCAGCACCGCCGGGACTTTGTCGACCTGGACGGCGATGCGGTCGCCGGGTTTCGCGCCGGCGTCGACGAGTGCGTGCGCGATGCGGGCCGACGTCGCGGCGATCTCCCCGTAGGTGACGACCGGTCCGTTGGGGACGACGAGGCAGGGCGCGGCCGCGTCGACGACGTGGCGTTCGAACAGCGTGTAGAGGTTGGCGTCCATCGGGAAGGGCGAGGCGGCCGCGTGCTACCTTGCGTCAATCAATGGGGTCAAGGGATCAATGGGGTCACATCAACGGGGTCGGACTCGATTGCCGATCTCGCGCGAGTCGGGCCCGAGCGATCGTGGGCAATCGAGCCCGACCCCGTTGATCTCGTTCCATCGCCTTGAACTATACGGCACCCCGCGCAATGCCTGACGCTCCGATCTCCGCACTTTCCCCGGTCGAGCGCCTGCGCGCGCTCGTCGATGCCGGCAGCCTGGTCGCCGATCCGCCCGCGGGGGCAAGCGCGGACCTGGCGAGGTTCGGGATCGAGGCGCGCGACGACGACGGCGTCGTGACCGGGCAGGCGGTCATCGGCGGGCGGCGCGCGCTGGTCGCTGCACAGGACGAGCGATTCCTCCGGGGTGCGGTGGGCGCGCGTCACGGACGTGCGCTCGCGGGCCTGTTCGAGCGCGCGCGCACCGGAGGCTTCGACGCCGTCGTGCTGGTCCTCGCGTCCGGCGGCGTGAGACTGCACGAGGCCAACGCCGCCGAGCTCGAGCTCGCACGCGCGCTGCGCGCGCTGGTCGACACGCGCGCTGGCGGTGTGCCGGTCGTGGCGATCGCCGCGGGCGACGTGTTCGGCGGCGCGTCGGTGCTCGCCTGCGCCTGCGACCGGCTCGGGCTGCTGCCGGACGTGCGGTTCGGCCTGTCGGGGCCCGCGGTCATCGAGGCCGCGCGCGGGCGCGCGGAACTCACTTCGGAGGATGCCGACGCGGTCGCGGCGGTGTTCGGCGCGCCGGCTCGCGCGCGCCACGGGGTCGCCGACCTCGTCGCCGACGAAGCGACGGCGCTGCGTGCCTGGATCGACGCCGCCGTTCGAAGTGCCCGGCCGTTCGAGCGGTCGGTGCGCGACACCCACGCGCGTCTGGTCGAGCGCGTCGGGTTCGCGGCACCGGAGTCGCCGTGGGTCGAGGTCGAAGGATCCGGTGCGACGCTGCGCGAGGTTGGCACGGCGCTGGGCGCGCGAGAGATCGTCGCCGTCGACGCCGAACTCCTGGGCTTCCTCGACGCCGGTGGACTGGAGAGCCTCCTGATCCGCGAGAACTCGCAGGGCCACGAACCGACGCGCGCGGCGGAGGAGGCCGGCCTCTCGCAGTGCCTCGCTCACCACGCCTGTGTGCTGGGGCTCCTGCGCGCGCGAGGCGTGCGCATCGACGCGCTCGTCACCGGGACGGGTCACAGCGCCGCGTTCTTCGCGAGCGCGCTGCAGGCCGACCGCGTCGAGGCGCTTCCCGAGGCGCGCGTCGTGGCGATGGAGGCGCCCGCGATGGCGCGCGTGCTCAGGATCGATCCGTCGAAGCTCGCGGCCTGGATCGAGGACGATCCGCTGCTCGGGCATCCGGTCCGGCACTTCGCCGCGCTGGGCGGCGCGACGATCCGCGGTTCAACGCCCGCGCGCTGAAGCGGTCGCTCGCGAGGCCGCGAACAGCCGCGTCATCGCCTCGGCGCGATCGGCGAGGGTCGTCGCGGCGTCGCGGACGCACGCGTCGAGCGTGGCTGGCCCCGCGGGCAGCGCGAAGCAGCCGTCGAAACGCGCATTCAGCGCCGGCAGCGACGAAGCGTCGATCGCGCCCGACAGGAGCGACACGGGAACGCCGCGCGCCCGCGCACGGCCGGCGACGACCGACGGCCCCTTCGAGAGCAGCGTCTGCGCGTCGCTCCGGCCTTCGCCGGTGATCGCCCAGTCCGCATCGTCGAGCGCCGCGTCGAGCCCGATGAGGTCGGCGACGACTTCTGCTCCGCTGCGCAGGGTGCCTCCCGCGAGCATCAGCGCGTACCCCAGTCCGCCGGCGGCACCGGCGCCAGGGCGCTCCGCCGCGCCGCGCCCGAGCGCAGGTTCGACCAGCGCGGCGTAGCGCGCGATCGTCGCATCGATCGCCGCGACGCGGTCCGCGGCGACGCCCTTCTGAGGCCCGAAGATCGCGGTGGCGCCGCGGGGCCCGGCGAGCGGATTGTTCACGTCCGACAGGATCGCGATCTCGCAGGCTGCGAGGCGCGCGTCGAACGAAGAAGCGTCCGCGCGCGCGAGGCGTTCGAGGCCGCGCGGCGTCGATGCGACGTCGCGCCCCGCCGCATCGAGGAACCGGACGCCGAGCGCTGCCAGCAGGCCCGCGCCGCCGTCGTTGGTGCTGCTGCCGCCGACGCCGACCATGAACCGGCGCAGGCCGCGGTCGAGGAGCGCGCGGATCTGCTGCCCCAGCCCGCGCGTCGATCGGGAGGTCACGTCGACGGACATCCCTGCGGCGTCGGTGATCGCGACGACCTGCGCCGCTTCGAGCACCGCGACCGGTTCGCCGTCGCGCTCGACGATGCCGTACCCGGCCGCGATGCGCGCGCCGTCTGCGCCTTCGACGTCGAGCGTGCCGCGGATCGCGCCGTCTCCGGCCGCGCGCATCACGGCGTCGAGCGTGCCTTCGCCGCCGTCGGCCATCGGGCGCTGGACGGCGACCGCGTCGGGCGCGGCGCGGGCGACGCCGCGCGCGATCGCCGCCGCGGCCTCGGGCGCGGTGAGCGAGCCCTTGAACGAGTCCGGCGCGACGACGACGCGCATCGCGGGCCTCAACGGTGCGTGGCGCGCGCGAGCCGGTCGCGCACGGCGAGCCACGCGGCTTCGTCGGGCGGCGCCTCGATGAGGATCGCGTCGGAGGGCGAAGCGTCGAGCGCGCGCAGGTTCGCGTAGAGGTCGCGCGCGTAGGCTTCGGCGTCGCGCGGCGCGTCGATCCAGCGGCCCTCGAACTCCGCCGGCCGCGGCGCCGTGCGCGCGAGGACGGCGACGTCCTCGTCGCGATCGGCGAGGCGGGCGAGTTCGGCCGCGAGCGCGTGAGCGTCGACCAGGAATGCCGCGGTCCGCGGCGCGTAGTGGGAAGCGTGCGAGCCCGACGTGCGCGGCGCTCCCTGCGACGGCGACCCGGGTGCGCGGCCCAGCACGTGCGCGATCGCGTCGACGCCGAGACCGCCGGGCCGCATCAGGAGCGCCCGCTCGCCGTCGAATGCGACGATCGTGCTCTCGATGCCGACGTCGCATGGTCCGCCGTCGAGAATCAGCGCGACACGCTCGCCCAGATCGTCGGCGACGTGGGCAGCGGTGGTCGGCGACACGTGGCCGTAGCGGTTGGCGGAAGGCGCGGCGATGCCGTGCCCGCCGCGCGCCGCGAACGCCGCGAGCAGTTCCCGTGCGACCGGATGCGCGGGAACGCGCACGCCCACCGTGTCCTGTCCGCCGGTGACTTCGTCGCTCGCGAGCGGCGCGCGAGGCAGGACGAGCGTCAGCGGCCCGGGCCAGAAGGCGCGTGCGAGAGCGCGCGCGCCGGGAGGGACGTCGCGGGCCCACGCGTCGAGGTGCGTGGCGTCGGGCAGGTGCACGATGAGCGGGTGGTCCGGAGGGCGGCCCTTGGCGGCGAAGATCGCGCGCACCGCGGCGGGGTTCGCGGCGTCGGCGCCGAGTCCGTACACGGTCTCGGTCGGGAATGCGACCAGTCGTCCGCGGGCGAGTTCGTCCGCGGCGCGCTCGATCGAGCCGGCATTCGCGGCAACCACGTTCGCGCTCATCGTGGAAGGGACGGGCGGACGGCCGTCGATCCGGCCCGGAATGCTAGAATTCGCCGCTTTGCCGCGCGGCGATCGCGGGCGCGGCGGTTCGACAGCGTCAGGAAAGCCATGAGCGAATACCTGTTCACCTCGGAATCGGTGTCGGAAGGACACCCGGACAAGGTCGCCGACCAGATCTCCGACGCAGTGCTCGACGCGATTCTAGAGCAAGACCCCACCGGCCGCGTGGCGGCCGAGACGCTCGTGTCGACCGGGTTGGTCGTGCTGGCGGGCGAGATCACCACCAGGGCGAACGTCGACTTCGGCCGCGTCGCGCGCGAGACGATCCGCGCGATCGGCTACAACGACCCGGCGCTGCGCTTCGACGCGGACGGCTGCGCGGTGATGGTCTGCTACGGCAAGCAGTCCCCGGACATCGCGCAGGGCGTGGACCGCGCGTCCGACGACTACCTGAACCAGGGCGCGGGCGACCAGGGCCTGATGTTCGGCTTCGCGTGCGACGAGACGCCGACGCTCATGCCCTACCCGATCTACTACGCGCACCGGCTCGTGCAGCGCCAGAGCGAGGTGCGCCGCGACGGCCGCCTGCCGTTCCTGCGGCCCGACGCGAAGTCGCAGGTGACGGTGCGCTACCGCGACGGCAAGCCAGCGCACATCGAGACGGTCGTGCTGTCGACCCAGCACCACCCGAGCATGAACGACAAGCAGGCGGAACTCGCCGAGGCGGTGATCGAGGAGATCTGCCGTCCGGTGCTGCCGAAGGACATGATCGCCGGGACGCGCTTCCTCGTGAACCCGACCGGCCGCTTCGAGATCGGCGGTCCCCACGGCGACGCAGGCGTCACCGGCCGCAAGATCATCGTCGACACCTACGGCGGTGCGGCGCCGCACGGCGGCGGCGCGTTCTCGGGCAAGGATCCGTCGAAGGTCGACCGCTCGGCCGCCTACGCCGCCCGCTACGTCGCCAAGAACGTCGTCGCCGCGGGGCTCGCGCGCTCGTGCGAGGTGCAGGTCGCCTACGCGATCGGTGTCGCGAAGCCGATGAACGTGACCGTCTACACCAACGGCACCGGCAGGATTGCGGACGAGCGGATCGCCGCGTTGGTGCAGGAGGAGTTCGACCTGCGGCCGAAGGGCATCATCCGCATGCTCGACCTCCTGCGCCCGATCTATCGCAAGACCGCGTCCTACGGCCATTTCGGCCGCGACGAGCCCGAGTTCACCTGGGAGCGCACCGACCGCGCCGACGCTCTCCGGCGCGCCGCGGGCGTCTGACCGGAAGCGAGCCGCGTCCACGAGCCCGGGTCTCCAGCGAGGCTTGTTCCGCGTACCGTCCGGGCCGAAAATAGCATTGGTCGTTCCGGGCGCGAACGGCGCGCGCCACATCGGAGGATCCATGAACCTGCCCCGCCCGTTCGTCGTCGCTGCGCTGATGCTCGCGCTATCGGCCTGTTCGTCGAATCCCGCGTCCGATCCGTTCAACCGCGCGCCGATCGTGCGCAATACCGACGCGTCGATCGACGGCCGCAGCGAAGTCGTCAAACGGGGCGACACGATCGCCGTGCACCTCGATTCGACGCCCTCGACCGGGTACCGGTGGGAGTTGACGCGGCTCGCGGGCGCATCGGTCGTGCAGGTCGGTCTCGCGGATTTCCAGCCCGAGACCGCGGCCGGCGTGCCCAGGGTCGGCGCGGCCGGCCACACGACGTTCCGTTTTCGCGCCGTGCAGCCGGGCACCTCCGGTATCGAACTCGCGTACCGGCGTCCGTTCGAGCCCGGCGCCCCGGCAGCCCGGACCGTGCGCTTCGAACTCGCGGTTCCCTGACCCGCGGCGGCGGCGCGCGGCCATGTCGCAGTTGCGCTCACGGCGCGCGAGGCGATGAACGAAGGCACCGAGCGGACTCGCGCCACGACCGCTGCGGTCGCGCCGCGGCTCGCGGCGTGTTGCACCGGGGATGCGTGGATCGGCGTGTGCGTGCGTGTGGTCGAATCGGAGCGAGGCGAAGGCGCCGGCGTCGCCGGGCGCACGTCCGAACACCACCTCGCTGCGGCGTGGGCACCCGGCGCTCCGCGCTCGCGCTGGCCCGATGCCGTGGTGATCGGCTCGCCCGCGGCGGGCGACGCGCTGGTCGAGCTCCTCCGCCACGTGCCGCCCGAGGCGAGGCTGTTCCTCGCCGACCTCGACGCGGTCGACGCGGGCCTCGCGGCGCGCATCCTGCTCGCTGCCGACCGGAACCTCGGGCCCATCGAGCGCAAGGGCATAGCGGCGTTCGTGGCGGCCGAGGAGGCGCGCATCGCCGCGCGCATCGCCGCCGGATACACCGACCGCGACGAGGACTACGAGCGGTTCCGCGCGCTCGCCCTCGCGCAACCCGGCGCGCGGAGATAACGCGTGGCGCTGTTCGACGCCTACCGGCTGGGCGGTCTCGCGCTCGCCAACCGCATCGTCGTCTCGCCGATGTGCCAGTACTCGGCGACCGACGGGCGCGCGGGCGACTGGCACCTCGCGCACTGGGCGCAACTCCTCCAGTCAGGCGCCGGACTGGTCTTCATCGAGGCGACCGCGGTCACGCGCGAGGGCCGCATCAGCCACGGCTGCCTCGGCCTCTACGACGACGGCTGCGAGCGGGACCTGTCCGACGTGCTCGCGCGCGCCCGCCGGCTCGCGCCCGCCGTGCCGGTCGCGCTGCAGCTCGCGCACGCCGGCCGCAAGGGGTCGTCGGCGCTGCCCTGGGAAGGCGGGCGGGCACTCGCGGGCGCGCAGGCATGGCAGGCAAGCGCGCCGTCGGCAGTCGCGTTCGACGCGAACGGCCCTGCGCCCGTCGCCTTGGACGAACCCGGCCTCGACCGCGTCCGCGACGCGTTCGCGCTGGCCGCGCGCCGTGCGCTGCGCGCAGGCGTCGACGCACTCGAAGTGCACATGGCGCACGGCTACCTGCTGCACGAGTTCCTGTCGCCGCTCGCGAACCTGCGCGACGACGCCTGGGGCGGCTCGCGCGAAGGACGGATGCGCTTTCCGCTCGAAGTGTTCGACGCGGTGCGCTCCGCCGCGCCCGGCGTCCCGGTCGGCGTGCGCGTGTCGGCGACCGACTGGGTCGAAGGCGGCTGGACGCTCGACGACTCGGTCGTGCTGGCGCGCGAACTCGCGGCGAGACGCTGCGACTACCTCGATGTGTCGAGCGCCGGCCTCTCGCCCGCGCAGCGCATCGTGTCGGGGCCGGGCCTGCACGTGCCTTTCGCGCGCGCGCTCCGTGCGGCGAGCGGCCTGCCGACGATGGTCGTCGGACTGATCACCGAGCCCGCGCAGGCGGATGCGATCGTTGCGAGCGGCGACGCCGACCTGGTTGCGCTGGCGCGCGCGATCCTGCGCAATCCGCGCTGGCCATGGCACGCGGCGAAGGCGCTCGGAGCCTCGGTCCGCATCCCGCCGCAGTACCTGCGCGGCGCGCCGGTCTAGTCGGGCGCAGGCAGCTCGCCGGATCCCGTCGGCGGCCTGCGCGCGCAGCGCGCGCGTACGCCGGAAACTAGCCCATCGGGGACAGACCCCCATTTCTGCGGAGCCGGCATCGGCCGGCTCCGCAGAAATGGGGGTCTGTCCCCGATGGGCTACCGATTGGCTAGAACGGCAGCCCGGCGTACTGCTCGGCGAGCGTGGCGAGCGCGCGCTCGGACCTGCGGAGGTACTGGAACTCGTTCAGGCGCAGCCTGCGGTCGAACCCGGTGTCCTGCGGGAACACGTGCAGGAGCTGGGTGAGCCACCACGACAGCCGCTCGGCGCCCCAGACGCGTTGCAGCGCGGTCCGCGAGTAGGCTTCCAGCAGGTCGTCCCGGCCGTGCCGGTAGTGCGCTTCGAGCGCGCGCGACAGGTAGTGCACGTCGGAGGCCGCGAGGTTGAGCCCCTTGGCCCCGGTCGGCGGCACGATGTGCGCGGCGTCGCCGGCGAGGAACAGGCGGCCGTAGCTCATCGGCTCGGCAACGAAGCTGCGCAGCGGCGCGACCGATTTCTCGATGCTCGGGCCGGTCACGACGGCCCGGGCGAACTCCGAGGGCATGCGCGCCTTGAACTCGTCCCAGAAGCGGTCGTCGGGCCACTCGCCGGGCTGCGCGTCGCTCTCGCACTGGATGTAGTAGCGGGAGAGCATCGGGTTGCGCTGCGACGCGAGCGCGAACCCGCGGTCGTGGTGCGCGTAGACCAGATTGTCGAGCGGCGGGGTCCGCGACATGATCCCCAGCCAGCCGAACGGGTACACCCGCTCGTAGGTGCGAAGCACGTCGGCGGGGATCGACTGGCGGGCCACGCCGTGGAAGCCGTCGCAGCCGGCGACGAACTCGCAGTCGACGCGGTGCTGCCGTCCGTCCTTCGTCCAGGTCACCCACGGCTGCGGCGAGGTCAGGTCGTGCAGCGCCACGTCCGCGGCCTGGTCGACGATCTTCCCGCCAGCGCGGTCGCGCGCCGCGTACAGGTCCTCGGTGATCGCGGTCTGCCCGTAGGCCATCATCGGCCGGCCCGCGTACTTGACCGTGTCGATAAGGAGCGAGCCCTCGTCCTGCCACGCGAGCATCGAGCCCGAGTGGACGAGCCCCTCGCGGTCCATGCGCTCGCCCAGCCCGACGTCGCGCAGCATCTGCACGGTCCCGAACTCCAGCACGCCGGCCCGGATGCGCTTCAGCACGTAGTCGCGGCTCTGCCGTTCGAGGACGACGTTGTCCACGCCGTGCAGGTGGAGGATGTGCGACAGCAGGAGACCCGCGGGGCCGCCACCGATGATGGCGACGTTCGTCTTGTTCATGGCGAGCCTCCTTGCGTGCGGACGAAGCGATTGCGTGAACGTCGCGGGCAATCCCGGTGCCGGTCGGCCGGTGCCGCGGCGCGGTCGCCGGGCGCGCGTGCAAGGCTCAGGCCGACAGCCACTCGCGCAGCAGCCCGGTCACCGCCGCGGGCTGCTCCATGGTCGTCATGTGGCCGCTCTGCTCGACCGCGGCGAGCCGCGAGCCCGGGCAGAGCCGGTGCATCTCCTCGTGCCGCGAGAACGGACTCCAGGCATCCTGTCGGCCGCAGGCGATGAGGGTCGGACAGCGCAGGCCGGCGAGCACGCCGCGCGCGTCCGGCCGCCGGATCAGCGCCTCGATCTGCGCGGCGAACCGCTCCGCGGTGCTGCGTTCGATCATCGCGAGGATTTCGTCGAAGAGCGGTGTGTCCAGCCGATCGGGGTGCACCATGCCGCGCGCCCACTCGCGCCCCATCGCGCGCATGCCTGCGGTTCGCGCGACCCGCAGCAGCGCTTCGCGTCCGGCGACCTCCTTCGCTCCGGCTTCGCCCGCGGCGAGGGGATCGACGCCGGTGTCGAGGAGCGCCATGCGCTCGACGCGTTCGGGGGCGATCCGCGCCAGTTCGAGCGCGACCCGTCCTCCCATCGAGTGCCCCGCGACCGACACGCGCGGCGCCGTGACGGCCGCGAGCGCGATGCGAGCCATCTCGCCGAGGGAGCGGGCCATGCCGTAGTGCGGAACGACGCAGTCGGCTTGGGTGAGCGACGCGCGCTGGTCGCGCCACACCGCGTCGTCGCACAGGAGGCCGGGGAGGAGCAGCAGGACGGGCTTGGCCATGGTCGTGTTCGTTCGGAGGGCGTGTCCGCGGCCTGCCTGCACGGTCGGACGCGCGGCCGCGCGCGCTGCGGATCGCGGCCGGACGGCGTTCCGGATCGGCCTTTGTCACGGCTTTGCCCGCCCGCCTCCGCGACTTCCGCCCGGCCGGGCCTGCGACGGTGACAGAATGGCATCGCTGCGCGCGGTTGAGAAGGGGTGGGCCAGGATGTCCTGCGGGCGCCGCCATCGGTCCTGTCTCGCGCCGGGAGGTTCGCCGGCAACGCACGCAGCGGAGACGGCAACCGACGATTGGAGACGATTGGACGCACGCAACGCATCGCCGACCGCAGGCAAGGACCGGCCAGCGAAGGCCGGGCGGTCGCCGCTGCGCGCCGTGCGCGTCGTCGGCGTCGACTTCACCAGCGCGCCCTCGCGGCGGAAGCCGATCACGGCCGCCCATGGCCGGCTCGACGGCGATCATGTCGTCGTCGAGCGCATCGATGCGCTGCAGGACTGGGCCGCGTTCGAGGCGCTGCTCGCCTCGCCGGGGCCTTGGGTCGGCGCGTTCGACTTCCCGTTCGGGCTGCCGCGCGAACTGGTCGATGTGCTCGGCTGGCCGGGCGCTCGCTCGCGCTCGCAGCGCGCGTGGCGCGAGACCATCGCCCGCTACGCGAAACTCGACCGCGCTGCGGTCGAAGAACGGTTCGCGCGCTTCCGTGCGCGACGCCCCGCGGGAAGCAAGTACGCACGCCGCGCCACCGAAGCCGCGGCAGGGGCACACCCGTCGATGAAGCTCGTCAACCCGCCGGTGGGATGGATGCTCCACGAAGGCGTGCCGCGCCTCATCGCCGCCGGCGTCCACGTTCCCGGCCTGTCGCGAGGCGATCCGTCGCGCGTGGCACTCGAGGCGTATCCCGGGCTCGTGATGCGCGCGATCGCGCTCTCGCGCGGCGAGTCGGGCGCCCCCTCGTACAAGAGCGACAGCCGGAGCAGGCAGACGCCTGCACGGCGCGACGCGAGGGTGGGCCTCCTGTGGGCGCTGGTCGAAGGCGCGCACGCCTTCGCGCTGCGCGTCGACCTGCCGATGCGCCTCGCCGAAGCGGCGATCGACGATGCCAGCGGCGACACGCTCGACGCGATCGCGTGCGCGATGCTCGCGGGCTGGGGCGCGCAGCGCGCGGCACGCAACTACGGACTCCCGGCGAAGATCGATCCGGTCGAAGGCTGGATCGTCGGCGCCTGAACAAAGGGCGGTGTCAGACACCGGCGTGCAAATTCGGTGTCAGACACCGGTCTTCCGGAGCTTCGCCGAATGGCGGTGTCTGACACCGATTCCCGGCGCTCGTGGCTAGACGATGCCCCTCTCCGGATAGGGCTCGTTCCGCGCGACGCGGTCGTAGCCCAGCCGCGCGAGGTCGATCGACGTGAAGCGGCCGTGCACGATCAGTTCGGCGATCGCGCGCCCGGCGGCGGGCGCGTGCATCATGCCGTGCCCGGAGAATCCGCCGGCGACGTGGAAGTTCGGCAGGCGCGCGGCCCAGTTGCCGATCACCGGATTGCCGTCGAGTTCGCACTGCTCGTAGAGGCCCGACCAGGTGCGCTTGCAGCGGCAGGCCTCGAAGGCCGGGAAGCGTTCGGCGAGCGCGGGCCACACGACGCGCTCGAAGTAGCCGTGGTCGACCTCGAAGTTGAAACCGCGCGGCTCGTCGCCGTCGACGAGTCCGCCCGAATACCCGCGGCCCTCGGGACGGAACGCGAGCCGCGCCATGTCCTTCACGTAGGGCAGCGGCTCGATCGCGTTGGGCGTCTCGAAGTAGTGCTCGAACCGGCGCAGCGGCTCGATCGGAAGCGCCATCCCGACCATCGCAGCGACCTCCTTCGCCCACGCGCCCGCGGCGTTGACGACGTGATCCGCGGCCAGCGTGGCGCCCGACGCGAGGCGGACCGCGCGCGCCGCGGTCGCGTCGTGGTCGATCGCGACGACGCGGTCGTCGACGTACGCGACGCCGAGCGAGCGCGCCTTGCGGCGGAACGCCTGCAGGAGGCCCGACGGGTCGCACCAGCCGTCGTCGGGCGTGTGGACGCCGCCGGCGATGCCCGCGAGATTCATCGAAGGGAACCGCTCGTGCAACCCGTCCGGGTCGAGCAGGTCGGCGCGCACGCCCATCGAGCGCTGCAGCGCCGCGTTCTCGGCGAGGATCGGGAGTTGCTCCGCGCCGACGATGAAGAGGTAGCCGCCGCGCCGCCACTCGACGTGCGCCGGCTCGCCGCCGACCGCGAGTTCGCGGTCGGCGCCTTCGATGAACCCGATGCTGAAGTTCGACATCGCGACGTTCTCGGGGCAGGAGAACTGGCGGCGCGCGCCCCCGGACGCGCGCGGCGTCGACGCGAATTCGTAGCTTCGGTCGGGCTCGATCACCGCGACGTCGATCGCGGGCGCGAGGACCTTCAGGAAACAGGCGACGGCGGAACCGACGATTCCGCCGCCGACGATCACGACGTCGTGGCGCGGCATGGAGGGAGGGCGAGGCTGCGGCAGGAAGAGCAGGGGCTCGGGCCGGCCTAACGCCTGTGCCGGGCGCCCGCGGGCCGCGGCTGGCGTTTCGACTCAAGCTCCCCTAAAATAGCCGTTTTCCCCGGCCCCGGCCAGACCGGCGCCCGAGACCCCCGGAGACCCCGATGGCCGAAATCAAGCGCACCCGCCGCAACACGCTCGAGCGCCGCTGCCTGCCCAAGACCTTCAAGCGCATGTTCGTCGGCAGCCCGAAGGGCATTTTCAAGATGCTCGAGAAGATCAAGAAGAGCTGACCGATACGGCAGCACCTGACAGGGGCCGCCTGCGGGCGGCCTTTTTGTCGCCTTCAGGTTGCACGCGCCGCGCATCGACTCCATCCTGCACCCGGGATGCCGGACCTTCCGGCGCCTTCGTTCCGTCCCCCTCTTGCGCTTCGCCTACTACGCGAAACTCTCCGCCGCCGACCGGCGCACCTACGACGCGAGCGACGCGATCGACCGGCTCGACCTGCCGCCGGGATTCGCCGACGGTGCCGCGGTCGATGCGATCGCCTCGGCGCTTGCCGGCGACGACCGCGGCGGCTGCGAACGCGCCTGCCAGCGCCTGACCGATGCGTTGACGCGCGGCTACGCCGTGCCGCCAGTCCGCGTGAAGGTGCTCGCGAAGCGACCGTCCAACGACTACGGCGAACTGCACGGCCTCTACGAACCGGCGGACCGGGCGGTTCCGGCGACGGTGTCGGTGTGGATGCGCACCGCGCAGCGCCGCCAGGTCGTCGCGTTCCGATCCTTCCTGCGCACGCTGGTCCACGAGATCGGCCACCACCTCGACTACGAGCACTTCCGTCTCGCCGAGACTTTCCACACCGAGGGCTTCTACAAGCGCGAGTCGACGCTCGCGAACGCGCTGATCGCGCTGATGGCCTCGCCGCCGCCGCCCTCGCGGGCGGCAAAGCCCCGGTAGCCGTTCCCGCGACGGCTGCGGTACAATCCGCCCCCTCCGAGGAGCGCTGCAATCGGAACGCCCGCCCGGGCGCCCCGACCAGGCTCGGAGCCCTTCCGTTGCAACGGCGCTCGTTGACCCGTGATCCCCGCGGGCGGCGGGCGCGAATCCCCGACCGTTTCGAGGGTCACCCGACGAGGAGTGACACGAGATGAACGCACCCCATGAACGCGCCGTGAAGGACTTCCACGTCGCCGACCTCTCGCTCGCCGACTGGGGCCGCAAGGAGATCGCGATCGCCGAGACCGAGATGCCCGGCCTGATGGCGATCCGCGAGGAATTCGCGCCCCAGCAACCGCTGCGCGGCGCACGCATCGCCGGGTCGCTGCACATGACGATCCAGACCGCGGTGCTGATCGAGACGCTGCAGGCGCTCGGCGCCGACGTGCGCTGGGCGTCGTGCAACATCTACTCGACGCAGGACCACGCCGCCGCAGCGATCGCCGCGCGCGGCACGCCGGTGTTCGCGGTCAAGGGCGAGAGCCTCGACGAGTACTGGGCCTACACGCACCGCATCTTCGAGTGGCAGGACGGCGGCGTGCCGAACATGATCCTCGACGACGGCGGCGACGCGACGCTGCTCGTCCACCTGGGCGCGCAGGCGGAGAACGACCCGTCCTGCATCACCCATCCGGCGAGCGAGGAGGAGCAGGCGCTCTTCGCTTCGATCAAGGCGAAGCTCGCGGCCGACCCGACGTTCTACTCGCGCTGCAAGGCGGCGATCCGCGGCGTGACCGAGGAGACCACCACCGGCGTCAAGCGCCTCTACCAGATGGCGCAGGAGAAGCGCCTGGGCTTCCCGGCGATCAACGTCAACGACTCGGTCACGAAGTCGAAGTTCGACAACCTGTACGGCTGCCGCGAGTCGCTGGTCGACGGCATCAAGCGCGCCACCGACGTGATGGTGGCGGGCAAGGTCGCGGTGGTCGCCGGCTACGGCGACGTGGGCAAGGGCAGCGCGCAGGCGCTGCGCGCGCTCTCGGCGCAGGTGTGGGTCACCGAGATCGACCCGATCTGCGCGCTGCAGGCGGCGATGGAGGGCTACCGCGTCGTCACGATGGACTACGCGTGCGACTAGGCCGACATCTTCGTCACCGCGACCGGCAACATCGACGTCATTACCGTCGATCATGTGCGCATGATGAAGGATCGGGCGATCATCTGTAACAT
>JADLBN010000197.1 GCA_020847675.1 Burkholderiales bacterium | reverse complement strand
GGCGATAGGCGATAGGCGATAGGCGATAGGCGATAGGCGATAGGCGATAGGCGATAGGCGATAGGCGATAGGCGATAGGCGATAGGCGATAGGCGATAGGCGAAAACCTTGCGCCGGCGCGACCTGCTCTTCCCATCGCCCATCGCCCATCGCCGCAGTCGGCACCGCCGGCCAATAGCAGCCGGCACCGGATCGCGAGATCCGGCCAATAACGAAGAGAGAGGTTGGACATGTCACTCGGACTCGTCGGACGCAAGGTCGGGATGACCCGCGTGTTCGCGGAGGACGGCACCGCCGTTCCCGTGACCGTGCTGGACGTCGGCGGCAACCGCGTCACGCAGATCAAGAGCCAGGAGACCGACGGCTACGTGGCCGTGCAGGTCGCCTACGGGAAGCGCCGCCCCTCGCGCGTCGCGAAGCCGCTGGCGGGCCACGTCGCGAAGGCGGGCGTGGAAGCCGGCGAGGTGCTGCGCGAGTTTCCGGTGAGCGCCGAGGTCGCCTCGACGCTCAAGCCGGGCGACGTGGTCGGCGCCGACACGTTCTCGGCGGGCCAGCTCGTCGACGTGACCGGCACCACCAAGGGCCGCGGCTTCTCCGGCGTGATCCGCCGGCACAACTTCAGCTCGAACCGCGCCTCGCACGGCAACTCGGTGTCGCACAACACGCCGGGCTCGATCAGCATGGCGCAGGATCCCGGCCGCGTGTTCCCCGGCAAGCGCATGGCGGGCCAGTACGGCAACGCCACGCGCACCGTGCAGACGCTGCCGGTCGTGCGCGTCGACAAGGAGCGTGGCCTCCTGCTCGTCCGCGGCTCGGTCCCGGGCGCGGACGGCGGCGCGGTCATCGTGCGTCCCTCGGTGAAGACGCCGGCGAAGAAGGGGGCGTGACGATGGAACTCAAGCTCATCCACCAGGACGGACAGGCGGCCACGACGCTCGCGGCCTCCGACGAGCTGTTCGGGCGCGACTACAACGAGGCGCTGATCCACCAGGTCGTGACGGCGTACCAGGCCAACGGCCGCCAGGGCACCCGCGCGCAGAAGTCGCGCGGCGAGGTCAACAAGTCGCACAAGAAGCCGTGGCGCCAGAAGGGCACCGGCCGCGCGCGCGCGGGCCAGGCGAACAGCCCGCTGTGGCGCGGCGGCGGCAGGATCTTTCCGAATCTGCCCGACGAGAACTTCTCACAGAAGGTCAACCGCAAGATGTACCGGGCCGGGATCGCGTCGATCCTGTCGCAGCTCGTCCGCGAGGAGCGACTCAAGGTGATCGACGCGATCGCCGCCGACACGCCGAAGACCCGCGCCTTCGCGCAGAAGATGAAGGGGCTCGGGCTCGAGGGCACCGTGCTGGTCGTCACCGACCGCCTCGACGAGAACGTGTTCCTCGCCTCGCGCAACCTGCCCGACGTGCTGGTGCTCGAGGCGCGCGAGGTGGATCCGGTGAGCCTCGTCCGTTTCAACCACGTGCTGCTCACCAGGGCGGCCGTCGGCCAGTTCGAGGAGATGCTCGGATGAACGCCCGCACCCACGCCCCCACCAAGTACGCGCAGGAGCGGCTGATGACCGTGCTGCTCGCGCCGGTCGTGTCCGAGAAGGCCACGTTCGTCGGCGACAAGCACGACCAGGTGGTGTTCCGCGTCGCGCAGGACGCGACCAAGCCCGAGGTGAAGGCCGCGGTCGAGCTGATGTTCAAGGTCGAAGTCGACAGCGTGCAGATCAGCAACGTCCGCGGCAAGGAGAAGCGGTTCGGCCGCTTCGTCGGCCGCCGCCGCCACTGGAAGAAGGCCTACGTGTGCCTGAAGCCGGGCCAGGAAATCAACTTCGCGCAGGAGGCCTGAGATGGCACTGGTCAAAGTCAAGCCGACCTCGGCCGGGCGCCGCGCGCTGGTCAAGGTCGTCAACCCGTCCCTGCACAAGGGCCGGGCGTTCGACGCGCTCACCGAGTCGACGAAGCGCGGCTCGGGGCGCAACAACCACGGCCGCATCACCGTCCGCCACAAGGGCGGCGGCCACAAGCACCACTACCGGGTGATCGACTTCCGCCGCAACAAGGACGGGATCCCGGCGAAGGTCGAGCGCCTCGAGTACGACCCGAACCGCAGCGCGATCATCGCGCTCTTGTGCTACAAGGACGGCGAACGCCGCTACATCATCGCGCCGCGCGGCGTCGCGGTCGGGCAGGAACTCCTGTCGGGCGGCGAGGCCGGCATCAAGCCGGGCAACACGCTGCCGCTGCGGAACATCCCGGTCGGCACGACGGTGCACTGCGTCGAGCTGCAGCCGGGCCGCGGCGCGCAGCTCGCGCGGTCCGCGGGCGCGGCGGTCCAGGTCCTCGCGCGCGAAGGCAACCACGCGCAACTTCGCCTGCGCTCGGGCGAGATCCGCAAGGTGCACGTCGACTGCCGCGCCACGATCGGCGAGGTCGGCAACGAGGAGCACAGCCTGCGCTCGATCGGCAAGGCCGGCGCGAACCGCTGGCGCGGCATCCGCCCGACGGTGCGCGGCATC
>JADLBN010000325.1 GCA_020847675.1 Burkholderiales bacterium | reverse complement strand
GGTCTCAACCCGTCGTTGCAACAGCTGCCTTGAGTGCTTCGTGAGGCGTGAGCCAGTTTAACGTCTCGCGGGGTCGTTCGTTGAGCCGTCGTGCGATCTTGTTCAGCGCGGCCTGGCTGTATCCGGAAACGTCTGTGCCCTTCGGAAAGTATTGTCGCAGCAACCCATTGGTGTTTTCGTTGCTGCCGCGCTGCCACGGGCTGCGCGGGTCACAGAAATACACCTGAACGTCGGTCGCCACCGTGAACTCCTTGTGCGCGCTCATCTCGCTGCCACGATCCCAGGTCAACGATCGGCGCAATTCCGCCGGCAATCGACGAATTGTTCGCGCCAGCGCCTTGCTGACCGTCTGAGAGTCCTTGCCGTCGAGTTTGACCAGCATCAGGAACCGAGAGCGCCGTTCGACCAGGGTGCCGACCTGCGAGCTGTTACCGCCCATCAACAGATCGCCCTCCCAGTGCCCCGGCACGGTTCGCTCGTTGGCTTCCGCCGGCCGCTGCCGGATCGAAATGCCATCGACTATGCTCGGCGTGCCAGCCACCGCCCGGCGCGGTTGCCGCATGACCCGCCCGCGCCGCAGGTGCGCGACCAGCTCTTGCTTCAGCGCCCCGCGCGCCTGCACGAACAGCGTGCGATAGATCGTCTCGTGCGACACCCGCATCCGCCCATCTTCGGGGAAGGCGCGCCGCAAGCCAATCGCAATCTGCCGCGGCGACCAGTCCTGCTCGAGCTTGCGCGCAACCCAGCGCCGCAACCGCGGCGCCCGCGCCAGTTTGCACCGCTGCGGCCGGCGTGCACACTCCCACGCTCGGGCGTCGGCGGCGGCGGCCCGATAGGCCGCCGGACCGCCGTTACGCTCGAGCTCGCGACTGATGGTCGAAGCATTGCGGCCGAGCCTGCGGGCAACTTCGCGCAGCGAACATCCGGCGGCAAGGCCGCGGGAGATCTCCTCTCGCTCTTCCGCGCGCAACGCCCGAGCGCTTCGCCGCCGAGATCGCGGCGCATACCCCCCGGCTCGTCGCAACAACCCGTAAACCGACACGAAATGGCGGTCCAGCCGACGCCCGATCCGCACAATGGACAGGCCTTCCCTCCGCGCCTCCCATATCGCCGATT
>JADLBN010000196.1 GCA_020847675.1 Burkholderiales bacterium | reverse complement strand
AGGCGAGCGCGATGCCGCCGCCGAACACCGGTGCGAGCGCGGTCTGCGCCACGCTCCCGAGGATCGGAACCATGGTGAGCGCCACCATGACGAGGAACAGGACGATCGTGACGAGGACCCAGGTGCCTGGTGCCGCCATGAACACCTGCCAGCCTTCGCTCCACCATGCGGCCCCGCGGCCTGCCTGAAGGGAACGGGGTTCGCGCTTGCCCGGTCCGGGGGCGCCGCCGTCCGCGCCGGAAGCGGGTTTAGGCAAGGCTGGAAGGGTCTTCGCACCGGGTTGGAGGTTCTCGTCCATGGTCGGGTCTCTCGAGTCGGCGTTACGGTAGCACGCGCGGCCCATTGCAGCCGCCCCCTCGGGAGCCGCCGGCCGGTGCCCCGCGGAACCGCGCGACAGTATGCAACTTCCGGGGTTGCATTGCCCGGGCGCCGCCTCCACCCTGTGCGCTCCGCTTTTCCGCGCCTGCCGCCGCATGGACGCCCTGTCCGCTTCGCTCGCCCAATTCGGAGTTCCGCTGGTCGGACTCAACGTCCTGCTGCAGCAGCTCGGGTTGCCCATCCCCGCGGTGCCGACGATGATCGTCGCCGGCGCGATGGCGGCGGCCTCGCGCATCTCGGCAACCGGCGTGTTCGCGGCCTCGGTCGCTGCGTCCGTATTCGCCGACCTCCTGTGGTTCTGGGCAGGACGCCGCTATGGCTACCGGGTGCTGAAACTCCTGTGCCGCGTGTCGCTCTCGCCGGACGCCTGCGTGCGCCAGACCGAGGGCATCTTCGAGCGCTACGGGTTCATCTCGGTCGTGGTGTCGAAGTTCGTGCCCGGTTTCTCGACCGTGGCGCCGCCGATGGCCGGGGCGCTCCGTATGCCGCTCGGGCCTTTTCTCGGCGCCGCGGTGGCGAGCGCCGCGCTGTGGGTAGGCGCCGCGATGGCCGCGGGGTGGGTGTTCTCGCGGCAGGTCGACGTCGTGCTCGGCTGGATGGCGCAGAACTCGGCTGCCGCCGCGATGGCGATCGGTGCGCTGCTCGCCGCGTACGTCTTCCACAAGGCGTGGCAACGCTGGAGGCTGTCCCGCCTGGTCCTCGCCTCGCGCATCACCGTGGACGAACTGGCCGCGCTGATCGACGGGAGGGCGCCGCTGCACCTGATCGACGTCGGCTCGGCGCTCGCCCACGACCACCGGCCGCACATTCCCGGCGCGGTGCTGCTCGACCTCGACGAAATCGACAGGACGGCAGGCGACTTCCCGACCGACCGCGACATCGTGCTCTACTGCGCCTGCCCGAACGAGGAAGCCGCGCGGCGCGCGGCGCAGATCCTGCGCTCGCGAGGCTTCAGCCGGACGAGACCCCTCGCCGGCGGGCTCGACGCGTGGATCGCGTCGGGACGAAGCGTCGTGAACAAGGTCCCGGCCGTCGTGGTGGAGCAGCCCCGCAAGGCCGCGTGAAGCGCGCGAGACGGCGCGCGAGCGCGCGCGGCGGACCGGGTGTCAGTGCAGAGGGCGGCGAGGCGCTGCGGGCGGTTCGACCGGCGGCAGCGGCGCCACGCGGACGAACCGGGTTTCGCGCTCCGATTCGCGCGTGGCGGTGAACCCGTGCTCGGCGAGCAGGTGTTCGAGCACGGCCGCGGTGCGGGCCGAGCGACGCACCCGCATCTGCTTGGTCCTGCGCCCGGTCGGCGTCGAGAACAGGGCGTTGAGCATCGCGCGTCCGTGGCCGCGTCCGCGCAGGTGGGCCTCGAGGCCGGTCAGCCAGAGTTCGTAGCCGTCGTCGATCGCCCGGAACAGGCCGAAGCCCACGGGAGGCTCGCTGCCCGCGGTCTCGTCCGCCCAGTAGACGTAGCCCGGGACCGCGACCGTACGCACCGAGCGCGACGTGGTGTCCTCGACCACGAAATAGCCGGTCTTGAGCGCCTGGCGCAGCTCGGCGAAGAAGCGGGTGGCCGCCGGCGAGTCCCAGGCGAGGGCAGGATCGAAAGCGCCGTCGCGCGCCGCGTCGCGGATGAGCGAGCGCAGGAGCGCGAGGTGTCCGATGTGGGCGGGTCTTAGCATGGCAGGCGGGCGTTCCGGTTGCAGGCAACGCTAACGCGCTCGCGACCTCGAACGGGTCTCGGCCTTACAGGCAGCGTCTGGCAGCGGACGGACGGCGGTCGGTCGGGCTTCGGCAACGCGATCAACGAACGCGGAGACCCGCCGGACGGAACCGGTTTCTCGCTCGCAATGGAGAGCCGGTCGCGCGACCGGAGCGTTTTCCAATCCCGGGACGAGGCTGACACGATCTTGATCAGGGGTGCCGCAGGCTTCCCGATGACGGGTTGAAATGATGGGTGGTTTGACCCTATAATTGGCACTCGTTGCGGTCGAGTGCTAACAACGCCGTCCGCGCCGTCGGCGACCTCCCGCGGAATGCTTAGCGGTGATCGGTCCAAGTCATTGATTATCAATCGAACACTCAGGAGTGAGCGCTTACCATGAAGCTTCGTCCCTTGCATGATCGGATCATCGTCAAGCGGCTGGAAGAGGAAAGGAAATCGGCTGGCGGCATCGTGATTCCGGACACCGCGGCCGAGAAGCCCTCGATGGGCGAAGTCGTCGCGGCCGGCCCCGGCAAGCTCGACGACAACGGCAAGCTGGTGCCGATGGGCGTCAAGGTCGGCGAGAAGATCCTCTTCGGCAAGTACTCGGGCCAGGAATTCAAGATGGACGGCCACGACTACCTCCATATGCGCGAAGACGACGTGATCGGCGTCGTCGCCTGATTCCTTCCCACCGAATTCTCCCAGGAGACTTTTCCCCATGGCAGCCAAGGATGTCCGTTTCGGCGAAAACGTCCGGAACAAGATGGTCAACGGCGTGAACGTGCTCGCGAACGCCGTCAAGGTGACGCTCGGCCCGAAGGGCCGCAACGTGGTGCTCGAGCGCAGCTTCGGCGCGCCGACGATCACCAAGGACGGCGTCTCGGTCGCGAAGGAGATCGAGCTCAAGGACAAGTTCGAGAACATGGGCGCGCAGATGGT
>JADLBN010000195.1 GCA_020847675.1 Burkholderiales bacterium | reverse complement strand
GCGGCGTCTCGGTGCCGGTGACCGTGCTCGTCGCGTCGGTCCGGAAGCTGTCGCGGTCGCGGACACGCACTTCCGGGAGGGTGGGAGGGGGTGCGGTCGGCGTCTGCGCCCAGGCGCCGCCCTCGGCTCCGAACAGCGATAACGACGCGATGCCGAGCGCGCGCTGCGGGACACGAATCCCGGAGCGGACGGCGCTGGCGAGGCGGCGGGGCGTGAAGGCGGAGCGGATTCGCTCGGGTGCGGCGGATGCGGACATGCTGGGACTCTCCCCGGGTCGGTGGCGTGGTCGCAGGGACCGGACACGGCTGGCTGGGAAGACCCTGGCTGGCGCGGTGAGGGGTCGGCGCAAGGCGTCGGCCACTCACATATACGAATGATAACGAGTCGCGTTCGCCAATACAACTCGGCGGCCGCGACCTGGCGCTGACCCGCTGACGTCGATGCAAAAGCGGAGCCGCCGCTGCCGTCTCGCGCCCCGCGATGCGCGGTCCGGGGAATCGCCTCGCGTCTGCGACTTGAAACGCAGCCGGACGGCCGGTCAGTGCGCGAGCAAGCCGCGCGCGGCGGCTTTGGCTATCGCCTCGTGGCGGTTGGCAGCGGCGAGTTTGACGAGGACGTTGCCGATGTGGAAGTCGACGGTGCGCGTGGCGATGCCGAGCCGGGTGGCGATGTCCCGGCTCGTGAACCCGCGCGCCGACAGCGCGAGGCACGAGCGTTCCCGTGCCGACAGGGTGGCCTCCGGGGAGTCAGCGCGCGGTGCGCGCGCGCCTTGCGCGACGTAACGGCTCGCGTGGATGGTCTCGGCGACCCAGGTCGCCTCGCCCAGCCGCGCGAGCATCGCTTCGCGCCGGGCAGCCGTCATTCCCGTGGTCGACGAATCGAACGCCACGATGGCGCGACCCTGCCGGTTGCGGATCGGGATGGCGAGTCCGCAGCGGATGCCGACGCGTGCCGCTTCGTGGAGAAAGCGGGCTCGCCGGCCTTCGGCTACCAGGGTTCCGCCGTCCCACAGGCACGGCCGGCCGTGCGCCATCGGGACTTCGACGCGCGGATCCACGTCGAACCATCCGGCGGCGCTATAGGCCCGCAGCCAGCGTTCGCCCCACGTGGACCACAGGATCGGACCGTTTGGCGTGAAAGTCTCGTCGTCGCGGAGGAGCACCAGCGACACGCCGTCGCAGTCGAGACCCCGAGCCCAGCCGCGGATGACGTCAGCCGGGTCGACCGGGGCCGCGCTCGCTGCGGGATCGGCCACGACCAATGCGACCGGCGGCGGCGACGCCGAGGGCGAACGGGTGGACGGTGCCATGACCGATGCGAGGCAGGAGTTCAGCATGCATCGTAGAGCAGGTCAGATTGTCGTGTACAAGCAGGCGACGAGCGGTTGATCGCTGGCGCCTTTGCCCGTCGCCGCGTCCCAGGCGTCGTGAACGTCCTATGCCATTCGCATGGGACGAGATGGCTCGAAGGGCCGCAGCAGGCGCGGAGTTCGAGCCGGCCGCGGTCGTTTCGCCGCACCGTCTGCGCTCTGGTGGCGTGAATCCAACAGCGGGACTGGCGGTTCCGCGGGTCGCGGGTGATCTGGTTGCCGTTTCCGTGGCGCGGCGACCCTCCCGGTACACCACGCGGCCGCGCCGTCAACAGCAGACCCGATGGCCTGTATCGTTCAGGCGCTCGGCCTGCGGCGTCATTGCCGGGATGCCGGGGGCAGACCGGTGACCCGCGCTCCCGCGACGACCCCGCGGTCGGCGAACCAGCCCTTGCGCATCTCGAGCGCATACAGCGCGGCGCCGCGCGAAGGCACGCCGGTCTCGTCGCGCGGCGCCATGTCTTCGACGTTCAGGATCCGGCCTTCGGCGTCGATGAAGGCGATCGACAGCGGGATGTACGTGTTGCGCATCCAGAACGAGAGCGGCTCGGGCCGGGGGAACACGAACAGCATCCCGCGATCGGCGGGCAGGTTGAAGCGGTACATGAGGCCGATCTGGCGCTCGTGGGGCGTTGCGGCGACCTCTGCGTCGACCGCGTGCCCGCCGACCTTGAGCCGGGTGATCGGCAGCGCCTGCGGCTTGCCGTCGGCGGGCTGCGCCGGGACCGGCGCCGCCGCGAGGGCGCAGGCGAAGGCGAAGAGGGCGGCGAGGGGGCGAACGGACATGAAGGGATTTCCGGGTCAGTTTGAAGGAAGAACGCGCTCGTGGCGCTGGTGGATGACCCACAGTGTCCACGCCGCGAGCGAGAATGCGGCCATCCCCGCGGCGAGCCCCAGGAGCGAGCGGTCGAGGATCGGCGCGACGAGGCCGGCGACGAGGCCGCCCAGCGCGAACTGCACGAAGCCCTGGAGCGACGAGGTGAGACCGCGCATGGACGGGAACAGGTCGAGCAGCATCACCATGAGGCTCGGTGTCGCCATCGCCGAGCCGATCATGAACACGAAGATCGGCGCGATGTTGAGGGCGACGTGCGGCGGAGCAACGAGGCAGATGACGAGGTTGGCGAGCGCCGCGAAGCCCATGAAGGCGAAGCCCAGGCGCACGGTGCGCCAGGGCGTGATCCTCCCGGCGGCGCGTCCCGACGCGGTGGCGCCGATCATCACGCCGGCGATCAGCGGGATGAACAGCCACCCGAAACCCATCGTCGACACGCCGAGCCGGTCGACGAGGAACGCGGGCGCTCCCGCGATGTAGAGGAAGAACGCGCAGAAATTGAGCGCCGGCACGAACGCGAGCCGCAGGAATCCCGCGTGGCCGGCCACGGTCCTGTAGTTTCTCGCGAGCACGCGCGGATGCAGCGGCTGGCGCGAGGCGGCAGGATGGGTCTCGGGCAGCGAGCGCGCGGCCCAGAACGTCAGCGCGAGGACGAACGCGAGGAGCGCCCAGAAGATCGACCGCCAACCCAGCGCGTTGAGGAGGATGCCGCCGATCACCGGCGCGGCCGCGGGCGCGATCGAGAACACGAGCGTGACCTGCGACATCAGCCGCTGCGCTTCGGGTCCGTGGAACCGGTCGCGGACGATCGCGCGGCCGACCACGAGTCCGGCGCCGGCGGAGAGCCCCTGCAGCGCGCGGGCGAGCCACAGCGACTCGATGTTGCCGGCGATCGCGCACCCGAGCGTCGCGACCGCGTAGACCGAGAGGCTCGTGAGCACCACGATCCGGCGGCCGAATGCGTCGGACAGCGCGCCGTGCCACAGCATCATGAACGCGTAGGCGAAGAGGTAGGTCGACAGCGTCGCCTGCACGGCGACCTGGGGGACGGCGAACGCGCCGCCGATCGCGGCGAACGCCGGCAGGTAGAGGTCGATCGAGAACGGGCCGACCATCACCAGCGCGCCGAGCAGCGCGGCGAACGACCAGGTCCGCGCCATCGGGGGCGGAGCCTTGGGCGGCGGCGAGGCGGCGGTCAAGTCCTGGCCGCTCCGCCCGAGAGCGCGGCGTCCACCTGCTCGCGGCGGTACGCCGGCGCGAACCGTTCGACGAATGCGTAGACGTAGCCGCGCAGAAAGGCGTTGCGGCGCAGGGCGAGGCGCGTCGTCGACGGCGCGAACAGGTGGCTCGCGTCGAGTTTCACGAGCCCCTTGTCGCGGACCGGATCCCAGGCCATCTGCGCGACGATCCCCACGCCGGTGCCGAGTTCCACGTAGGTCTTGATCACGTCGGCGTCGAGCGCGGTCAGCACGACGTTGGGTTCGAGGCCGCGCGCGGCGAACGCCGCGTTGATCTGCGAGCGGCCGGTGAACGAGAAGTCGTAGGTGACGATCGGATGGCGCACGAGCGCCTCGAGCGTGAGGCGCCCCTTGAGCTTCGCGAGCGGATGCGCCCGGGGCACGAGCACGATGCGGTTCCAGGTGTAGCAGGGCAGCGTGACGAGTTCGGGATAGTCGGCGAGCGCCTCGGTCGCGATGCCGACGTCGGTCTCCCCGGCGAGCGTGTACTCGGCGACCTGCCGGGGGTTGCCCTGGTGGAGCACCACGCGCACCTTCGGATAGCGCACGGAGAATGCGTGCAGCACGCGCGGCAGCACGTAACGGGCCTGCGTGTGCGTGGTAGCGATCGCGAGCGTGCCCGCGTCCTCGCGGCGGTACTCGTCCGCGACCCGTGTCAGGTTCCCGATCTCGGAGAGTGCCTTGCGTGCCGTCGCGACGACGACGCTGCCGGCGGGCGTGAGCGAAGCGAGCCGTTTGCCCTGGCGCACGAACACCTTGAGCCCCAGTTCGTCCTCGAGCTGGCGCACCTGCTTGCTGATCCCCGGCTGCGAGGTCGCCAGCGCGTGCGCCGTGCCGGACACGTTGAGCCCGTGGTCGACGATGGCGCAGAGGTAGCGGAGTTGCTGGAGGGTCATGGGGGGCAGGCGGGGGGTAGGCGATGGGGGATAGGCGAAGGGAACTGCGCACCACTGCTGCAGCCGGTTATATGATAGCTTCGAAATAGTGGCTGTTGGATATAAGGCACGAAACTCGAGTGTTCGTTCGCATTCGGCTATTGGCTTGTACCTTCTCGCCCGCCGCCCATCACCCATCACCCACCGCCCATCACCCATCGCCCATCGCCCATCGCCCACCGCCCATCACCCGTCGCCCACCGCCCATCACCCATCGCCCATCACCCATCGCCCATCGCCTATCGCCCATCCCCATGCCCCAACGCTTCACGCTCCACCCCACCCATCCGCAGGCGCGCCTGATCCGAGGCGCGGTGGCGCTGCTGCGCGAGGGCGGCGTGATCGTCTATCCGACCGATTCCTGCTACGCGCTCGGCTGCGGCCTCGAGGCGTTCGACGCGGCGGCGCGGATCCGCGCGATCCGCGGCATCGACGAGCGGCACCACCTCACGCTGGTCTGCCACGACCTCGCGCAGGCGGGGCGCTACGCCCGGCTCGACAACTGGCAATTCCGGCTGGTGAGGCAGGGCGTGCCGGGACCCTACACGTTCGTCGTGCCCGCGACGCGCGACGTGCCCCGGCGGGTGCGCCATCCGCGTCGCAGCACCATCGGAATCCGCATCCCGTCGCATCCGGTCGCCGCGGCGCTGGTGGCCGAACTCGGCGAACCGCTGCTGTCTTCGTCGCTGATCCTCGCGGGTGACGCCTCGCCGCTCAACGACGCCGAGACCATCGTCGCCGCGGTGGGCCGGCGGGTCGAAGGCTTCCTCGACGCGGGCCCCTGCGCCGGCGAGCCGTCGACGGTGGTCGACCTGACCGCGCAACCGGGGGCGGTCGTCCGTCCCGGGCGCGGCGACCCGGCGGCGCTGGGCCTCGCCTGACCCCCGAAAGGCCAGCCTGCTCGAACTGCGGTAGAATGCCCGCCGATGGACCTGTCGCTCGAGCGGATCGCGCTGGCCGCGATACCGATCATTCTGGCGATCACGGTGCACGAGGCGGCCCACGGCTACGTGGCTCGGATGTTCGGCGACGGCACGGCATGGATGCTGGGCCGCGTCACCCTGAATCCGCTGAAGCATATCGACCCGGTCGGGACCGTGCTCGTGCCGTTCGCCACGCTTCTGCTGGGCGGGTTCCTGTTCGGCTGGGCGAAGCCGGTGCCGGTGAACTTCGGCAACCTCCGCCAGCCGAAGCGCGACATGCTGTGGGTCGCGGCCGCGGGGCCGGGCGTGAACTTCGTGATGGCGCTCCTGTGGGCGCTCGTGGCGGGGGTCGCAACCGGGCGCGGCGCGCTCGCGAGCGACGGACTTGCCTACATGGCGCTCACCGGAGTGGTGATCAACGTTTCGCTGATGGTCGTGAACCTGCTGCCCCTGCTGCCCCTCGACGGAGGACGCATCCTGCTGTCGCTCCTGCCGCGTCCGCTCGCGATTCCCTACTCGAATACGGAACGCTACGGCTTCTTCCTGGTGATCGGGCTGATCGTCGTGCTGTCGGCCACCGGCACCACCGGCCTCGTGCTCGGGCCGCCGTTCCGCGCGGCGATCGGTGCCGTCGGCGCCCTGACCGGCGTGGACCTGCGCCTCGGTCTCTGACGCCCCGCCCATGTTCGCCGACCGCGTGCTCTCAGGCATGCGTCCCACCGGACGCATGCACATCGGCCACTACCACGGCGCGCTGCGCAACTGGATCCGGCTGCAGGAGGAGCACGAGTGCCTGTTCTTCGCCGCCGACTGGCACGCGCTCACGACGCACTTCGACGAGACCGAGTCGATCGCCGACACCACCTGGGAGATGTTCGTCGACTGGCTCGCCGCGGGCCTCGACCCGACGCGCGCGACGCTGTTCATCCAGTCGCGGGTGCCCGAGCACGCGGAACTCACGCTGCTGCTGGGTATGATCACGCCGGTCGGCTGGCTCGAGCGCGTGCCGACCTACAAGGACCAGCAGCAGAGCCTCGCCGACCGCGACCTGTCGAACTACGGTTTCCTCGGCTATCCGGTGATGCAGAGCGCCGATATCCTGATCTACCGCGCCAACATGGTCCCGGTGGGCGAGGATCAGGTGTCGCACATCGAGCTCACGCGCGAACTCGCGCGCCGGTTCAACCACATCTACGGACAGGAAACGGGCTTCGAGGACAAGGCGAAGGCGGCGGTGAAGAAGCTCGGCGCCAAGAAGGCGAAGCGGTACAACGAGATGCGCGCGGCGTTCCAGGAGAAGGGCGACGAGGCCGCGCTCGCGGCGGCGCGCGAACTCCTCGAGGACACGCAGAACCTCTCGCTCGGCGACCGCGAACGCCTGTTCGGCTGGCTGGAAGGCGCGCGCCGCGTGATCCTGCCCGAGCCCCAGCCTCTCCTCACCACGTCGCCGCGCGTGCCGGGGCTCGACGGCGACAAGATGTCGAAGTCGCGCGGCAACGCGATCTTCCTGCGCGAGGATCCGGCCGAGGTCACCCGCAAGGTCCGCACGATGCAGACGGACCCCGCGCGCGTGCGGCGCACCGACCCGGGCAATCCCGAACGCTGCCCGGTGTGGTCGCTCCACCAGGTGTATTCGGACCAGGCGACGCGCGACTGGGTGTGGAAGGGCTGCACGACCGCGGGCATCGGCTGCCTCGAGTGCAAGCAGCCGGTGATCGACGCGATCATCCGCGAGCAGGCGCCGATGCACGAGCGCGCGCAGAAGTACCTCGACGACCCGCAACTCGTGCGCAACATCGTCGCGGACGGCTGCGAGAAGGCGCGCGGCATGGCGGAGGAGACGATGGGCGACGTGCGCGAGGCGATGGGCCTCGGGTACGGCTGAACCGGCGATGTCGACCGCATCCTCGCTCGACCTCGAGCATCCGTCGCCCTCGCCGAAGCCGCTCGCGCGCATCTACGGCGAGCCGCTCGCGGAACTCCCGGCGGACCTCTACATCCCGCCGGAGGCGCTCGAGGTGTTCCTCGACACCTTCGAGGGCCCGCTCGATCTGCTCCTCTACCTGATCCGCAGGCAGAACATCAACGTGCTCGACATCCCGATGGCGGAGCTCACCCGCCAGTACCTGGGCTACGTCGAGATGATGCGGCGCACCCAGCTCGAACTCGCCGCCGAGTACCTGCTGATGGCTGCGGTGCTGATCGAGATCAAGTCGCGCCTGCTGCTGCCGCGCCCGCCGGCCGCTCACGGCGACGAGACCGAGGACCCGCGCGCGGAACTGGTCCGCCGCCTGCTCGAGTACGAGCGGATGAAGGCGGCCGCGCGCGCGATCGACGAGCTGCCGCAGGCCGGGCGCGACTTCGCGCTGGTGCGCGTGTGGTTCGAGCGCGTGGCGAGCGAGCGCTTCGCGCAGGTGCATCCGGAGGACCTGCGCGCCGCGTGGGCCGGCCTCGTGCAACGGGCCCGCGTCAACCGCCATCACCTCGTTACGCGCGAGCAGCTCTCGGTGCGGGCGGAGATGAGCCGGGTGCTGAAGGTGCTCGTGCCCGGACGCTACGCGGAGTTCACCTCGCTCTTCGCCGAGCACGCCGACGTGCCGCACCTCGTCGTGACCTTCCTCGCGCTGCTCGAACTCGCGCGCGAGCAGCTCGTCGATCTCACGCAGGCCGCGGCCTACGCGCCGATCCACGTCCACGCGAAAGGCGAGACCGCGTTCGCGCTCGCAGGCGAGACTCCATGAACGACGAACTTCGTCCGCCCGAGGTCGAGACCCCGGGCGCGGTCGGCGACCTGACCGAGATCAAGCGCGTCCTCGAGGCGGCACTCCTCGTTGCCGGCGAAGCGGTCGCGGCCGCCGAACTCGCACGGCTGTTCGACCCGCCGCTCGACGCCGAGACGGTGCGCAGGATCCTGGGCGAGATACGGGACGACTGGACAGGGCGCAAGGTCGAGCTCGTCCAGGTCGCCTCCGGATGGCGGTTCCAGGCGGTGCCCGCGCTCCAGACCTGGCTCGACCGGCTCTCGCCCGAGAAGCCGCCCCGTTACTCGCGCGCGGTGATGGAGACGCTCGCGATCATCGCCTACCAGCAACCCGTGACCCGCGGCGACATCGAGGCCATCCGCGGGGTCGCCGTGTCCACGAACGTCGTGAAGGCGCTCGAGGACCGGCAGTGGATCGAGGTCGTCGGACATCGCGAGACGCCGGGACGCCCGGCGCTCTACGCGACGACCCGCGCGTTCCTCGACGATCTCGGCCTGCGCTCCTTGGCGGAGCTGCCCCCCCTGACCGAGCTCGACGCCTCAACTCTCCTGGAGACTCCCGATGCCCCAGCCAAGGCCGCCGAGGCGGCACTCGCACTCGCGACCCCGATCCTCGGGGCCGATGCGGCAGTCGACCCTGCATCCGCACCAGTCGAGCCTGGCGATGCAGGGCTTCGAGGCGAGCCTGCCGCCTCCGAAACACAAACGCTCCACTGACGAGGTCTTCTCGGAGCCGCAGCGCCTGCACAAGGTGCTGGCGAGCTGCGGCTTCGGTTCGCGCCGCGCGATGGAGGACATGATCCTCGCCGGGCGCATCACGGTGAACCGGATGCCGGCGGAGATCGGGCAGAAGGTCGGTCCCGGCGACGAGGTGCGCATCAACGGCGAGCCGGTGAAGGTACGCTTCGCCGAGCCGAAGGCGCGGGTTCTCGTCTACCACAAGCCCACCGGCGAACTGGTGACGCGCGACGACCCCGAAGAGCGTCCCACCGTGTTCGGCATGCTTCCGGCGATCCGCGACGGCCGCTGGATCGCGGTCGGCCGCCTCGACTTCAACACCGAAGGGCTGCTGCTGTTCACCAACTCCGGCGAACTCGCGAACCGGCT
>JADLBN010000194.1 GCA_020847675.1 Burkholderiales bacterium | reverse complement strand
CGCCTCCCATATCGCCGATTGCTCCGCCGCCGTGAACCTACGACTTTGTCCCATTGAACACCTCCCTTCTCCATTGAACCAGAAGGTGTTGCAATGACGGGGTTACACCGCCCTGTCCCCGATTTCCCCCTGACACCGAAACCCGGGTCTGTCCCCGATTTCCCCCGAATCTCGTTACCCGGCCGCATCCCGCACGAACAGCGCCACCGACTCGACGTGCGCCGTATGCGGAAACATGTTGACGGCACCCGCCGCGGCGAGCGTGTATCCGCGGTCGTGGACGAGCACCGCAGCGTCCCGCGCGAGCGTCGCGGGATTGCAGCTCACGTAGACGATGCGTTTCGGCGCCGCGTCCTCGGCGGCCGACGGGAATGCCTTGACCAGTTCGACCGCCCCTTCGCGCGGCGGGTCGATCAGCACCTTGTCGAGCGGCAGGAGCGGCGCGATCGACTCTGGCGTCGCGGCGAACAGATTCGCGACTGCGAAGCTCGCGCGCGATGAGAGGCCGTTGCGGGCGGCGTTCTCCCGCGCCCGCGCGACGAGCGGCTCGCTGCCTTCGATCCCGGCGACCGTCGCGCCGAGGCGCGCGATCGGCAGCGTGAAGTTGCCGAGACCGCAGAAGAAGTCCGCCGCGCGCTCGCCCGATGCGGGCGCGAGCAGCGCCATCGCCCGTCGAACGAGCACCTCGTTCACGTGCGGATTCACCTGCGTGAATTCGGTGGGCGAGAATGGCATGACGAGGCCGAACTCGGGGAGCGAGTAGGCGAGTCCCGGATCGTCCGGGGCCATCGGCGCGGCACTCCCGGGTCCGCCGGGCTGGAGCCACAGCGACACCGCGTGCCTCGCGGCGAACGCGCGCAGCGCCGCCTCGTCGTCGGGAGCCGGCGGGTCGAGCACGCGCAGGACGAGCACGACGTGCTCGACCCCGACGTCGTCCCCGCGTCCACCGACCGCCACCTCGATCTGCGGCAGCCGGTCGCGGATCGACAGTCCGCCGACCAGGTCGCGCAGCGGCGAGAGCAGCGCGGACACGCGCTGCGGCAACACGTGGCACTCGCGCATGTCGGCGACGTAGCTCGACTTGCGTTCGTGGAAGCCGACCAGCACGCCTCCCTTCTTCGGCACGTGGCGCACCGAGAGCCGTGCGCGCGTCCGGTAGCCCCATGCCGGCCCGTGGAGCGGGGGCAGCAGGATGCCCGGGCGAACGCGGCCGATCCGGTCGAGCGCCTCCTCGAGCGTGCGCTGCTTCGCGGCCACCTGAAGCGTGGGTGCCGCGTGCTGGAGCGTGCAGCCGCCGCAGGTGCCGAAGTGCGGGCAGCGCGGTGCGACGCGATCCGCGGCCGCGCGTTCGACCGCCGTCGCCCGCGCGAGCTCCCAGGTCGGCTTTCGCCGGACGATCTCGACCGCGACCGCTTCTCCGGGCAGCGCGCCTTCGACGAAGGCGGCCTTGCCGTCGATCCGCGCGACGCCGCGGCCCTCGTAGTCGAGCGCGACGATGTCGACGCTGCCCATGCCCAGCCGGTTCCGTGAAAAGGGGTCGATTCTACCGGGCGGACCCGCATGCCCGAAGTAGAATCGGCGCCATGCGCATCCTCGCGATCGACTGCGCGACCGAGCGGCTGTCCGTTGCCTGCGGCGACGGCCGGGAGTTCGCGTGCCGCGACGAGAGCGCCGGACAGGCGCACGCGGAGCGCGTGCTGCCCCGCGTCCGCGAAGTGCTGGCGGAGACTGGCTGGGCGCTCGGCTCGCTCGATGCGATCGCGTTCGGCGCCGGCCCCGGATCGTTCACCGGCGTTCGCATCGCCTGCGGCGTGGCCCAGGGGCTGGCGCTGGGCGCCGGCGTTCCGCTCGTGCCGGTGGGAACGCTCGAAGCGCTCGCGCAGGAAGCGTGGCGCACGCACGGTGCGACCGCGGTGCTGGCGTGCCTCGACGCGCGCATGCGCGAGGTCTACGTCGCCTCGTACGCGCGCACCGGTGCCGCTGCGTGGCGGGAGATCGCTGCGCCGGCCGTGGCGAAGCCCGATGCGCTCGCGCGGCCGAGCGGGACGCCGTTCGGGGCAGGGAACGGTTTCCTCGCCTGGCCCGCGCTCGCGGCACGCCTCGGTGTCGCAGGGGTCGACGCAGGGCTCAAGCCGTCGGCGCGCGCGGTCGGCGAGATCGCTGCCCCGCGCATCGCGCGCGGCGAGGTCGTCGCCGCAAGGGACGCGCACCCGCTCTACGTCCGCCACCGCGTCGCGCTCACGGCAGTCGAGCGCGCTGCCGGGGCGACGCTGTGACCGTGGCGAGCGTCCTCCACGAGCCTTCGTTGCGCGCGCCGGTCGCCTGGCGTCCGCTGGAGACCCGTGACCTCGCCTATGTCGCTGCGCTGGAACGCGAGATCCACGCGGTGCCCTGGACCGTCGGCAACTTCCGCGACGCGATCGCGGCCGGCTACTGCACCAGGGTCGGCGAACGCGAAGGCCGCATCGTGGCGTTCGGGGTGCTGATGCTCGCGCCCGGAGAGGCGCAGGTGCTCAACCTGTCGGTGGTGCCGGACGCCCGCCGCGCCGGACTCGGACGCGCGCTCCTGCGCCAGTTCGTCGAGTTCGCGGCGCAGGCGGGGGCCGAGCGGTGCTTCCTCGAGGTCCGGGTGTCCAACGCGCCGGCGCACGCGCTCTACGCGTCCGAAGGGTTCGAACCGGTCGCGCGGCGCGACGACTACTATCCGGCGACGGCTTCGTCGCCGCGCGAGGATGCGCTGGTGCTGCGGCGCGCGCTCGTGCCGACGAGGCGACGCGACGACGGAGCGGCGTAGATGGCGACGCGCGAGGACGTGCTGCGCGAACTGAAGCTCGCCCCCGAGTGGCGGCTGCGCGGCCGTGCCGAACCCGGCACGGCGGAAGCGCGGAGTTCCGACGGATCCGCGACGCCGGCTGCGCGCGAGGGCGGCGGGACCGTGGACGCGGACCTGCGCCGCGCGCGCATCGCCGCGCTCGGCTGGGAGGCCTTCGACGCGGACGTCGCCGCCTGCACCGCCTGCGGGCTTTGCCGGGCGCGCAACAAGACCGTACCGGGCGTCGGCGACCGCGACGCCGACTGGCTCTTCGTCGGAGAAGGACCGGGTGCCGAGGAGGATGCGAAGGGCGAGCCCTTCGTCGGCCAGGCCGGCCGGCTGCTCGACAGCATGCTGGGCGCGCTGGGCATGCGCCGCGGCGAGCGCGTCTACATCGCCAACGTCGTGAAGTGCCGACCGCCGGGTAATCGCGCGCCCGAGCCGGGCGAGGCCGAGGCGTGCCGGCCGTATCTCGAGCGGCAGATCGCGCTGATCCGTCCTAAGCTCGTCGTCGCGCTGGGCAAGAGCGCGGCGTCGCTGCTGCTGGGCACGGATGCGACGATCGCGAGCCTGCGCGGGCGAGCGCACCGCTACGGCGGCATTCCGCTCGTCGTCACCTACCACCCGGCCTACCTGCTGCGCAGCCTGCCGGAGAAGGCGAAGGCGTGGGAAGACCTGCTCTTCGCGCGTCGCGTGGCGTCGTCGGATCCCCCGCCGCCGCCGGCGGGCGCATGACCCCTTGCGCGACCGTTCGGCCGCCCGCATAGTGGGGACCGCCCGCGATCGCGCGGCCTTCGACCTTGATGGAGGCAACATGCTGAGGAAGCTCGCCACGCTCGCGGCGCTCGCCGCGGTGCTCACGCTGTCCGGGTGCGGCTACAACACGTTGCAGTCGCAGGACGAACAGATCAAGGCGGCCTGGTCCGAGGTGATCAACCAGTACCAGCGTCGCGCCGACCTGGTGCCCAACCTCGTGAACACGGTGAAGGGTTACGCGGCGCAGGAGCGCGAAGTGCTGGAGGCGGTCACCAACGCGCGAGCGAACGTCGCCGGGATCAAGGCGACGCCCGAACTCGTCAACGATCCGGCCGCGTTCGCGAAGTTCCAGCAGGCGCAGGGGCAGCTCACCGGGGCGCTGTCGCGCCTCTTGCTGGTCGTCGAGAACTACCCGCAGCTCAAGTCCGACGCGCTGTTCCGCGACCTGCAGTCGCAGCTCGAGGGCACCGAGAACCGGATCACGGTCGCGCGCAAGCGTTTCATCGAGAGCGTGCAGGCGTACAACACGACGGTGCGTTCGTTCCCGACCAACCTGACCGCGATGCTGTTCAAGATGGACGTGAAGCCCAACTTCACGGTCGAGAACGAGGCGGCGATCGCGAAGCCGCCGGCCGTCGACTTCGGCAAGGCGCCCGACAAGAAGGGCTGACGGGAGAAGGCGCCGCAGCGGGGCGGCCGGTCGCCGCCGCGGCGCCTCGTCCTTTCGGCGCCTCGCGTCCTCCGCGCATGCCCGCGTTCCCCCTCTCGATCGTTGCGGCCGCCGCGCTCGCGTGGCTCCTGCCGGATGCTGCGCTGGCGCAGTCGCCGGCATGGGAGGGCGGCTCCGACGGGCTGAAGCCGGTTCCGGCGCTGACCGCGCGAGTGACCGACCTCACCGCGACGCTCTCGGACGCGCAGCGCGCGTCGCTCGATTCGAGGCTCGCCGGTTTCGAGACCGCCACCGGCGCCCAGATCGCGGTGCTGATCGTTCCGACGACGCAGCCGGAGCCGATCGAAACCTACTCGATCCGCGTCGCGGACGCGTGGAAGGTGGGGCGCAAGGGGCGCGACGACGGCGTGCTGTTCCTGGTGGCGAAGGACGACCGCAGGATGCGCCTCGAGGTCGGCTACGGCCTCGAGGGCATGATCACCGACGCGATCGCGCGCCGGATCATCGCCGAGGACGTCGCCCCGAAGTTCAGGGACGGCCAGTACGCCGCAGGCATCGACGCCGGCGTGGACCGGATTGCCGGCATCGTCCAGAAGGGCGACCTGCCGCCGCCGGAACAGCGCACGCCGGCGCGGCGCGGCGTGGCGGATCTGGACTGGGGCACGATCGTGATCGTCGCGCTCGTCGGGGTCTCGCTGATCGGAGGGCTGCTGAAGGCGCTGTTCGGCAAGGTCGGCGGCGCCACCGTCGGCAGCGCCCTCGCAGGCGGCGTCGCGTGGTTCGTCGCGGGGTCGATCCTCGTCACCCTCGTCGTCGCGCTGCTCGCGTGGCTCGCGATCCTGCTCCTCGGCGGCGCCGGCAGCGCGCTGGGCGGACGGCGCGGCGGCGTGTGGATTCCCTCCGGGGGCGGCTGGGGAGGCGGGGGTCTCGGCGGAGGAGGCGGCTGGTCGGGCGGAGGCGGCGGCTTCGGGGGCGGCGGCGCCTCCGGGAGCTGGTAGCGCGATGACCTGGCAGCGCCCGGGCCGCTGGTGGCGCCACGCGATCACCGATCGCGCGGACGTGAAGCGTGCGTTTCCGGAACGCGCGCTCGACCGCATCGAACAGGCGATCGGCGCGGCCGAGGCGAAGCACGCCGGGCAGATCGTGTTCGCGATCGAGCCGGCGCTGCCGTTCCCGCGGGTCGCCGCGAAGCTCGCGCCGCGCGACCGGGCGCTCGAAGTGTTCGGGCTCCTGCGGGTGTGGGACACCGAGCACAACAACGGCGTCCTGATCTACCTGCTCCTGGCCGACCGCGACGTCGAGATCGTCGCCGACCGCGGAATCCACGCTCGCGTCGGCGCCGCGATGTGGCAGCACGTCTGCGAGACCATGGAAGCGGCTTTTCGCGACGGGCGCTACGAAGAAGGGGCGCTCTCCGGCATCGAGGCCGTCTCGGCGCTGCTCGCGAAGGCGTTCCCGCGCTCGTCCGGATCGGGCGAGCTGCCGAATCGTCCGGTCCTGATCTGAGCCGCGGCCGCGCCGCCGCCGGGCGGCGTCTCAGTGCCCGTGCCCGCCCTCGGGCTTCTGCGCGCCGATCAGGTGCAGGAGGTCGCTGCGGCTCTGGTTGCGCCGGTGGAGCAGCATCACGAGCGCCATCGTCGAGCTCACGAAGAGCCCGAAGAGCACGATCGCCACGTTGACCGAGATCCCGGAGCGGACCATCAGCGCGTAGAGACCGACCATGATCAGGATGCCGATGTTCTCGTTGAAGTTCTGGACCGCGATCGAATGACCGGCGCCCATCAGCACGTGCCCGCGGTGCTGCAGGAGCGCGTTCATCGGCACGACGAAGAAGCCGGCCAGCGCCCCGACGGCGATCATCAGCGCGATGGCCACGGGCAGCTGCGTCACGAGCGTCATCGCGATGACGACGAAGCCCATCGCGACGCCCATCGGGAGCACGCGCACCGAGTCGCGCAGCGTCACGATGCGGGCGGCGAGCACCGCGCCTATCGCGATGCCGACCGCGACGACGCCCTGCAGGTAGGAGGCCTGCGAGAGGTTGAAGCCGAGGTTGCGCGCCGCCCAGTCGATCACGATGAACTGCAGCGTCGCGCCGGCTCCCCAGAACAGCGTCGTCGTGGCGAGCGAGATCTGGCCGAGCTTGTCGCGCCACAGGAGCGACACGCAGTGGGCGAACTCGCGGACGAGCGCCACGGGGTTGCGGCTGGGCGGGCGGTGATCGACGCCGGTGTCGGGGATGTACCAGTTGAACACCGCCGCGATCGCGTAGGCGAACATGATGATGGCGATGGCCGCTTCGGGCGGCGTGTTGATGCCGGTGTCGATCATCGGCAGGTCGAAGCCGAGCAGCGCGGTCGACACGCGCGGGCTCACCAGGGCGCCGCCGAGCAGCACGCCCAGGATGATCGAGCCGACCGTCGTGCCCTCGATCCACCCGTTCGCCACCACCAGCTGCTCGGGAGGCAGGAGCTCGGTCAGGATGCCGTACTTCGCCGGCGAGTACGCCGCCGCGCCCAGCCCGACGACCGCGTAGGCGAGGAGCGGGTGCAGCGACAGGAGCATCAGCGTGCAGCCGACGATCTTGATGCCGTTGGTGATCAGCATCACCCGGCCCTTGGGCATCGAGTCCGCGAACGCGCCGACGATCGGCGCGAGCAGCACGTAGGAGACGACGAAGCTCTGCTTCAACGCCGGTGTCATCCATGCCGCCTCGTTCAGCTGGCGCAGGAACGCGATCGCGGCGACGAGGAGCGCGTTGTCGGCGAGCGAGCTGAAGAACTGCGCCGCCATGATCGTGTAGAAGCCGCGCTTCATGGCTTGAGTTTCAGGCGGCGGGAGCGACGCAGGCGCCGCGGGCGACGAGCGGTTCGCTCACGGCGGCGCCGCCGGGCGGTCGGAAGCGCGCGCGACGCAGGCAGCCGGGTCGGGGGTTCTGCAAACGGTCTCCGCGACGAAACGTGGGCGCGGAACCGCCGCGAACACGATCGGATCCCCGGGGAAGCGGGGACGGACGCGGGACCGGCGGGCCGTTTGGTATGATCCGCTCGGCTCCGGAAGCGCGACCGGCGCGTTTATACCACGAACCGCGCGCCGCCCCAATGACGCGGCGCGGCATGGCGATCCGCCGGCCACACCTGCGGATCACCCCGTCGACCTCCGCGAGCTCTCGAACCCCGTGGCCCGCCCGCTCCTTGCGCAGATCAACCTCGCCGCGTTGCGCGCCAACCTGGCCCGCGCGCGCGCGGCGGCTCCCGGAGCCAAGGTCCTCGCCGTGGTCAAGGCGAATGCGTACGGACACGGCCTTACCCGCGTCCTCCCGGCCCTCGACGACGCCGACGGGGTCGCGCTGGTCGAACTCGACGCGGCCTCGACGCTGCGGGAGCGCCACTATACGCGGCGCATCCTGCTGCTCGAGGGCTTCTTCGAGGAACGGGAACTCCCGGAACTCTCGCAGCGCCGGCTCGCGACTGTGGTACACAACGAAGAGCAGGCGGCGATGCTCGAGCGCGCGGTACTTCCCCGGGCGATCGAGGTGTTCGTCAAGGTCAACACCGGGATGAACCGCCTGGGATTCGCAGGGGACAAGGTGGCGCGCGTGTGCGAGCGGCTCGCGAACTCGCCCTCGGTCGCGGCGTTGCGCCTGATGACCCACTTCGCCCGCGCTGACGAGGAGGATGGCGTGGCCGAAGCGCTCGCCGAGTTCGACGCCGCCTGCAGGGGCCTGCCCTACCCGCGCTCGCTCGCCAACTCCGCCGGCGTGTTCCGTCACGGCGAGGTGGGCGGGGAGTTCGTGCGGCCCGGCATCATGCTCTACGGCGCGACGCCGTTCCCGTTCGACACCGCGGAGATGCTGGGACTGCAACCGGTGATGACGCTGCGCTCCGAACTCATCGCGATCCAGGACCTCAAGGCGAACGACAGCGTGGGCTACGGCGCGCAGTACACGGCGTCGCGGCCGCAGCGGATCGGCGTGGTCGCCTGCGGCTACGGCGACGGATACCCGCGCGGGGCGCCCAACGGAACGCCGGTGCTCGTGTGCGGCCGGAAGGCGCGCGTCGCCGGGCGCGTCTCGATGGACCTGATCACCGTCGACCTGACCGAGGTGCCCGAGGCGCGCGTCGGCAGCCCGGTCGTGCTGTGGGGCGAAGGCCTGCCGGTCGACGACGTCGCGGCCGCCGCCTCGACGGTGGGCTACGAACTCCTGTGCGCGCTCGCCCCGCGGGTGCGCGTCCACGTCACCGAGGTCGGCCGCGTCGACCTCGAACTCTAGGGCGATCGTCATGGCCATCGTCGTCACCGGAGCCGCGGGATTCATCGGCGCCAACCTGGTCCGCGCGCTCAACGCGCGCGGCGAGCGCGACGTCGTCGCGGTCGACCGGCTCGACTCGGGCGACAAGTTCCGCAACCTCGCCGGCTGCGATCTTGCCGACTACCTCGACGCCGACGAGTTCGTCGAGCGTGTCGAGGCGGGCGACTTCGACGGCGAGCTCGAGGCGGTCCTGCACCAGGGCGCGTGTTCCGACACGATGGAACGCGACGGCGCGTTCATGATGCGCAACAACCACCGCTATTCGTCGCGCCTGCTCGAGCACTGCCAGAACGACGGGGTGCCGTTCCTCTACGCGTCGAGCGCCGCGGTCTACGGCAGCGGCACGACCTTCGTCGAGTCGCGCGAGCACGAGGACCCGCTCAACGTCTACGCGTACTCGAAGGCGCTGTTCGACGACCGCGTCCGGCGCGCGCTGCCCGACCGCACGGCGCCGATCGCCGGCTTCCGCTACTTCAACGTCTACGGACCGCACGAGGCGCACAAGGGCCGCATGGCATCGGTCGCGTGGCACTTCTTCCACCAGTACCGCGCCGAGGGACGGGTCAGGCTGTTCGAGGGCACCGGCGGCATCGCGAACGGCGAGCAGCGCCGCGACTTCGTGTCGGTCGAGGACGTCGTCCGCGTCAACATGGCGTTCCTCGACCACCCCGAGCGTTCCGGCATCTTCAACGTCGGCAGCGGGCGCGCCGAGACCTACAACGCGATGGCGGCCGCCGTGATCAACGCGGTGCGCGGAACCGAAGGCCAGCCCGCGGCGTCCATCGACACGCTGGTGCGCGAGGGTGCGATCACCTATATTCCGTTTCCGCCGGCGCTCGCCGGCCGCTACCAGAACTACACGCAGGCGGATCTCGCGAAGCTGCGGGCCGCGGGCTACCGCGAGCCCACCGTCGAACTCGCCGAAGGGGTCCGGCGCTACGTCGAATGGATGATGGCGCGCGAGCGCGCCTGACGCCGACACTGCCCTCACGGCCGGGCGATGCACGGATGTACGGCGCGCATCGGCGCCGGCCGCGTCCAACTCGGGAGTGTCACGATGAACCGCATCCTCGCGTGTCTCGCGCTCGCCGCAGCCTGCGCGGTCGTCCCTTCCGTCGCATCCGCGGCGGTCAACCTCAACACCGCCACCCGCGACGAACTCCTCGCCGTGCCCGGCATCGGCCCGGCGAAGGCGCAGGCGATCGTCGAGCACCGCAAGACGCACGGCCCGTTCGTCTCGGTCGACGACCTCAGGGAGGTCAAGGGTTTCCGCGCGAAGCTGGTCGAGAAGCTCAAGCCCGAACTCACCGTCGCCGCGCCGCAGGCGAAGGCGGCGGCGAAGGGGGAGGCGAAGGCCGGCAAGGACGCGGTCGCCGCCTCGGGGCGCATCGCGGAGGAGCGCGCGCGGCGCTAGGGAAGCTCTGCGAAAGTGCGTGGTGCGCGTTGGCCCGAGATCGGGATGACGGCGAGACCGGCGGCGCAGCCGGTATCGGGAATACCGGCAAGACGCCGGGCGACGCTGGCGCCCGATAT
>JADLBN010000193.1 GCA_020847675.1 Burkholderiales bacterium | reverse complement strand
GCGCCGAGCGGGAACACGAGGTAGAAGTGCCACTCGATCGGCAGCGACCAGAACACGCCGCTGATCGTGCTGACGTAGGCGGGCACCGCGTTGTGCGTCATCACGAGATGGAGCGCGGTGTCGCCGAACTCGGGCGGCGTCCAGCGGCCGACGCGGAGCCACGCGAGCGGCAGCAGGATCGTCAGGCACGCGAGGTAGGCGGGAAAGACCCGCAGCACGCGCCGTCCGAGAAAATGTCCGTACGAACGGGCGCCGCGCCACGGGAGGCTCGCCCTCTCGCGCTCGTGCTCGACCTGCCACTGGAGCACGAAGCCCGAGAGCACGAAGAAGACGTCGACGCCGAGCCATCCGGACGCGAACAGCGGATCGAGACGCCACGGCAGCGCGGCGCCGGGCCAGCCCACGGCCGGCCGCCCGGTCGCGATCCACAGGTGGTAGGCGACGACCCACAGTGCCGCCAGCGCGCGGACGCCCGTGAGTGCGGGAACGTCGGCGCGCCGGCCGCTCACGGACCGGCTTTCGCCCGCGCGCGGGAACCGTTGCGGTACGCGTCCTTCGCCGGGTAGAGGAGCACGCGGTCGACGCGCGCCGCGGCGACCTCCGGCGCGTAGGCGAGGTCGACCCTGAACTGGCTCGCGATCGCGCCGTTCCAGTCTCGTGGCCAGGCGAGCGCCACGCGCTCGCTCCCTTCCGAGCGCCCGATCTCAATCCAGGGCTCGTTCGTCTCCCGGCGCGCGTGGACGACGATCGATCGCGGCTTCGCTCCCGACCACACGCGCACCAGCGCGAGGTCGAGCTTGTCGCTGCGCAGCACCTGGTCGGGGGGCGACACGAGTTCGACCATGCCGCGCTCGGGCGCGACGGCGATGTGTCCGTAGCCCTCGGAGAGCGTGCCGCGCGAGGTGGTCCATCCGTCGTCGGTGGAGAACCGCGGCGTGCCGAAGGTCCACAGCCTCGTGCCGCGCGGCAGGTCGGCGCGTGCGACCATCGAGTCGATCATCGCTCGCTCCGAATCGGTGTTGCGGAACGCCGTGTAGGGCAGGTAGCCGGGGTCGTTCTCGAAGAGTCCGTTCGATCCGTTCCACGCCATCAGCGCGATCTGGCGGCCGTCGTAGTTCGCGATGCTGCGGAACATCCGGTACGACGCCTCGTAGTCCGGCTTGCGCTTCGGCATCTTCAAGTCGGTGGCGTTGGACTCGACGATCGCCCAGCCGTCGTCGAAGCGCGCGATGTTGCTGTAGACGCCGCGGCCGTTCGCCATGCCGTGGCGGTCCTGCGCCGAGAGGCCGTACATGATCGTGCCGAGGTGGCCCTTGCGGGGCACCGAACCTTCGATCGAGACGCCGGCCGAGTCGTAGTCGGGCGTCCAGCCGCGCAGGGCGACCGACACCGGGCGCAGGCCCGGGTCCGGCGCGGTGAACGCCTGCGCGGTGAAGATGCGGTCGGCGGGAACGCCCATCGCGTAGACCCAGTCCGCGAGTTCGACGTAGTGCAGGTGCACGACGTGCTTGCGGAACGCGTCCCACTCGAGGTACCACGGGTCGAGCCAGAACGGCGTCTCGCCCTCGGGCACCTTGAGGCTGTTGACGCCGACGAGTTCGCGCGGCGGCTCCACCTCGTCCCAGGACTTCCACGACTTCCGCGCGAGCGCGTTCACCCGTTCGAGCGTGAGAGGATCAGGCCGCCGGAACGAGCGCAGGTCCGGCACGCCGGGACCGCCCTTGCCCGCGTAGGGTCCGCTGCCCTGCAGCCACTCGCGGAACTGCCGCAGCATCCCCGGGTTGTAGTCGAATCGGTAGCCGCCGCCGAGGAACGGGTTCATGTAGGTGTCGGCGTCGAGCGTCACGCCGACGAGGAGGTCCGGATGCTCGCGGTAGAACGCTGCGAGGCGGCGGGCCGCGGCCTGCAGGTTGCGCTTCTTGTAGGCGCGGTTCTTCCCGGCGTATACGTGGTAGGTCAGCGAGCGGCCCAGCTGCGGCCCGGGCACCGACCCGGGCACGTCCTTCATCAGGTCGTCGGCGTGGGTCTGGCCGCGGTGGTCCCATTGCACGTTGTTCGCGTCCTGCTCGAGGTGGTCGGTGACGTCCCACTGCGGCGCCTCGCAGCTCGAGTCGCCCCAGATGCCGCCGTTCAGGATGACGTTCACCGGCAGGCGCTTCTTCACCGCGTAGCGGAGCACGCCGTCGAGCGAGTCCTCGGCGACGCGGCGCTCGCCGCATTTCGGGCCGTCGATCGGGAAGTCCGGATCGAACGCCCAGTCCTGCGCGGCGCCCTTCGTCGTGCGCATGTAGAGCACCGGCACGCTCATGGCGATGCGCTGAGTGCGCGACTCGTAGTCGGCGTACTGCTCGCGGATCTCGTTGGCGCCGCCGAGCGCGACGCCCGAGGTCATCATCAGGAAGTAGAAGATTCGCGACGCGAGAGCCGGGCGTTCGTCGAGCAGCGCGCTCCACTGTTCCATCGCCTCGGGCGGGACGAGGCTGCGGCGGGCGATGACCGACTCGCGGCCGTCCTTCGCGACCGCGATCACCGCGACGTCGTGGCGCATCGGCGGAAGGTCCGAGAAGTCGCCCTCGAACGTGAAGCCGCCGTTCGGGTTGTCGGGGAATCCCGGCTTCACCTGCGCCACGTCCTCGCGCGGCAGGCCGAAGCGCGCCTCGAAGACGCGGTCGTCGACACGCACCTCGACGCGCGCGATGCCGTCCTTCGCGAGCGCCCAGCCGGCCAGCGCGAGCTTCGTCCCGACGATGCTCTCGTTCGCCGGCGAGTCGAGCCAGCCTTCCGGCGCGGGCCGTTCGGCGACTGGCGGCGCCGGCGGTGGTGCCGCGGGGGCGGCCGCCGGTGCCCTCACCGCGGGAGCCGGTTTCGGAACGCCGAGCGGTCCGTAGCGGTGACTCGCGTAGAACTCGACTGCCGCGAGCGCGGCGATCACGCCGACGATGCCCGCGAGCCACAGCGGCGCGCGGCCGAACTGGCTTGCGCGAGTCGGTGTCATGGTCGGGTGCATCGGCGGTCGTCGGTCGGTGCCGGAAGCGCGACTCGGGCGCCCGAACGTCATTCGACCGGATCGGACGGGAGCGGATCGGGAGGTGTTCCGGGCGCCGTATTGTATCGGCCGGGTGCCCGGGCCTC
>JADLBN010000192.1 GCA_020847675.1 Burkholderiales bacterium | reverse complement strand
TCGTCGACATCGCCGCGCCCGCGCTCCACCGCTTCGATCCCGCGACGCTCGCGCATGCCACGATGCCGATGCCCTCGGCGATCGGCAGCTTCGGCCTGCGCGAGCGGGGCGGCTTCGTCGTTGCGCTGCGCGACGGCATCTGGCTCGCCGACGCGCGCGGGCGCCTCGAACGCAAGCTCGCAGACGCACCCTACGATCCGGCGACCCACCGCTTCAACGACGGGCGAGTCGACCGGCAGGGGCGCTTCTGGGTCGGTTCGATGAACGAGCGGCGCGACGCGAACTCCGCCGCGCTCTACCGGCTGGAGACCGACGCCCGCCTGACGCGCGTGCTCGACGGCGTCATGGTCAGCAACGGCCTCGCGTGGAGCCCCGACGGCCGCACCCTGTATCACGCGGACACGCCGGCGCACGTGGTGCGCGCCCACGACTTCGACGCCGCCACGGGTGCACCGTCGCACGAGCGCACCTTCGCGCGCTGGACCGGCGAGACCGACCGCCCGGACGGCGCCGCGGTCGACAGCGAAGGCAACTACTGGATCGCGTTCTACCGCGGAGGGAAGGTCCTGCAGATCGCTCCCGATGGGCGCATCCTGCGCGAACACGCCTTTCCCTGTCCGTGCCCGACGATGCCCGCGTTCGGCGGCCCGGACCTGAAGACGCTGTACGTCACCAGCGCGCGGGACAACCGCCCGGCCGAGGAACTCGCGCGCCATCCGCAGTCCGGCAGCCTCTTCGCGATGCGCGTCGAGGTGCCCGGGCTCCCCGAACCGCGCTACCGGGGCTGACGCCGCGATGATCGACCCTGCCGCCTTCCTCGCGCTCGATGCGCTCAACAGCCTCGGCGAGACGACCACCGGCGCGTCGTTCGCCACCTCGACCGGCGACGTGCTCGAGGTGTCTTGTCACGGACCGGGCGTGTTCCGGCTCCGCGCCGGTCCCAACACGCGCCCCGACTACGGGCTCGTCGTCGGGCGCGCGAAACCCTGCGCGGTGACGCAGCCGTCCGCCGATGCATGGACGCTCGCTTCGGGCGATGCGACGCTCGAACTCGCCGGCTCGCCGCTGCGGTTTCGCCTCCTGTGGAAGGGAAAGCCGGTCGCCGAGTCGATCACCGACCGGCTTCCGCGCGGCGGCACCCGCCTGCCGGCCTTCGGACGCGTGCGCGGCGCACCCGCGTGGGTCGCGTCGATCGCTCTCGCGTCGGGCGAGGCGGTCTACGGGCTGGGCGAGAAGTTCGGGCCGCTCGACAAGCGCGGACAGCTCCTCCATTCCGACGTCCGCGATGCGTTCGGCGTGAACACCGGACATTCGTCGAAGAACGTCCCGCTCGCGTGGAGCCCGGGCACCGGCGCCGGCGCGTGGGGCGTGTTCGTCAACACGCCCTCGCGCGTGACCCATGGCATCGGCCATCCGGACTGGTCACACCGCAGCTACGCGGTGCTCGTCGCCGACGAGGCGCTCGACCTTTTCCTGTTCGCGGCGAGCGCGCCTGCCGGCATCCTCGACCTGTACACGCAACTCACCGGCCGTGCTCCCGGCGTCCCGCGCTGGAGCCTCGGGCTGTGGATGTCGGCCGCCTGCCGCGAATCCGGCGACGAGGCCGTCGCGCTGGCAGAGAAGCTTCGCGCACGCAAGATCCCCTGCGACGTGCTCGCGCTCGACGGCCGCGCGGCCTGGGAGGCCGGCACCTCGATGGCGTTCCGGTGGGACCCGCAGCGCTTCCCCGATCCGCCGGCGGCCCTCGCGAAGCTCAAGTCCCACCGCCTGCGGGTGAGTGCGTGGACCTGTCCGTACGTGACGACCGAGGATCCGCTGTTCCACGAACTCGCGCAGCGCCACTACCTGCTCACCACGGCGTACGGCGACCCCTGCGTACTCGGCGGCAGCGACGATCCCGCGACGAGCCAGTCGACCGGCGCGCCGCGTTTCGGCATCGTCGATTTCACCAATCCCGCCGCTTTCGCATGGTGGCGCGACCGGCACAAGGCGCTCTACGGTGACGGCATCGACGCGGTGGAGAGCGACTTCGGCGAGCACGTGCCCGACGACGCGCTCGCGTTCAACGGCGACAGCGGCGCACGTCTGCACAACGCCTATCCGCAACTCCACAACCAGTGCGTGTTCGACGCGGCGACACGCCATCAGCCCAGGGACGCCGGATTCCCGGTCGTCTGGAGCCGTGCGGGCTGGTCGGCGAGCCAGCGTTACCCGCTCGGCGGGAGCGGCGAGCCGCAGAGCGACTGGGAGGGGTTCGCGGCGTCGGTCCGGGGTGCGCTGTCGCTCGGCATGAGCGGCCAGCCCTACCACGGCTTCGCCGTCGGCGGCTCCTACGGCGCGCAGTCGCGCGACACGGAACTCGTGCTGCGATGGCTGCAGGCCGCGGTGTTCGGCTCGCACCTGCGAATGGGCGGCGCCGGCGGGACCGAACCCTGGGCGCTCGGTCCGGAGGGAGAGGCGATCGCGCGCAAGTGGCTCTCGTTCCGCTACCGCCTCGTCCCCTACCTCGAGCGCGCGGTCGTCCAGGCGACGCGCACCGGGCTCCCGGTGATGCGCGCGATGCCGCTCGCGTTCCCCGGCAACGCGCTGACGCGCCGCTTCGAGACGCAGTTCCTGTGCGGCGAGGCGATCCTCGTCGCGCCGATCGTCGCCCCCGGCGGCGAGGTCGAGATCGCGCTGCCCCCCGGCGCCTGGTACGACCTCAACACGCGCGTGCGCTACGCCGGTCGACAGGTTCTGCGCTACCGGGCCGCGCTCGACCAGTTTCCGGCCTTCGGCCGCGAGGGCCACGCGCTGCCGCTCGGCCGCGCGGTCCAGCACACCGGCGAGATCGACGCGGCCGATCCGCTCGACCAGCTCTGGGTGTTCGGCGCGCCGGCGAACTCGCTCGACGGCTTCACACAGGCGCGCATCGAGGCGGACGGCGACGGCGGGTTCACGCTGCGCACGTCACCCGGCGTCGAAGTCGTTCGCTTCGGCGCCTGAGGCTTCGATGAGGGTCGACGGACGCCCCGCGATCGCGGTCACGTCGGGCGAGCCCGCGGGCATCGGCCCGGAACTCTGCGCGCGCCTCGCCGAGCGCCACGCCCGCGAGCCGTTCGGCGCGCGCCTCGTGATCCTGGGCGATCGCGACCTGCTCGACGCGCGAGCGTCCCGCATCGGCCTCGCGCCGAAGTACGCGGAGTTCTCGGCGTCGATGAGCGGCCCGCCGGACGCCGTCGAGGTGTGGCACCGTCCGCTCGTCGCGCCGGTCCGCCCGGGCCACCCCGATCCGTCGAACGCCGCTGCGGTCGTCGCCATGCTGCGCGATGCCTGCGACGCCTGCGCGGGGGGCGCCTTCGATGCGCTGGTGACCGCTCCGGTGCAGAAGAGCGCGATCCTCGACGCCGGCGTGCCGTTCACCGGCCACACCGAGTTCTTCGCCGAGCGCACCGGCACGCCGCGCGTGGTCATGATGCTGGCCGGAGGCGCGGAAGGTTCGCCGCTGCGCGTCGCGCTCGTCACCACGCACCTGCCTCTGTCGCAGGTTCCGGCCGCGATCACCCGGGCCGCGGTGCGCGGGACGATCGCGATCGTCGCGGCCTCGCTCGTGCAACAGTTCGCCATCGCGGCTCCGCGCATCGCGGTGTGCGGCCTCAACCCGCACGCCGGCGAAGGCGGCCACCTCGGCCGCGAGGACATCGACGCGATCGCGCCGGCGATCGCCGATGCGCGGGCCGACGGGATCGACGCCCGCGGGCCGGTGCCGGCCGACACGGTGTTCGTGCCGTCGCACGCGCGAGACTGCGACGCCATCGTCGCGATGTACCACGACCAGGGGCTGCCGGCGCTCAAGGCCGCGAGCTTCGGGCGCGGCGTCAACGTGACGCTCGGGCTCCCGTTTCCCCGAACGTCCGTCGACCACGGCACCGCGCTGGACCTCGCGGCCGACGACGCCCGCGCCGCGAGCGCCGATCCCGGCAGCCTTTTCGAGGCGGTCGACCTCGCGATCGCGCTCGCCCACGGCGCGCTGCGCTGACGCGGGGCGCGGTCCGATGCCTCGCGCGAGCGGCCGCACCGTGCAGGGCCACGTCGCGCGCAAGCGCTTCGGCCAGAACTTCCTCGCCGATTCCCGTTACGTCGCGCGCATCGCGGACGCGGTGTCGCCGCGCCCGGGCGAGACCGTGGTCGAGATCGGACCGGGACTGGGCGCTCTCACCGCGGAACTCGTCGTGCGCGCCGGACGGCTCGTCGCGGTCGAGATCGACCGCGACCTCGCCGCGCGCCTGCGCGAACGCTTCCCGCCCGACGCGCTGACGCTCGTCGAGGGCGACGCCCTCGCGTTCGACTTCGCCGCCCTGGGCAAAGACCTTCGAGTGGTCGGCAACCTGCCCTACAACATCAGCTCGCCGCTCCTCTTCCACCTCGCCGCGCAGGCGCACGCGCTGCGCGACCTCACCGTGATGCTCCAGAAGGAGGTCGTCGCGCGCATGACCGCGGCACCGGCCACGCCGGACTACGGAAGGCTCACCGTGATGCTGCAGGCGACGTTCGCGGTCGAGCGCCTTTTCACGGTGCCGCCGGGCGCGTTCCGTCCCGCGCCGAAGGTGGATTCGGCGGTCGCGCGCCTCGTGCCGCTTCGTGCCGCCGCGCCGGCGATCGCCGATCCCGCCCGGTTCGCGGCGATCGTCGCGGCAGCGTTCGCGCAGCGCCGCAAGACTCTGCGCAACGCGCTCGCGAAACTCGTTGCGCCGGCCGCGTTCGCCGCGGCGGCGATCGATCCGCAGCGACGTGGCGAGACGCTCTCGGTCGCCGAGTTCGTCGCGCTGTCAAAGGCAGCCGCGAGCGACCGCTGACGTCGAAGTTGCTGCAGCGGACCGCCGACCTTGACAGCGCCGGGGCGTGGTTCCACGATGGCCCCCCCGGGGTCGAGCGCCGCACGGTCCCGCGACGACCCGAACGCGGAGCGCTCCGCGTCGCCGCCGATCCCGCTTCCCACGAGGAGTCGATCATGGCGAACAAGCAGTATCACAAGCTCGGCTGCATGGACGTCGATCCGAAAGGCGGCTGTGCGTTCGAAGTGCGCGCGGAAACCGAGGACGAGGTGATGCGCCTCGCCGCCGATCACGCGAAGCACAAGCACGGCATGAACAATCCGCCGCCCGAGGTGGTGAAGAAGATCAAGGC
>JADLBN010000191.1 GCA_020847675.1 Burkholderiales bacterium | reverse complement strand
GATCGCCGAGCACGTGATGCTCGTCGACCTGGGGCGCAACGACGTCGGCAGTGTGGCGTCGACCGGATCGGTGCGCGTCACCGAGCGGATGGTCGTCGAGCGCTACTCGCACGTGATGCACATCGTCAGCAACGTCGAAGGGACGCTCAGGCCCGGGCTCGACAGCCTCGACGTGCTGCGCGCGGCGTTCCCCGCCGGAACGGTGTCGGGCGCGCCGAAGGTGCGGGCGATGGAGATCATCGACGAACTCGAGCCGTCGCGCCGCGGCGTGTACGCGGGCGCGGTCGGCTACCTCTCGTTCCACGACGACATGGACACCGCGATCGCGCTGCGGACGGCCGTAGTCCGGAACGGGATGCTCTACGCGCAGGCCGGCGGCGGCATCGTGCACGACTCGACGCCCGACGGAGAGTGGCAGGAGACTCTCAACAAGGCGCGGGCGCTGATGCGCGCCGCGGACCTGGTCGAGGCGGGGCTCGACGCCGGCCCCTGAGGGGGGGCCGCGCCCGCTGTGGCATCATTCCCGCGAACGCACGACCCGGATCGACGACCTCCATGATCTCCCGCCGCCGCCTGCTCGCCGCAGCCGTCTCCACGCCGGTCGTCCTCGCCGGCTGCAAGGTCCGCACGATCAACTACTTCCCGCCGACCAACGCCCGGGTCCGGTTCGTGAACGTGGTCTACCACGGCGGAGCCTACGACTTCCTCGACGGCAGCACGGTCGTGTTTTCCGCCATCCCGTTCGAGGGATCGGTCGACTACGCCGACTTCGAGAACACGCGCCGCACCTTCTCGATCCGCGAGACCGGGTTCACCGAGATCCTTTCCAGCGTCGACATCTCGCTCGCGGGAGACGAGGCGTACACGATCCTCGGATGGAGGACCGGCGCTTCGCCCTCGCTCATGGTCGCTCCGGACGTTTCGAACTCGGTCTCCGGCAAGGTGCAGATGCGGTTGATCAACGCGGCGTTCGCCGGACCGAACTACGACCTCTACATCACGGCGCCGGACGTGGCGCTCGACGGCACCTTCGGCCCCGCCTTCTACAACATCGCCGCAGGCTCGTCGACGACGTCGGTGCAGCAGGCGACCGGCAGCTACCGCCTGCGGGCGACGCTCGCGGGGACGCTTGCAGTCACCTACGACAGTGGCACCGTCGACTTCCCGGTCGAGGGATCGACCGACATCCTGCTCTATTCGCTCGACAGCCTCCAGCTTCCGCAGGGCATGATCCTCGACGTCTTCGGATCGGACCGGCGCGTCGTGCTGACGAGTTCGATTTCCGCGATCCGGCTCATGAACGCGGCTCCGCAGAGCGGCCAGATCTACGGGCTCTTCGACGGGACGACGTTTACCGCCGCGCTCGACTACACGGTGCGCTCCGGCTACGGATACCAGGCGACGGGGCAGCACGTCATCACGATCGAGGCCTCGAGTGCCCCGGGCGCGACGATCGCGACGATCGAGCGGATGTTCGAGTCCGCCCGCGACGTGACGATCGTGGTCGCGGGCCTTCCCGGCGCGGTGCAGGCGTTCGCGGTGCCCGACGACAACTCGCCGCCGCCGCCCGACCTCGCCAGGATCCGCTACGTCAACGCGGTTTCCGACAACGCCGCCTACGACGTCTTTGTCGGCGACACGAAGCAGGTCTCCGCGCTCGCTGCGCGCACCGCGTCGATCTACTTCGACGTCGCGCCCGGCACGCTCGTCGTGACGTTCCGCGACCCGGCCACCGGCGCGGTCGCGCTGACCGTCCCCGACGTGTCGTTGTCCAACGGCAGCATCCGGACGATCTACGCCACCGGCACGGCCGGGCAGATGAATTCGCTCCCGGCGATCGATCGCTGAGCCTGCGGCACCCCCGGAAGGGGCGGCGCTCCGATGCTGTTGATGATCGACAACTACGACAGCTTCACCTGGAACCTCGTCCAGTACCTGGGCGAACTGGGCGCCGACGTCCACGTGCACCGCAACGACGCGATCTCGCTCGAGCAGGTCGAGGCCTGGGCGCCCGAGCGGATCGTCGTGTCGCCCGGTCCCTGCACGCCGAACGAAGCGGGAATCTCGGTTCCGCTGATCGAACGCTTTGCCGGGCGTGTACCCATTCTCGGCGTCTGCCTCGGGCACCAGGCGATCGGGCAGGCGTTCGGTGGCACCATCGTGCGGGCTCGGCAGGTCATGCACGGCAAGGTCTCGCCGATCGCGCACGACGGGCGCGGCGTGTTCGAGGGCCTCCCCTCGCCGTTCACGGCGACGCGCTACCACTCGCTCGCGATCGAGCCCTCGAGCCTGCCCGCCGATCTCGAGGTCAGCGCGCGAGCCGACGATGGCGAGATCATGGGCGTGCGCCACCGCACGATGGCCGTCGAGGGCGTCCAATTCCATCCCGAGGCGATCCTGACCGAGCACGGCAGGCAGCTGCTCGCCAACTTCCTCGCGGCGGCCTGACCGCGTTTCCACGGAGTTCCCGATGACCATCAGCCTCTCCGACGCGCTGCAGCGAACGGTCGAGCACCGCGAGATCTTCCACGACGAGATGCTCTCGCTGATGCGCCGGATCATGAGCGGCGAGGTCTCGCCGGTGATGATCGCAGCGCTGACCGTCGGCCTTCGCGTCAAGAAGGAGACCATCGGTGAGATCGCCGCCGCCGCGCAGGTGATGCGCGAGTTCGCGACCCGGGTCGAAGTGCCCGACGCCGCGAACCTGGTCGACATCGTCGGCACCGGCGGCGACGCGTCGCACACGTTCAACATCTCGACCGCCTCGATGTTCGTCGCCGCAGCCGCCGGCGCGCGCGTCGCCAAGCACGGCGCCCGATCGGTGTCGTCGAAGTCGGGTAGCGCGGACGTGCTGGAGGCGCTGGGCGCGAACATCATGCTGTCGCCGGGCGCGGTCGCGCAGTGCATCGGCGAGACCGGCGTGGGCTTCATGTTCGCCCCGTCGCACCACGCGGCGATGAAGCACGCGGCGCCGGTGCGGCGGGAGCTGGGCGTGCGCACGATCTTCAACATCCTCGGCCCGCTCACCAACCCGGCGGGTGCGCCCAACCAGTTGATCGGCGTGTTCCACCCGGACCTCGTCGGCATCCACGTCCGCGTGCTGCAGCGCCTCGGCTCGAAGCACGCGCTGGTCGTCTACGGCCGCGACGGCATGGACGAGGTGTCGCTCGGCGCCGCGACCATGGTGGGAGAGTTGAAGGACGGCGAAGTGCGCGAGTACGAGATCCACCCCGAGGACTACGGTCTGGCGATGAAGTCGAACCGCGGCCTGAAGGTCGCCGACGCCGCCGAATCGAAGGAGATGATCCTCGAGGCGCTGGGCGACGTCGACGGCACGCCGCGCGAGATCGTGGTCCTCAACGCCGGGACCGCCCTCTACGCGTCGGGCGTCGCCGGCACGATCGGCGAGGGGATCGAGAGGGCGCGCGCGGCGATCGCGTCGGGCAAGGCGCGGAAGTCGCTCGAAGCGTTCGTGTCGACGACGCAGAAGCTCGGCTCGCGGACGTGAGCGCGGGGATGGACGCGAAGCGCACCGACTTCCTCGCCCGCATCGTCGCCGACAAGGCGGAGGAGGTCATCGCCGCGCAGCTCGCGCGTCCGTACGAGGAGGTGGCCGCCGCTGCGCGGGTGGCACCGCCGCCGCGCGACTTCGCCGGCGCGATCGAAGCGCGGATCGCCGCCGGCCGGCCCGCGGTGATCGCCGAGATCAAGCGCGCGTCGCCGTCGAAGGGCGTGCTGCGCGAAGCTTTCGACCCGCCCGGGATCGCCGCGAGCTACGAACGCGCCGGCGCGACCTGCCTGTCGGTGCTGACCGACGCGAAGTACTTCCACGGGTCGAACGACTTCCTCGTGGCGGCGCGCGGAGCCTGCGCGCTCCCTGTGCTCCGCAAGGAGTTCATCGTCGACGAGTACCAGGTCGCCGAATCGCGCGCGCTGGGCGCCGACGCGATCCTGCTGATCGTCGCGTCGCTCGACGACGACCAGCTCGCGCGCTTCGAGGATCGCGCGCGGGAGTTCGGGCTTGCGGTGCTGGTCGAGGTGCACGACGCGCAGGAACTCGCGCGGGCGCTTCGGCTCGCGACGCCGCTCATCGGCATCAACAACCGCAACCTGAAGACCTTCAACGTCTCGCTGTCGTCGACGCTCGACCTGCTGCCCAAGGTCCCGGCGGGCCGCAGGGTGATCACCGAAAGCGGCATTACGCTGCCGAAGGACGTCGCCCTGATGCGCAGCCGCGGCGTGCAGGCGTTCCTGGTCGGCGAGGCGTTCATGCGCGTGCCCGACCCCGGCGCGGGGCTCGCCGCGCTGTTCGGCTGAGACTCGGGGGCCGGATCGCGGCCGATTGGCCCGAGAGCGTCCTCCGGTCGAACACGGCGCACTCCGCCTTCCGGGTGCCGGGGGGCGCCATCCGATGTAACATTCGGGCGCGCGTGCGCGTGCCCCGTGGGCGTGGCGACGCGCCCTCCCCCGCAATCCACCGTCACGAGCGCCGCAACGTGTCCGCGATCGTCGTCGAAGGCGCGAGCAAGCACTGGACGACCGGCGACGGCAAGGTCCGCGCCGTCGACCGGCTGTCGTTCTCGCTCGACGCGGGCACGCTGAACGTGCTGCTCGGCCCCTCCGGCTGCGGCAAGTCGACTACGCTGCGGCTGATCGCCGGGCTCGAGATCGCCGACGAAGGAACGATCCGCATCGACGGGCGCGACGTCACGCGTCTGCCGCCCTCGCAGCGCAACATCTCGATGGTGTTCCAGTCCTACGCGCTGTTTCCGCACCTCTCGGTCGGCGAGAACATCCTGTTCGGCCTGCGAGTGCGCAAGGTCGCGCAGGACGAGTGCGAGCGCCGGCTCGGGCAGACGGCCGAACTCCTCGGACTCTCCGCGCTCGTCAACCGCAAGCCCGGCCAGCTCTCGGGCGGACAGCAGCAGCGCGTCGCGCTCGGGCGCGCGATCATCGCGCAGACCCCGGTGTGCCTGATGGACGAGCCGCTGTCGAACCTCGATGCGCAGTTGCGCGCCGAGATGCGCCAGGAGATCCGCGCGCTGCAGCGCAAGCTCGGCATCACCATGGTCTACGTGACCCACGACCAGGTCGAGGCGATGTCGATGGCCGACCGCGTGATCCTCCTGAACGGCGGTCGCATCGAGCAGAACGGCGCGCCGGTCGACCTCTACGAGACTCCCGCGAATGCTTTCGTCGCGCGCTTCATCGGCACGCCGCCGATGAACCTGCTGCCGCTCGTCGACGGCGGCGCGGGCGCGGTCGTCGACGGCACGAATGGCCCGGTCGTCCTGCCGCCCGAATGCGCCGGCGGCCAGCTCGGCGTGCGGCCCGAACACGTCCGCATCACTCGCGGACAGGGCCTCTTCGCGACGGTCGAGGGCGTCGAGTATCTGGGCGGGGATTCGCTCCTCGCCTGCCGCGCCGGACGCTCGGCGCTGGCCGTGCGCGTGGCCGGCAGCACCGCGCTCGCGCGCGGCGATTCGGTGTCGCTCGAATGGCCGGGCGGCGCGCAGCACTACTTCGGACCGGACGGGGCGCGCGCCGCGCCGGCCGGACGCACGAGCGGCGAGACGATGCTCGCCTGACGACCATTCGCAGCCCAACGGAGGACCCGCCATGCTTCGCAGCATTCGCAACCTGATTCTCGCGGCGCTCGCCGCGCTCGCGCCGTCGCTGGCGTCCGCGCAGGTCGAGGTGCCGTTCTACTACCCGGTCGCCGTCGGCGGCCCGATCACCAAGATCATCGACGGGCTGGCCGCGGCGTTCGAGAAGGAGAATCCCGGGATCAAGCTCAAGCCGATCTACACCGGTACCTACCAGGACTCGATCACCAAGGCGCTCACCGCGGTCAAGAGCGGCGAACCCCCGGTGACCTCGATCCTGCTGTCGACCGACATGTTCACGCTGATCGACGAAGACGCGATCGTTCCGTTCGACGACCTGATCAAGACGCCCGAGGACCAGGCCTGGCTCAAGAGCTTCGACCCGGCGTTCATGGAGAACAGCCAGACCGGCGGCAAGACCTGGGGCATCCCGTTCCAGCGCTCGACCGTCGTCCTCTACTACAACAAGGAACTGTTCAGGGAAGCGGGTCTCGACCCGAACAAGCCGCCGCAGAACTGGGCCGAGCAGGTCTCCTACGCGCAGAAGCTCACCAAGCGCGACGCGTCGGGCAACGTGACGACCTGGGGCATCCAGATTCCGTCGTCGGGCTTCCCGTACTGGCTGGTCCAGGCGCTCGCGATCCAGGCCGGCACCAATCTGATGAACTCCGCCGGCACGCAGACCTACTACGACCGTCCCGAGGTGATCGAGGGGCTCACCTACTGGGTCGACCTGGTGAACAAATACAAGGTGCACCCGGAGGGCATCGTCGAGTGGGGGACGACGCCGAAGGACTTCTTCGAGAAGAAGGTCGCCATGATGTGGACGACGACCGGCAACCTGACCAACGTCCGCAACAACGCGAAGTTCGACTTCGGCGTCGCGATGCTCCCCGCGGGCAAGCAGCGTGGCAGTCCCACCGGCGGCGGCAACTTCTACCTGTTCAAGAAGTCGACGCCTGCGCAGCGCGACGCCGCGTTCAAGTTCATCAAGTGGGTCACCACCCCCGGGCGCGCGGCGCAGTGGGGCATCGACACCGGCTACGTCGCCGTGCGCCCCGATGCGTGGGAGACGCCGGCGATGAAGACCTACGTGGCCGGGTTCCCCGCGGCCGCCGTCGCGCGCGACCAGCTCCCGTACGCGAAGGCGGAACTCTCGACCCACGACAACCAGCGCGTCACCAAGGCGCTGAACGACGGCCTGCAGGCCGCCCTCACCGGCACCAAGACGCCGGAGGCTGCGATGAAGGACGCGCAGCGCGAGGCGGAACGGCTGCTGCGGTCGTTCCGTTGACGGTGTCGCGGCAACCGGCCGGAAACGCGACGGTGCCGCGGACGCCTTCCGCGCCGACACGATTCCCTCGTCCCGTCCGCCGGGACGAGGGAACGTCGCGGAGCCAGAGGAGCGGGCGGACAGGACCGCGGCGATGACGCGCACCCGCGAGTGGATCTACGCGTGGCTCCTGATCGCGCCCGCGATGATCCTGCTCGTGCTGTTCACGCACTACCCCGCGGTCGCCAACCTGTGGCACAGCTTCCTCTCGACGCCGAAGGGCAGCCGTCCCGCGGTGTGGGTCGGCGCGGACAACTACGTCCAGCTGGTCGAAGACCCGATCTTCTGGCAGGCGCTCCAGAACAACCTGTGGTACGCGCTCGGCACGATTCCCGTGTCGATCGCGATCGCGCTCCTGATGGCGGTGTGGGTGCACGGGAAGATCGCGGGACGCGGCCTGCTGCGGCTCGCGTACTTCACGCCGACGATGCTGCCGATGATCGCGGTCGCGAACATCTGGATGTTCTTCTACACACCCGAGTACGGCCTCCTCGAGCAGGTCACCAAAGGCCTCGGGTTCGCGAGCCACAACTGGCTCGGCAGCAAGTCACCGGCGCTCGCGAGCCTGATGGTGGTGACGGTGTGGAAGGAGGCGGGCTTCTTCATGATCTTCTACCTCGCCGCGCTGCAGTCGATGTCGCCGAGCCTCGCCGAAGCCGCGGCGATCGAAGGCGCGTCGCGCTGGTATTTCTTCCGCCGGATCACGTTCCCGCTGCTCATGCCGGTCACGCTGTTCGTGCTGGTCAACGCGGTGATCAACGCGTTCCGTCTCGTCGACCACATCGTCGTGATGACGCGCGGCGGCCCCGACAACGCGACGGCGCTCCTGCTCTACTACATCTACGAGATCGGCTTCAGGTTCTGGGACTCGGCCTACGCGGCCGCGCTCACGATGGTGCTGCTGGCGATCCTCGGTCTCACGGCGTTGTTCCAGTTCTTCGTCCTCGAGCGCCGCACCCACTACCAGTGATGCCGACCCCGGATCCGCCTGGCTCGCCGTGATCTCCGCCTCCCACGTCTACGACTCGCGCGGCGTCGTGCACGGCCTCGAGACCGTGGCGGCGTGGCTGCTCGGCTTCCTGTGGGTGCTGCCGCTCCTCTACGCGTTCTGGACCGCGTTCCACCCGGCGGAGTTCTCGACCCGGATCGCGCTCGACGCACCGCTGACGCTCGAGAACTTCGTCAAGGCGTGGCGGGCGGCGCCGTTCGCGCGCTACTTCTTCAACACCGTCGTCCTGGTGACGATGGTGCTCGCGGCGCAGCTCGTGCTGGTGACGCTCGCGGCCTACGCGTTCGCGCGCTTCAGCTTTCCCGGGCGCAACCTGCTGTTCGCGCTGGTGCTGGTGCAGCTCATGATCATGCCGGACGTGCTGATAGTCGAGAACTACCGCACGATGACCTGGCTCGGCATCAAGGACACGATCCTCGCGATCGGGTTGCCGTACATGGCGAGCGCGTTCGGCATCTTCCTCTTGCGCCAGACCTTCAAGACGATTCCGCGCGAACTGGACGAGGCGGCGCGCGTCGAAGGCTGCTCGCCGCTCGGGGTGCTGTGGAAGGTCTACGTGCCGCTCGCGCGGCCGACCTACATCGCCTACGCGCTGGTCAGCGTGAGCTACCACTGGAACAACTTCCTCTGGCCGCTCATCATCACCAACTCGGTCGAGTCGCGTCCGGTCACCGTCGGCCTGCAGGTGTTCGCGTCGACCGACCAGGGTATCGACTGGTCGATCATCACCGCGGCGACGCTGCTCACCACCGCGCCGCTCCTCGTCGCGTTCCTGCTGTTCCAGCGCCAGTTCGTCGCGTCGTTCATGCGTGCAGGCATCAGGTGACCCCTCCGATGCGCGAAGCGCGCCTGACGCTCGTGCCGGCGGTGGCCGCGGCGTGATCACGCTCGTCACCTGGAACGTGCAGTGGTTCCGCGGGCTGGATGGCCGCGTCGATCCCGCGCGAGTCGTCGCGCACGCGAAGTCGCTCGCCGACTTCGACCTGCTGTGCGTCCAGGAACTCGCCGACAACTTCCCGGACCCTTCGCTCGCCGGCAACGACGACCGCGACCAGTTCGCGCTCCTCGCGGCGTTGCTGCCCGGGTTCGAGGTCTTCCACGGCGTCGGGTCGGATCACCCCGCGACGCAGGGACGCCGGCGCCGGTTCGGCAACGCCATCGCCTCGCGGCTGCCGGTACAGGCGGTCCGACGGCACGCGCTCCCGTGGCCCGCGGATCCGCGGGTCGCATCGATGCAGCGCGTCGCGGTCGACGCCGTCGTGATGGCGCGAGACTTCCCGGTTCGCGTGATCACGACCCACCTCGAGTACTGGTCCGCCGGGCAGCGGGCGGCGCAGGTGGAGGCGCTGCGCGGGATCCACGCGGAAGCGCACGGCCAGGCGCGGCTCGGCGGCGCCGCGCGCGACGACGGCGGCCCGTTCCAGCGCCACGCGATGCCCAAGGCAACGCTCGTCTGCGGCGATTTCAACATGGGGCCGGACGATCCGTCGTACCTGCGGATGCTCGCGCCGTTCGACGACGGCACCTCGCGCTTCCGCGATGCGTGGCGGGTCGCGCGCGGCAACGCGCCGCAGCCGCCGACGTTCAACGTGTTCGAGCGCTACACGCCAGCCTCCGAGCCGGTCGCCTGCGACTTCGTGTTCGCGAGCGACGAGATCGCTTCGGCGATTCGGTCGGTCGACGTCGATTCGGACACCCGGCTGTCCGACCACCAGCCGGTCGTGGTGACGCTGGATGCCTGACCGGAAGGGCCGGCGTCCACCTCCGATCCCAGGGACGTCCCACGGACCTGAACTTCGGTCCGTGGGGCGTCCGCGGGATCAGGGGTAGCGCGCGGCGCGGCACGACGCCCGCCCGCGACCGGCGGCGGGCCGCGGGAGCGCGCGCCGGCCGGACCGATACAATCGCCTCCTCGGAACCGCAGCCGGGTTCCGCGCCCACGGTACCCCTCCTTGCCGCCGGACCTCCACGCCACGCTCTCGGGTCTTGCGCGAAGCGCGCGCCCGCGCATCCTGCTCGTCACCCACGGGTGGGCGGGCGGCGTGCGCCGCCACGTGTCGGAACTCGCGCACGCGCTCGCGGACCGGGCCGAGGTCCTCGTGATGCAGCCGTCGGCGGGCGGGGTGCTCGGATTGTCGTGGGTTCGCGGAAGCGAGCGGGTCGATCTCGCCTTCGAGGCTGCACGTGATCGTACCGTCCTCGTGGAACTGCTGCGCGCCCTCGGCGTGTCGCGAGTCCACCTGCACCACGTCGACGGCCTGCCGCAGGACACGCTCGCGATCGCTGCGGACCTCGAGGTCCCGATCGACGTCACGTTGCACGACGCATACCCGTTCTGCCCGCGCTATCACCTCGATCGCGGCGAGGGCCGCTACTGCGGCGAGCCGGACGACGACGGGTGCAACGCGTGCCTCGCGCGCCACCCGGCCCAGTGGCCGCTGGACATCGCGGCGTGGCGCAGCGCCTTCCGCGAAGCATTTTCCCGCAGCGCGCGCGTGATAGCGCCGACGCGCGACGTCGCGGCGCGCTTCGCGCGCCATTTCCCCGCCGCCCGCGTCGAGGTCTGGCCGCATCCCGATCCCGCGGCCGCGACGATGCCGCCCGCGATCCGCGTCGGCCTGCTCGGGAAACTCTCGCCCGACAAGGGATTCGACGTGGCGATCGCCTGCGCGCGCGATGCGGAAATGCGCGCGCTGCCGCTCGCGTTCCGCGTTCTCGGGTCGGTGACGGCGCCCCTCCCGCCACTTCATGCGGGGACGATCTCGTTCACCGGCGAGTACGACGATGCGGATCGGTCGAAGCTGATCGCCGCCGAATCGCCCGACGTCTGGATGTTCCCGGCACAGTGGCCGGAGACCTGGTCGTACACGCTGTCGGCGGCGCTCGCCACCGGGAAGCCGATCGTCGCCTCGGCTCTCGGCGCGCTGGCCGAGCGGCTCGCGGGCATCGCTCGGGCGACGCTGGTGCCGTGGGACGCCCCCGCGGCCGTGTGGAACGACGCGCTGGTGGCCGCCGCAGGACCGCGGGCCAGGCCGCACACTCCCTCGGCGAACGGACCCGACGCGTGGCGAGCCTACGCGGACCGCCTCGCCTTGGAGTGGGCGCCTCTACCCGATCGTGCCGCACCGCCCGTTCCCGTGCTCGAAGAGTGGCACGCCTCCGTCCGGCCCGCCACCGGCGATGCGATGTCGCTGTCGGCGCTGGTGCGCGCCGGCGCGCTGTGCGGCGAGGCCGAGGCGCGCGCGGAACTGGTGAGCCGCGCCGCGTCGGTCGACGCGACGCTCGCCTCACTCGCCCGCGATCCGAAGGCGCTCGAACGCGACCTGACCGTCGCGCGCGAGCGCATCGCGGCGCTCGAGACGTCGACGAGCTGGAAGCTCACCGCGCCACTTCGAACGGCCGCCGAGCGTGCGCGCGTGGCGAGGGTCCGGCTGGCCGCGATTCCGGTGACGTTGCGCCAGTTGCCGCGCCAGGCGAGAACGGCATCCACCGTGCTGCGCGAGCAGGGGCCGGCCGCGCTGGCGCGGCGCGTTCGCGACAAGCTGCGCGGACGCGCCTTCGTGCCCGCGGCCACCCGCCGGACCTGGGCCGCGGAGCGCGAGGTCTCGCCGCTCGCGTTCGGCGACGCGCGCTTGCCCCGAACGTCGATCATCGTTCCCGCTTACGGCGAACCGCTCGTGACTTTCACCTGCCTCAAGGCCCTGCACGGCACGGTCCGGCACGAGGACGTCGAGGTGATCGTCGTCGACGACGCGTCGCCCGAACCGCTCGCTCAGGCGCTCGCGCAGGTGAGCGGCGTCCGGTTCGTCCGCGCGCAGGCGAACGGCGGATTCATCGCGACCTGCAACCTCGGCGCGTCGCTATCGCGCGGGACGCGCCTCGTCTTTCTCAACAACGACACGATCGTGACGCCCGGCTGGCTCGAGGCGATCGACCGCACGTTCGACCGTCACCCTGACGCGGGTCTCGTGGGTGCGAAGCTCGTGTATCCCGACGGCCGGCTGCAGGAGGCCGGCGGCATCGTGTGGCGCGACGGCTCGGCGTGGAACCACGGCCGCGGCGCCGACCCCGACCTCCCCGAGTACAGCTACGCGCGGCGCGCCGATTACTGCTCGGGCGCGTGTCTCGCGATCCCGCGCGACCTGTTCACCTCGCTCGGCGGATTCGACGCGAGCTACGCCCCCGCCTACTACGAGGACACGGACCTCGCGTTCAAGGTGCGCGCCGCGGGCCGGTCCGTCTGGTACCAGCCCGCGGCGATCGTCGTCCATTTCGAGGGGACGACGTCGGGAACCGACGAGACCTCGGGAATCAAGCGGCACCAGACGGAGAATCGCGCGAAGTTCGCGAGACGCTGGGCCGTCGAGCTGGCGTCGCACCGGTCCAACGGCGATTCGCCGATGCTCGAAGCCGACCGCGCGGCGCGCGTCCGGGTGCTGGTGATCGACGCCAACATGCTGACGCCGGACCGCGACTCGGGTTCGATGCGGATGCAGGCCTTGCTCGAACTGGTCGGGGAGCTCGACGGCAAGGCGACCTTCGTGGCCGACAACCTCGAGTATCGCGAGCCCTATGTCGCGACGCTGCGCGAGGCCGGCATCGAAGTGCTCGCCCGGCCCTGGGTCCGCTCGATCCCCGAGTTCCTGACGAAGCGCGGGCGCGAGTTCGACGTCGTCGTGCTGTCGCGGCACTATGTCGCGGCGAAGCACCTCGATGCAGTACGGCGTTTCGCGCCGCAGGCGCGCGTGGTGTTCGACACGGTCGATCTCCATTTCCTGCGAAACGAAAGACTTGCCACGCTCGACGGACCTGCGGAAGCGTTGGCTGCGGCAGGGCGGGACCGCGAGCAGGAACTCGATCTCGTGCGCCGCGCCGACCTGACGCTGGTCGTGTCGCCGGTCGAGCGCGACGTCCTCGCCCGGCTCGTCCCGGACGCCCGCGTCGAGGTGCTGTCGAACATCCATGCGCCACGCTCGCGCGGCAGACCGTTCGAGGAGCGTTCGGGGATCGTGTTCATCGGCGGCTTCCGCCATCCACCCAACGCCGACGCGGTGATCTGGTATGCGCATGAAGTCCTGCCGCACCTGCGAACGCGCCTGCCCGGCGTGACGACCACCGTCGTGGGCGCCGAGCCGCCGGCCGGCGTGCGCGCGCTCGCCGCACCCGATCTCGCGATCGCGGGCTTCGTCGCCGATGTCGACCCGGTGTTCGAAGGTGCGCGCGTGTCGATCGCGCCTCTGCGCTACGGCGCCGGAGTCAAGGGCAAGGTCAACCTCGCGATGAGCTACGCCGTTCCGGTCGTCGCGACGACGGTCGCGGTCGAGGGCATGCACCTCGTTGACGGCGCCGATGTCCTCGTCGCCGACGAGCCCGCCGCGTTCGCGGACGCGATCGTCCGCGTGTACACCGACCGCACGCTGTGGCAACGGCTGTCGCAGGGCGGGGTCGACAACATCCGCCGGCACTTCTCGCGCGACGCGGCGAAGCGCGCGCTGGCCGGAGTGCTCGGGCAGTCTTGAGCGCGACTCCGACAGCGCCTCCAACCCCGGTGTCAGACACGGTGTCAGACACCGTGTCTGACACCGTGTCTGACACCGGGGGTCAGAGGCGGCGGAAGACGAGGTCGAAAACCGGATGGCCGAGCTTCAGGCCGCGCGCTTCAAAGCGGGTGAGCGGACGCCACTCCGGCCGCGACGCGAAACCCTCCGCCGTGTTCGAGAGCAGGGGTTCGGCGGAGAAGGTCGCGAGCATCTCGTCGGCGTAGTCCTGCCAGTCGGTCGCGGCGTGCAGGTAGCCTCCGTCGGCGAGCCGCAGCGCGAGCGCCCGCACGAACGGCGCCTTCAGGAGCCGTCGCTTGTGATGCCGCTTCTTGGGCCACGGGTCGGGGAAGAAGACGTGGATGCCGGCGAGCGACCCTTCGGGAATCATGCGGTCGACGACCTCGACCGCGTCGTGCTGGATCATCCTCAGGTTCGCGAGCGCGGCGGCCTCGATCCGGTTGAGGAGTGCGCCGATCCCCGGGCCGTGCACCTCGATGCCCACGAAGTCGGTTTCGGGATGCGCGGCGGCGATCGCCGCGGTGGTCTCGCCCATGCCGCAGCCGATCTCGAGCACGACCTTCGCGCGCCGTCCGAATATGCTCGTGAAATCGAGGGGAGCAGACTCGAACGGCAGGCAGTAGCGCGGCGCGAGCGTTTCGAGCGCGCGCGCCTGCGCAGGCGACAGTCGCCCCTGGCGCAGCACGTAGCTGCGAACCGGCCGCAGGATCGGCCCGGTCGTGCCTTCGCCGCTCATGCGCGAGGGCGCGTCAGGGCTGGCGCGGCTTGAGCCAGCCGTCCGCCGAGAGCTTGCGTTCGAGAGTGCGGCGGCTGCCGTCGGGCGCCTTGTACTCGACCACCACGGTCTCGGCGTCCTTCCAGCGCGGCGTCGCGTCGGACCAGTCTTCGGTCGTGCGCCACACGAGTTCCTTCGCGGCGCCGTCGCGCGCGACCCGCCAGACCGAGAGCTCGTTCGCGCAGTCCGACGCGCAGAAGTCCGCGGTGGCGAGCCACTTCCGGTCCGGCGACAGCTTCGGCTCCGAAGGGAGGTCGACGGTCCGGTTGCTGGAGCGCAGGAGCAGCACGAACGTCGCCTTCTCGCCGTCGGTCCTGAACAGCAACACTCCGTTGATCGGATCGATCGAGTCGTAGAGGCTGTACGACAGCGGCTGCATCGGGTTCTCGACGTCGGTGAAGGTCGCCGTGCCGCTGGGGAAGAGGTTGATCCGCAGATCGACGCCTTCGCGCTTCGCGAGGCCGGGCAGCCGCTTCATCTGGCGCTCTTCGATCAGGCGACCGCAGTGCGCCATGTCGTCGGCGTCGGTGCACCAGGCGACCACCTCCTCGCGCGTGGGAGGCACGGCGTGGGCGGACGCGGTCGCGAGCGCGATCGCCGCGGCGGCGAGCGCGCGGACGGACAGGGCGGTCATCCGATGACGCCGGAGGTCGGTGAACTCGGGCTGCCCGAATAGAGCTTGCGCGGCATGCGACCGGCGAGGAATGCCTCGCGTCCGGCCTCGACCGCAAGCTTCATCGCCCGCGCCATGCGCACCGGCTCACGCGCGAGCGCGATGGCGGTGTTCATGAGCACGCCCGCGCAGCCCAGTTCCATCGCGACCGCGGCGTCGGACGCGGTGCCCACTCCCGCGTCGACGAGCACCGGCACCTTCGCGTGCTCGAGGATGAGGCCGAGGTTCCAGGGATTGAGGATGCCCATGCCCGAGCCGATGAGCGACGCGAGCGGCATGATCGCTACGCAACCGATCGCTTCGAGTTCGCGCGCGACGATCGGGTCGTCGGAGGTGTAGACCATCACGTCGAAGCCGTCGTGCACCAGCGTCCCGGCGGCGGCGATCGTCTGGCGCACGTCCGGGTAGAGCGAGTCCTTGTCGCCCAGCACCTCGAGCTTGCACAGCCGGTGGCCGTCGAGGAGTTCGCGTGCGAGCTTGAGCGTGCGGACCGCATCCTCGGCGTTGTAGCAGCCCGCGCTGTTCGGCAGGTAGGTGAATTCGGTCGGCGGCAGCGCGTCGAGGAGCGACGGTGCGCCCGCATCCTGGCCGATGTTGGTGCGGCGGATCGCGACGGTGACGATCTCGGCGCCCGACGCGACGATCGCCTCGCGCGTCTGGCCGAAATCGCGGTACTTGCCGGTGCCGACCAGGAGCCGCGAGCGGAAGGCGCGCCCTGCGATCACCAGCGGGTCGGCCATCGCGGCCTCTTGCGGGGCGTTCATGGCGCGATTGTACGCCGCCCTTCCTCGCGTCCCTGCGCCGACGACCTCGCCGGTGGAGGGGCTCCGTGGCGCAGCCGACCGGGCGCCCCGGCTCAACCTCCGCCGACGGCCCCGACGATCTCCAGCCGGTCGCCCGCCGCGAGCGGCGTGTCGGCGTAGCGGCTCCTCGGCACGATCTCGCCGTTCTTCTCCACCGCGATGCGCTTGCCTTCGAGTGCGAGTTCGCGCACGAGGTCGGCGACCGACGCGAGCCCGGCGAGCGGGCGCGCGGTCCCGTTCACGACGAGGGTGGCCGACTGCGCGTTCACGTCCGGTAGCGCCCCATCGCCGTCCGCAGGAAGCGCATCTGCGTTTCGAACCGCGCGCACATCGCGCACACGCGAAGGTGCGCGCGCAGCCGCCATCGCTGCAACCACGACAGTTGCGCGTCCTCGCCGCGCGACAGGAGCCGCGAGGCTTCCCTGCACATCAGCGTGTGGCCGAGCAGTCGCTTCAGCATCCGGTTCGCGCCATCAGCCAGGTTTCGGTCGCGCCGCGCCGGCGCCGAACCAGTTCTCGTCGAGGCAGATGCGAAGCGCCATCCGCGCGCGGTAGAGGATGACCCAGAGGTTGTTCGCGGTGATGGCGAGTTCCTTACAGATCTCGTCGGTCCCGAGGCCCAACACTTCGCGCATCACGAACACGCGGCCGGTCTGCGCCGGCAGCTTCTCCAGGCAGATCTCCATCACATCGAAGAACTCGCGCTGGCCGAGAGCGGCCTCCGGGTCGCCCCAGTCGGCCGGCGGGGAGTCCCAGGCGCCGTTGGCCTTGAACAGCGCGTCGAAGTCGTCGAGCGAGGCTTCGTCGTCGAGGACGGACAGCGACACCGGGGCCTTCGCGCGGCGCCGGATCGCATCGACGACCTTGTGCTTGAGGATGCCGGTGAGCCAGGTCTTCAGGCTCGACCGGCCATCGAAGCCCCGCGAACCGGACAGGGCCGCGACCAGCGTGTCCTGGACGACGTCCTGCGCGAGGTCGTTGTCGCGCAACTGGAGTTGCGCCACGCGCAGCAGGTAGCGGCGATGCTGCTCGATCTCGGCGGCGAAGCGGGCGGCGTCCATCGCGGGGTGTCGCGGTGTCGAGAAATGTCAATCGCGGGCGGTGCCCGGCGCGAACAGTCGCGAAAAGCGAAGTGTAGCCGTCGCCAGCGTCCCTGCACGGGTGTAGACTCGCCCGCCTCGCCGCCGCCGGAATACCCGGGGGCGGCCTCCGGAGCGCCACGATGATCCGCCTCGCCCGCATCCTGACCGCGCCGCTCGTCGCGGTTTCGCTCGTCGCCTTGCCGCTGGCAGCGCTCGCCCAGGCACCTTCCGCTGGGGCCGCACCCGCGCAAGGCGGCGCACCGGCCCAGCCGCCGCTGTCGCAGGAGAAGCTCGACAGCCTGCTCGCGCCGATCGCCCTCTACCCCGACCAGATCCTGGTCCAGACGCTGATGGCGTCGACCTATCCGCTCGACGTGGTCGAGGCCGCCCGGTTCATCAAGGCGAACAAGGATCTGAAGGGCGACGCGATGGTGAAGGCGGCCGGAGCGAAGAACTGGGATCCGTCGGTGCAGTCGCTCACCGCCTATCCGCAGGTGCTCGAGATGATGAACGACAAGCTCGAGTGGACGCAGGAACTCGGCGACGCCGTACTCGCCGACGAAGCCCGGGTCATGCAAACGGTGCAGGGCCTGCGCCAGAAGGCCCAGGCCGCCGGCAACCTCAAGAGCAACGAGCAGCAGAAGGTCGTGCAGCAGGAGAAGACGATCATCATCGAGCCGGCGCAGCCGCAGACCGTCTACGTGCCGACCTACAATCCGACGGTGGTCTACGGGACGTGGTGGGCGCCCGCCTACCCGCCGTACTACTGGCCGCCGCCGGCGTACTACTACCCGGGCTACGTGGCGGGCGCGGGGCTCGTCGGCTTCGGCCTCGGGCTCGCCGTCGGTTCGGCCTGGGGCTGGGCCGGCGCGAACTGGGGACACAACGACATCAACATCGACGTCAACAACAACTTCGTCCGCAACAACAACAACGCCGAGTTCAAGAACAAGGT
>JADLBN010000190.1 GCA_020847675.1 Burkholderiales bacterium | reverse complement strand
TGATGGAGACACTGCGGCAGCGACTCGCCGAGCAGCGCGAACGGCACGCCGGGGGAAAGAAGTGGATCGGCACCGGCGGGACGAGTCCGTTCGGCGCCTACGGCTACAACCCGGAAGGCATCCGCATCGGCCAGAAGGAGGGCGGGCAGCGGCGCGCGGTGCGCGTGTGGGACGAGCGCGAGTTCGCCAACCTCGACGGCGACGTCGAGCTCAACACGCGCAACCTCAAGGTCGCGCTGCGGCGGCTGCGGCGCTTCGCGCGCGAAGGCGTGCCCGAGGAACTCGACCTCGACGGCACGATCGAGGGCACGGCCCGCAACGCCGGCTGGCTCGACGTGAAGCTGCAGCCCGAGCGCCGCAACCGCGTCAAGGTCCTGCTGTTCCTCGACGCCGGCGGCTCGATGGATCCGCACGTCGAGGTCTGCGAGCAGCTCTTCTCCGCCGCGAAGAGCGAGTTCCGCCATCTCGAGCCGTTCTATTTCCACAACTGCATCTACGACCACGTCTGGCGCGACAACCGGCGTCGCCGCAGCGAACGCACCTCGACGCTCGACCTCCTTCGCACCTACGGTCCGGACTGGCGCGTGGTGATCGTGGGCGACGCCGCGATGAGTCCCTACGAACTGCTCGAGGCGAACGGCAGCGTCGAGTACGACAACGACGAGCCCGGGATCGCCTGGCTCGCGCGGCTGTTCGAGCACTTCCGGCACAAGGTGTGGTTCAACCCGGAGCCGCCGCGCGCCTGGGAGTACACCCGGTCGACCCAGATCGTGCTGAAGGCGCTCGGGCCGCGCATGTTCCCGCTGACGCTCACAGGGGTGTCGGAGGGGATGGACGCGCTGCGCAAGTAGGCCCGCGTGCCGGAGGAAGGCGCGCGCCGCGGTCACGAAGGACGTGAACGCGATGGGCGATCCGCGCGAACCGGAGTCGGTGATACGCCAACAGGAAACGGTGGCGTGGTCCCTCCCGCGCATCTTCGGCGACGCGGCACCGTTCACATCGTCGCTGTCGGTGCGACGGTGCTGCGGGGGGCGGACTCAGCGCACGACCAGCACCGCCGGCGCGACCGCGAGCCGCTCGTTCGCGCATTCCAGCTTCAAGCGGAAGGCGTGGGTGCCAGCCGGCGGCCGCATCGCTTCGAGCGGCATCGCGACCACGCGAGTCTCTCCGAACGCGAGGTCGAACCGGTCGCTCCGCCCGTGCAGGTAGCCGTTGCGCGCGTGGTAGCCGTCGACTAGCGCGTAGCAGTCGGCGAGCGGTTCGCGGCCGGTGTTGCGCGCGCCGATCGAAATGCGCGCGCGCCCCTTGGAGGCGAACATCTCGGCGTTGCCCGACACCGCGAGTTCCGCCCCGCGCCCGGTGAGCCTCGCCTCGATCGGCAGCAGCGCGCCGCTCTCGCCCAGAATGAACGCAGGCACGAAGATCAACGCGGCGACGCCCACCACGCCGGTGACGAGGATCGCGAAGTCCGCCGCCATCACCGCGCCCGCCTTCGGCAGCGTGGCGCCCTTGCCCGAGGCGTCCCAGGTGCCGGCGTCGAGGACGTTCAACGACTCGCGCACACGAACGCCCCAGCGGCTTCCGATCTTCGCCATGAGCCAGGGTCGCACGCGGTGGAAGAACAGCGCGATCCACGCCCAGTAGATCGCGAGCAGGGCCACGCCGAGGACGACGGCGGGGGTCATCGGGGCGACGGGGGCCGGAACATGGCGGAATGATCGCGCATCTGCAGCGTACGGGATCGGCCGGGCGGCGGTGCGGGCGTACCGTCGTGCGGGAGCGCCCACGCGATCCTCGATGATGTCCGACTCCGCGGGAGTCTCGCCGCCGAACCCTGAGCGGGCGAACTGGCTGTTCCCCGCGGACAAGGTGAAGCCGCGCGGAGCCGCGGGCCGGACTTGCGTGCGCGCCGACCGGCAACCCGCGCCGCTTCGGACGCGTCTCAGACCCGGTGTCAGACACGGTGTCAGACACGGTGTCTGACACCGGAGTTGGTGGACCGTTGGTCAGTGCTTCGAATGCGGCATCGCGGTCGTGAGCGCGCGCGCCGTTGCCTGCACGTCCACCGTGAAGCGCTTGCCGGCCTTGTCCTCGAAGCCGAGCGTGAGCGGCACCTTGTCGCCCTCGCGCACCTGCGCGTTCAGCTCCATCAGCATCAGGTGGTAGCCGCCGGGCGAGAGCGTGACGACCTTGCCTGCCGGCAGTTCGAGCCGCTTCACCGCGCCCATCCGCATCACGCCGCCCTCCATCCGCATCTCGTGGAGTTCGGCGACCTTCGCCGCGGGGGAGGACACCGAAACCAGCGCGACGTCGGTCGCCGACTTCAACTGCATGAAGGCGCCGGTGGACTTCTGCGCCGGCACGGTGCCGCGAACCCAGGGATCCATCACGGCGATCTGCGCGGTCGCGACCGGCGCGGCCGCAAGGACGGCGAGAAGAGCGAAGTGGCGAAGAGCGAACACGATGATCCCTCGATGTGAGCGGGTTGGGCGCCACGGCGGTCACGCAGGGGCGGCGGCAATTCCGGTACGGGCTTCCGGCGCCAGGACCGCGGCGGCATCCATGTCCTGCCAGCGGCGAAAGCGCCGATAATACCGTCATGGACGATCGTGCCGCCCTCGTCGTGATCGACGCGCAGGTCGGCTTCATGCCCGGCGGCGGCCTGCCGGTGAACGACGGTGACGCGATCGTGCCGGTGGTCAACCGGATCGCGCCTCGCTTCGCCAACG
>JADLBN010000189.1 GCA_020847675.1 Burkholderiales bacterium | reverse complement strand
CATCGCCCCCTCCCGGGGGGGCGCGACGGCGCGCCAGCGACGCGCCTGGGGGTGGGCACCTCACCAGCGCCTCGGGGCGGCCCGTCGGCGCTCATGATCTGCCTCCCCCTTCGTCCAGCAACCGGCGGCCGATCACCAGCCGCTGGATGTCGCTCGTGCCCTCGTAGATCTGGCACACGCGCACGTCGCGGTAGATGCGCTCGACCGGGAAATCGGTGACGTAGCCGTAGCCGCCGTGCACCTGGATCGCGGCCGAGCACACGCGCTCCGCCATCTCGGTCGCGAAGAGCTTCGCCATCGACGCCTCCTTGAGGCAGGGCTCGCCCGCGTCGCGCAGCGCAGCGGCGTGCCACACGAGCTGCCGGGCGGCCTCGATCTCGACCGCCATGTCGGCGAGACGGAAGTTGACCGCCTGATGCTCGGCGATAGGGCTTGCCGAATGCGGTCCTCTCTCGGGCATAGGCAAGCGCTGCCTCGAATGCCGCGCGTGCCATGCCGACCGCCTGCGACGCGATGCCGATGCGGCCGGCTTCCAGGTTCGCGAGCGCGATCCGGTAGCCCTGCCCCTCGCCGCCCAGCCGGTTCGCGACCGGGACGCGGCAGTCCTCGAACGCGATCTGCGCGGTGTCGGAAGCGCGCTGGCCGAGCTTCTCCTCGATTCGCGCGACGCGATAGCCCGGTGCCGACGTCTCGACGATGAACGCCGAGATGCCTCTCTTCCCCGCCGCGCGGTCGGTGACCGCGAAGACCACCGCGACATCGGCGTTCGCGCCGGTCGTGATGAACTGCTTGACGCCGTTCAGCACGTAGTGGTCGCCGTGCCTCTCGGCACGGGTCGCGATCGCGGCCGCGTCGGACCCCACCTGCGGTTCGGTCAGGCAGAAGCAGCCGAGCCTCTCGCCGCGCGCGAGCGGGACGAGGAATCGCTCGTGCTGCGCGTCGTCGCCGAAGGCGTGGATCGGGCCGCAGACGACCGAGTTCTGGACGCTCACGACGGTGCTCGTGGCGCCGTCCCCTGCGCCGATCTCCTCGAGCGTGAGTGCGAGCGACAGGTAGTCCATTCCCGCGCCGCCGTACGCTTCGGGCACCACCACGCCCATCGCGCCCATCTCGCCCAGCGCCCGCAGTTCCTCGCGCGGGAAGTGGTGCTCGCGGTCCCAGCGCGCCGCCTGCGGCGCGAGCCGCTCCTGCGCGAACGCACGCATCGTGTCGCGCACCAGCCGGTGACCTTCGTCAAGGACCATCGCGTCACCCCGCTCTTCGAACCGGCCTGCCGGTCATCGCCGCGACTCCAGCACCAGCCGAACCGCGAGCGCGCCGAATACGCCCGCGAGCAGGCGCTTCGACCACAGCGCCCAGCGCGACGCGCCGGTGAAACGCCGCTTGAGGTCCGCCGCCGCGAGCACGCACAGCGCGTCGAAGCTCGCGACGATCGCGATCTGGGTCGCGCCGAGGACGAGCGACTGCGCGAGCACGCTGCCGCGCGACGGGTCGACGAACTGCGGGAACAGCGCGAGCTGGAACAGGGCGACCTTCGGATTGAGCAGGCTGATCGTGAGCCCGGCGCGGTACAGGGTGCGCGCGGCAACGGGCGGCGCCACCGCCTCCTGCGCCGGCTTCCCCGCGTCCTTCCACGTCGTCCACGCGAGCCACGCCAGGTAGACGGCACCCGCGACGCGCACCGCGTCGTACGCGTAGGGCACCGCGGCCAGCAGTGCCGAGAGGCCGAGCGCAGCCGCGAGCACGTGGAAGACGAATCCGCTCGCGGTGCCGGCGAGCGACACCAGTCCGGCGCGGCGGCCCTGCGCGACGGTCCGCGCGACCAGGTACACGAGGTTCGGTCCGGGCGTGACGGCGAGCGCGAGACACGCCGCCGCGAACAGGAGCCAGGTGTCGAGTGCGATCATCGCTGGAATGGCTGCGCCTGCCGCGAAGATGCCACCGGCCGGCTACGCGAGCTCGATCGCCATCGCGGTCGCCTCGCCGCCGCCGATGCAAAGCGACGCCACTCCGCGCCGCTTGCCGTACTTGCGCAACGCCCCGAGCAGCGTGACGACGATCCGCGCCCCCGACGCCCCGATCGGGTGGCCGAGCGCGCAGGCGCCGCCGTGCACGTTCATCCGCTCGTGCGCGATGCCGTGCTCCCTCATCGCCGCCATCGTGACGACCGCGAACGCCTCGTTCACCTCGTAGAGATCGACGTCCTTCGCGGTCCAGCCGGACTTCGCCAGCGCCTTCGCGATCGCTCCGACCGGCGCCGTGGTGAACTCCCCGGGCGCCTGCGCGTGCACCGCGTGCGCGACGATCACGGCGAGCGGCTTCAGTCCGCGCTCCTCGGCGGTCGAGCGGCGCATCAGCACCAGCGCCGCGGCGCCGTCGGAGATCGACGAGGAGTTCGCCGCGGTCACGGTGCCGTCCTTGCGGAAGGCCGGCTTCAGCGTCGGGATCTTCTCCGGCGAAGCCTTCGCCGGCTGCTCGTCCTTGCCGATCGTGACCTCGCCCTTGCGCCCGGGCACGGTGACCGGCGCGATCTCCCAGCCGAAGGTTCCGTCCTCGTTCGCCGTGAGCGCGCGCGAGAGCGAGGCCAGCGCGAAGCGGTCTTGCTCCTCGCGTGTGAAAGCGAACTTCGACGCACAGTCCTCGGCAAAGGCCCCCATCAGGCGCCCCTTGTCGTAGGCGTCCTCGAGACCGTCGAGGAACATGTGGTCCATCGCCTGCTGGTGGCCCATCCGGTAGCCCGCGCGGGCCTTCGGCAGCAGATACGGGGCGTTCGACATCGACTCCATGCCGCCGGCGACGATCACGTCGTGCGAGCCGCACGCGAGCATGTCGTGCGCGAGCATCGCCGCTTCCATCGCGGAGCCGCACATCTTGTTGACCGTCGTGCAGGGAACCGACTGCGGCAGCCCGGCCTTGAGCGCGGCCTGGCGGGCGGGCGCCTGCCCCTGGCCCGCGGGCAGCACGCAGCCCATGATCACCTTGCCCACGTCGCCCGGCGCGAGCCCGGCGCGTTCGACGGCGGCCCTGACGGCAACCGCGCCGAGATCGCTCGCCGCGAGCGGCGCGAAGTCCCCCTGGAAGCCGCCCATGGGCGTGCGGGCGGCGCCGACAATCACGACCGGATCATTCAGCATGGTTTCGCTCTCTATCGCTCGATCGACATGTGTCTACTTCGTTTCGTTGAACAATTCGCGCCCGATCAGCATGCGGCGGATCTCGCTGGTGCCCGCGCCGATCTCGTAGAGCTTCGCGTCGCGCCACAACCGCCCGGTCGGGTAGTCGTTGATGTAGCCGTTGCCGCCGAGGCACTGGATCGCCTCGCCGGCCATCCAGGTCGCCTTCTCGGCCGCGTAGAGGATCGCCCCCGCAGCGTCCTTGCGCGCCGCAGTGCCGCCGTGTCCGCGGTCGAGCGCCTGTGCGACCGCGTAGACGTAGGCGCGCGATGCCTGCATCGTCGTGTACATGTCGGCGAGCTTGCCCTGCATCAGCTGGAACTCGCCGATCGGCTGGCCGAACTGCT
>JADLBN010000188.1 GCA_020847675.1 Burkholderiales bacterium | reverse complement strand
CGTCTGCCTCGAGACCGAAAGGCTCCGTCCGACTCATGGGCCTCCCGTCGGGGGAGGCCAGCGGGTTCCACCCGGGTGCAGGCGGCGCGGGCGGCACCGTCCCGCGATGTAGCTTAACAGCGCCAGCCGAGCCCGGGCCCCGGCTTCGAAGCCCGGGCGGTCGATCGGCTAGCGCCCGGGACCGGCGAAGCGGGTCTTGGGCACGGTGCCTTGTCCCGGGCATCACCCTCACGGCTCATCGACGAACGCACATGGAGCTTCGCGCAGTCCTGGCCGAAAACCATGTTCGCACGCTGCCATGCCGCGGCGGGCGATGTCCGGGCCGACGGACTCGCAGCACAAGTCGCAGGCCAGCGGCCGGCGTTGGGAGGTCGGGCCGACAGCGGCGCATTCGATCCCAGGGGGCGCGCGGTGCCGGCGTACACCGATGCGATGACGCACGACGTGCAGGTGCCCCCGGACGCATTCGACGCGCCGAGCGCGCACTTCGATGCGAAACGCGCCGTCGATCTCGCCGCCACGATCGCCGCGCACAGCACGGTGTCGTGCTTCCTCGAGGCACTGCAGATCCGGTCGGACGACGCGCGGCCCGCAAGGCGTCCGGACACTTCCGGTTCAGCGGGCAAGGCGCCCGAGCGCGATCTCGCGGCCGGTGTTAGGTCCGGGATTCGCACGCAGTTCGATTAGGTCGAGCCATATGATGCTGGTATAGCAGTCGACGCCGGGAAGGACGAGCCGCACCGGGGAGCCATGTTCGGGTGCGAGCGGCCGGTCGTCGAGTTGCGTGGCGAGGAGCGCGCGCCGCGCCTCGTCGATCGTCAAGAGGACACTGAACTCGCCCGCGCTCGCCTGGACGCTGCGCGCCATCGCATCGACGCCCGCCATGTCCAGGAGCGTGGCGACGGCGACGTCCCGCCAGTACAGGCCCGGGACGCTCCAGCCCTCGAGGCAGCGAAAGTCGTCGCTGGCTTCGGCCAGCGGAAGTGCGGCGAGGTCGGCAGGCGTCAGCTCCAGGCGGCGCGCCCCCAGGCCGTCGACGACGAGACGCCGGACGACCGTCCGCGGGCCACCCGGGTGCACCGGCAATGCGTCGAGCGGATGTGGTTCGGCACGGGTCATCGAGGACTCCGGACGCGCCGCGAGCGGCGTCGTCCAGCCGGGGAGCAGTCCGACCGAACCATCGCGAGCACGGACAGAGGGCTCTCAGCACGGAAAGCTGCGACCGCAAGGGCGCGACCCATCCAGCGCTCGTGATGTACCCCATCCACGACCGGTTGGTCAATCGGACAGCGCCGGCAGCGCGTAGGCTATGATCCGCCGGCGAGCGCCGCGCGGCGCCGGACATCCCGATGCAGCAACGACTCCCGACGCTCGTCCAGGGCGCCCTCCTCGCGGTCATCATCGGCTGGACCCTCTACGTCGGGCGCCCGGTGTTCGTGCCGGTGGTGTTCTCGGTGCTCGTCGTCTACGTGATCCTCGGGCTCGCGCGCCTGCTCGAGCGGATACCGGGGATCGGACCCTCGCTGCCTTCCTGGCTTCGGCTGGCGATCTCGATCGTCGCGATGACGATCGCGCTCGCGGTGATCTTCGTCGCGATCGCGCGCTACGCCGACGCGATGCGCGCCCGCGGTCCCCAGTTCCTCGAATCGCTGCTCGCGACGATCCAGCGCGGCTCGGCGTTCCTCGGCATCGAGCGCGAGCCGACCTGGGCCACGCTCCGCCAGGAGATCCTCGGGCAGGTCAACCTGCAGCGGCTGCTGGGCGCCACCGTCGCGTCGGTCACCTCGATCGCCGCGACGCTGGTCTTTGTCGTCATCTGCGCGAGTTTCCTGCTCATCGAACGCAACGCGTTCGCCGCCAAGGTCGACCGCCTCGCCGAGGACCCGAAGCACGCGGCGCGCATCCGCCAGGTCGCCGCCGACATCAACGCACGGATCGGCGCCTACCTCGCACTCAAGACCTTCCTCTCGGTTCTGCTCGGGGCGTTGAGCTGGGCGGTCATGGCGTTCTTCGGCCTCGAGTTCGCGGCACTGCTCGCGGTGCTGATCGGCCTGTTGAACTTCATCCCCTATCTCGGGTCCATCCTCGGCGTCGCGATCCCCGCGCTGGTGGCGATCGTCCAGTTCTCCTCGCCGGACGAAGTGCTGGGTCTGCTGCTGATCCTCTCGATCGCGCAGTTCGTCATCGGCAACGTCGTCGATCCGTACCTGATGGGCAACTCGCTCAACCTGTCGCCGTTCGCGATCCTCGTGAGCCTGACCGTCTGGTCGGCCCTGTGGGGGCTCGCAGGGGCGTTCCTCGCCGTGCCCGTCACCGCCGCGATCGTCATCGTGCTCTCGGAATTCCGGGGATCGCGACCGATCGCGATCCTGCTCTCGCGCGATGGCCGCCTCTGACTCCGGCCTCCTGCGCCGGCTCCTCACGGGCCTCGCGGCGCTCTTCGTGCTGCCCGCCGTCGTGCTCGCGCACGCGTGGGCGAGCCTCGCGCTCTGGTTCTCGCCGCTGCCGCCGGAGACCTGGATCCGCGGCACCCTGGCGCTGGGATTCGCGATCGCCGGCTTCTGGGCGCTGTTCCGCTCCGACAGCGTCGCAGCGCGAGCGGCGTACGCGATCGTGTTCGTCCTGATCGCGTACGGCTGGTCGCTGATAGAGCCCTCCGACCGCCGCGACTGGCGCGAGGAAGTCGCCGTCATGCCACGAGCGACGATCGCCGGCGACGTCGTGACGATCACCGGCGTGCGAAACTTCGACTACCGCGACCGCAACGACTTCACGCCGCACTACGAGACCCGCGAAGTGCGCCTGTCGCACCTCACCGGCATCGACTTCTACGTCGCGTTCTGGATGAAGGGGCCGATCGGCCACACGTTCCTGAGCTTCACCTTCGACGACGCGCCCCCGCTCTCGGTGTCGATCGAGACGCGCCCCGAGAAGGGCGAGGGCTTCGACCCGCTCGCGTCGATGTTCAAGACCTTCGAGCTTATCTACGTGGTCGGCGAGGAGCGCGACCTCGTCCGCCTGCGCACCAACTTCCGCGACGAGGACGTCTTCCTCTACCACATGGCGGTGTCGCCCGAACGCGCGCGTGCGCTGTTCTTCGAGTACCTGCGCCGCATCAACGAACTCGCCGACCACCCGGAGTTCTATCACCTGTTGTCGAACAGCTGCACGATCAACATCGTGCGTTACGCCAACGCGACCGGCCGCGAGGGCTCCTGGGACATCCGCCACATCCTGAACGGCTGGATCGACCGCTACTTCTACCGCGCCGGCCTCATCAAGACGCCGCTTCCGTTCGACGAGCTGCGCCGCCGCTCGGACATCACCGAAGTGTCGAAGGCGGCGGGCGACGGCCCCGACTATCCGCAGCGCATCCGCGCGGGACTGCCGACATTCCCGAAGTAGCGGCCCTCGGCGCGCAACAGGGCATTCGCGGCGCACGGATGCGCCGGACGATCGCGATGATCGCGAGTCAGCGAGTGACGACCTGTCGGATCCGTCAGCGTCGCCGCCACCGGCGCCCGAGGGCGCATGCGTCGCTTGGCGGCGTTGACCGCTGGCGAAACCGCGGCGCAGACTGGCGCGAGTGCCGGACTCCGCGTTTCCGGCAGGGAGCGCGCGATGGGTCACAAACAGGCGGCGCCCGAGACGAAGGGCGTGTCGGTGGAACTGCTCGCGACGGTCGATCTCGGACCCGAGATCGAAGGCATGGCGGGACGCGAGCTTCGCATGCGCAAGGTGACGATCGAGCCGGGCGGCGTCTTCGGGCCGCTCCACGACCACAGGGACCGGCCGGGCACCGTGTTCATCCTGCAAGGGACGATCACCGATCACCGCAACGGTGTGGCCACCGACTACGGACCGGGCCCGGGCTGGCCCGAGGATCGCAACACCGTGCATTGGCTCGAGAACCGCGGCAGCGTCGCCGCCGTGGAGATCTCGGTCGACGTCGTCCGGCGCGGGTAGGCGCCGGGGCGATCGACTGCGCCGATCAGCCGGTCTGGTCGTCCCAGCGCGGCTTGCGCTTCTCGAGGAACGCGCCCACGCCCTCGGCGGCATCGGGGCCCAGCATGTTGCGCGTGATCGCCTTGCCCGCGAGGTCGTAGGCCTCCGCGAGGCGCGCCTCGAGCTGCGCGTAGAACAGCGCCTTCCCGGCCGCGATCACGTCGCGCGGCTTCTCGATGATGCGCCCCACCAGCCGCGCGATCTCGGCGTCGAGTTCGTCCGCGGCGACGACGCGATTGACGAGCCCCCAGTCGAGCGCGGTTTGCGCGTCGATGAAGTCGCCGGTGAACAGCATCTCGAACGCCCGCTTGCGCGCGACGTTGCGCGAGAGCGGAACGCTCGGCGTCGCGCAGAACAGGCCGAGGTTCACGCCCGAGGTCGCGAAGCGGGCTTCCCGGACCGCCACGGCGAGGTCGGCCGCCGCCACGATCTGGCAGCCGGCGGCGGTCGCCGTGCCGTGCACACGCGCGATGACCGGCTGAGGCAGCGACGCCATCGTGAGCATCACGCGGCTGCACGCTTCGAACAGTCCGCCGACGAACGCCTCGGTCCGGCAGCCCATCATCTCCTTCAAGTCGTGCCCACCGGAGAGCGCCGGGCCGTTGCCGGCGATGACCACCGCCCGGATGGCGCGGTCGCGCGCGATGCCGTCGAGCGACGACTGCATCGCGTCGAGCACCTCGCGCGAGATCGCGTTGTACTGCTTCGGCCGGTTGAGCGTCAGCCGGGCGATGCCGTTCTCTACCGAGACCAGCACCACCGGCTCCGCCACCGCTTCGGGACGCGCGCGTTCGTTCATGGGACCCTCCATCGTGTTGATGGGACGATGAGCGGCGCGCGGCGACCGACGGGCCGCCCCGAGGTCGCATCGAGCGCGCCGGGCCGCCCCAAGCGCGCCCGCCCCCCGGGGGGAGGCTCGCAACGCGAGCTTCGGGGGGATGTCATCTCACTCGATCGCGGACGTCGACTTCGCCCGCTCGCGCAACAGGAATTTCTGGATCTTGCCGGTCGAGGTCCGCGGCAGGTCGCCGAAATCATAGCCCTTCGGCACCTTGAAGCTCGCGAGGTGCCTGCGGCAGTGCGCGTTGAGCTCCTCGCCGGTCACCGCAGCCCCGGGCTTGAGCTCGATGTACGCGCGCGGCGTCTCGCCCCACTTCGGATCGGGCTGCGCGACCACCGCGGCACCCATCACCGCGGGGTGCCGGTAGAGCACGTCCTCGACTTCGAGCGAGCTGATGTTCTCGCCACCCGAGATGATCACGTCCTTGCTGCGGTCCTTGATCTTGACGTAGCCATCGGGCTGCATCACCGCGAGGTCGCCGGTGTGGAACCAGCCGCCGGCGAAGGCTTCCGCGCTCGCCTTCGGATTCTTCAAATAACCCTTCATCGTGATATTGCCGCGGAACATGATCTCGCCCATCGTCTCGCCGTCGCGGGGGACCTCGGTCATCGTCTGCGGATCCATCACGGTCATCCCCTCCTCGAGCGTGTAGCGCACGCCCTGGCGGCCGTTGCGTTCGGTGCGCGCCCCGATGTCGAGGTCGTTCCACGCCGCGTGCTTCGCGCAGACCGCGGCCGGGCCGTAGGTCTCGGTGAGCCCGTAGACGTGCGTGAGGTCGAAGCCGATGCGCTCCATGCCCTCGATCATCGCCGCCGGCGGCGCCGCTGCGGCGACGAGCCCCGACACGCGGTGGTCGATGCCGCGGCGCATCTCCTCGGGCGCGTTGATGAGCATCGAGTGGACGATCGGCGCGCCGCAGTAGTGCGTCACGCGGTGGTCGCGGATCGCGCCGAGCATCGCACCCACCTCGACGCGACGCAGGCACACGTTGGTCCCCGCGTTCGCCGCCATCGTCCACGGGAAGCACCAGCCGTTGCAGTGGAACATCGGCAGCGTCCACAGGTAGACCGAGTGGCGCGGCATCGACCAGTCGACGATGTTCGACACGGCGTTGAGCAGCGCACCGCGGTGGTGGTAGACGACGCCCTTGGGGTTGCCGGTGGTCCCGGACGTGTAGTTGAGCGAGATCGCGTCCCACTCGTCCGCGGGCGGCTTCCACGCGAACATCGGATCCCCGCCCGCGAGGAACGCTTCGTACTCGACGGAGCCGAGCCGCGCACCGGGGTCGCCCGCGTTCGGCCCTTCCGGGTCCGCGACGTCGATCACGAGCGGCTTCACGTTCGCCAGCGCGAGCGCCTTCGCGACCACCGGCGCGAACTCGGTGTCGGTGACGAGCACTTTCGCCTCGCCGTGGCCGAGCATGAACGCGAGCGCCTCGGCGTCGAGCCGCGTGTTCAGCGTGTTGAGCACCGCGCCCGTCATCGGCACGCCGAAGTGCATCTCGACCATCTCCGGGGTGTTCGCGAGCATCGCGGCGACGGTGTCGCCGTGGCCGACGCCGCGGCTCGCGAGCGCGGAAGCGAGCCGGCGGCAGCGCGCGTAGGTCTCGCCCCAGGTGTACCGCCGCGCGCCGTGGATCACCGACGGGTGATCGGGCCAGATGGACGCGGTGCGGTCGATGAGCGAGAGCGGCGTCAGCGGCGCGTGGTTCGCCGCGTTGCGGTCGAGGTCGCGGGCGTAGGGGTGCGTCATGGCGGGGCGCATCCGGAAGGCGGGTACGCTGCGTATGCTAGCAGGCGGTCGGGGCGGAGTCGCCCGGTTGGGCGATAATGCGGCCCGGCGCACGTCACTCCGTCCGGACCGGACGCCACCCGACCATGGGCCACCGACTCTCGAAGATCGTCACCCGCACCGGCGACGCCGGGACCACCGGCCTGGGCGACGGTTCGCGCGTCGCGAAGGACGCCGCCCGGATCGACGCGATCGGTGCGGTCGACGAACTCAACTCGTCCATCGGCGTCCTCCTCGCCGAAGCGCTGCCCGACGACGTCGCCGCGTGCCTCGTCGACGTGCAGCACGACCTGTTCGACCTCGGGGGCGAGTTGTCGATTCCCGGCTACGAGGCGGTCCGCGGCGACCACGTCGCGCGCCTCGAGGAGCAGGTCGAGCACTTCAATGCGGCGCTCGCGCCGCTCAAGGAGTTCGTGCTTCCGGGGGGCACGAGGGCCGCTGCGCTCGCGCACGTCGCGCGCACCGTGTGCCGGCGCGCCGAGCGCGCGATCGTGCACCTCGGCCACACCGACGCGGTGTCCGAACCTATGCGACGCTACGTCAACCGCCTGTCCGACCTGCTGTTCGTCCTCGCGCGCGCGCTCAACCAGCGCGCCGGACGGCCCGACGTCCTGTGGCAGAAGGGCCGCGACCGCGGCGGCGACGGCCCCCACTGATCCGATGGCAACCGACTCCGCCCCGCTCTCCGCGATCCTG
>JADLBN010000187.1 GCA_020847675.1 Burkholderiales bacterium | reverse complement strand
TTGAACGGCGTGATGCCGGCGCACACGCCGAGCGGCTGGCGGATCGACCAGGTGTCGACATCGGTGCCGACGTTCTCGCTGTGCTCGCCCTTGAGGAGGTGCGGGATGCCGATCGCGAACTCGACCACTTCGACGCCGCGCGTAATCGAGCCTTCCGCGTCGGCGAGCGTCTTGCCGTGCTCCTGCGTGACGATCTTCGCGAGATCCTTCTTGTGCATCTCGACCAGCTCGCGGAACCGCATGAGGACACGGGCGCGGCGCAGCGGCGGCTGCGCGCGCCACTTCGGAAACGCCGCGTCCGCCGAGCGCACCGCGGCGTCAACGTCGGCAGCGTTGGCGAAAGGCACGTGGCGCACCACCTGCCCGGTCGCGGGGTTGGTGACCTCGCCGTAGCGCGTCGTGGTCGGGGCGTGCGCCCGGCCGCCGATCCAGAGGGGCAGCCGTTCCAGCGTCGAAAGTTCCATCGTCTTCTCCTTGCCGGTGTCTGACACGGTGTCTGACCCCGTGTCAGACACCGAGGCGCGCCACATAGCGCGCGATCAGGTCCACCTCCAGATTCACCCGGGCGCCGGGCGCGAGCCGCCGCAGCGTCGTGGCGGTCAGTGTATGCGGGATCAGGTTCACGTGGAAGCGCGCGCCCTCGACGCCGTTGACCGTGAGGCTCACGCCATCCACCGCGATCGACCCCTTCGCGGCAATGAAACGCGCGAACGCATCGGGAGCATCGATGGCAAGGAGAACGCTGCCCTCGCCCACCGGCCGGACTTCGGCTACCCCACCGACACCGTCGACGTGCCCGGTCATCAGGTGACCGCCGAGGCGGTCGGCGAGCCGCAGCGCCTTCTCGAGATTCACTTCGCCCGTCCGGTCGAGTCCCGTGGTGCACGCGAGCGTCTCGGCGGAAACGTCGAAGGCGAAACGTGCCCGTGCGCCGTCACGCTCGGCCGCGATCACGGTGAGACAGCATCCGGACACGCAGACGCTGTCGCCGATCGCGACGTCCGCCGCGTCGAGCGCGCCCGCATCGACGACGATCCTCCGGGCGCCCGCGCGCGGTTCCGACGCCACGATCCGCCCCACCGCCTGCACGATGCCGGTGAACATCAGCGAGCCTCCCTGACGACGCGCGCGAGGACGCGCAGGTCCTCGCCCACCCGTTCCACGCTCGTGAACGCGAGCTGCGTCCGACCGTCGAGCGCGGCGAGTCCTTCGCGGCGGCCGAACATCCCGCGAGCAGGTTCGCCGATCGCCGAGGGAGCCAGGTAGACCAGCATCTCGTCGATCAGGTCCGCCTCCAGCAGCGCTCCGTTGAGCCGCGCGCCGGCCTCGACGTGCAGTTCGTTCACCCCCCTCTTCGCGAGGGCGCGCATCAGCGCCGCGAGGTCGACGCGCCCGTCGCGATCGGGCAGCGCCAGCGTTTCCACCCCCGCGGGCCACGCTGCGTTCGTCCCGCCGGCGGTCACCACCAGCGCGTTCCCGCCGGCAAGCACGCGCGCCGCGGGAGGCAGTTGCGCGTGCCGGTCGACGACCACGCGCACGGGCTGGCGCGTCGTCTCGACCGCGCGCACCGTGAGTTCCGGGTCGTCGTGCCTCACCGTGCCCACGCCGGTGAGGATCGCACAGGCGCGGGCGCGCCACGCGTGTCCGTCCGCGCGCGCTTCGGCGCCGGTGATCCAGCGGCTCGTGCCGTCGGCGAGCGCGGTCCGTCCGTCGAGGCTCGCCGCGAGCTTGGTCCGCACCCAGGGAATGCCACGGGTCTGGTTCGAGACGAAGCCGCGATTGAGCTCGAGCGCTTCCGCCTCGCAGGGCCCGAAATCCACCGGCACGCCTGCTTCGCGCAGGCGCTCCGCTCCGCCGTCGGCCGCCGGATTGGGATCGCGCATCGCCGCGACCACCCGGCCGATACCCGCGGCGATCAGCGCCTCGGTGCAAGGTCCCGTGCGCCCCCGGTGATTGCAGGGTTCGAGGCTCACGTAGGCGATGGCCCCGCGCACGTCGTTGCCTCGCGAACGCGCGTCGTCGATCGCCGCGACTTCCGCGTGCGCGAGGCCGGGCCGCTCGTGCCAGCCCTCGCCGAGCACGGCCTCCCCGCGCGCGATCACGCAGCCGACGCGCGGATTGGGCGTCGCGGTGAAAAGCCCGCGCCCGGCCAATGCGAGCGCGCGCGCCATCATCACGCGGGCAAGATCGGGCGAAGGTTGCGGTGCGGGCATCGGCGTTCCAGGAGTGTCCAGCGCGCGGCGCGGCCCCGCGGCGACGGAGCCCGCGCAGCGTTCCCGCGTCAGGATTCGGATCCGGTCCGGGGCCCGCGCTTCCCGCGTCGGGCGGGCGTCTCGACCTCGCGGATGACGTCGCGGAAGTCGGCCACGTCCTGGAACGAGCGGTAGACCGAGGCGAAGCGGATGTAGCCGACCTTGTCGAGCTTGCGCAGTTCGTCCATCACCAGTTCGCCGATCTGGCGCGACGGGATCTCGCGCTCGCCGAGCGAGAGCACCTGCTGGACGATGCGCTTGATCGAGGCGTCGACGTACTCGGTGGGCACCGGCCGCTTGTGCAGCGCGCGCTGGAATCCCACGCGGATGCGGCGCTCGTCGAAGTCGGCGCGCGACCCGTCGCTCTTCACCACCTGCGGCAGACGCAACTCGACGTTCTCGTAGGTGGTGAACCGCTTCTGGCAGGCCATGCAGCGGCGACGGCGGCGGATCGAGTCGCCGGCCTCCGACACGCGCGAATCGATCACCTGCGTGTCGGCGCTGCTGCAGAATGGACACTTCATGTTCAGGAGTCAGAGGTCAGAAGCGGCGGTGCATCCGGTGGCGGCGCATCGAGCGCCGATGCGAGGACGTCGCCGCCCAAGGTTCAACGCTCCGCTCCGCGTCAGGCGCGCCGTTGCCGCGCCGAATGTTCGCCTGTCTCTCGGCGCCGAGTGAGGCGTTCAATGCAACTCGTTTCAGCGGCGCTCGATGCGCCGCCACCGAAATCGCCACCGCGTCTGATCCCTGTCCTCTGGTACCTGATACCTGACTACTGATACACCGGAAACTTCGACGTCAGCACGGCCGTCCCCGCCTTCACGCGGATCGCCGTCGTCTCGTCGTCGGGCTTGTCGAGGACGTCGGCGATCAGGTGGCCGAGTTCCTCGCAGTCGAGTTCGGTGAAGCCGCGCGTGGTCACCGCGGGGCTGCCGATGCGGATGCCGGAGGTCACGAACGGCTTCTCCGGGTCGTTCGGGATCGCGTTATTGTTTACCGTGATGTGCGCGCGGGCGAGCGACGCCTCGGCTTCCTTGCCGGTGAGCTTCTTGGGCCGCAGGTCGACGAGGAACATATGCGAATCGGTCCCGCCCGAGACGATGCGCAGGCCGCGGTCGCGAAGCACCGTCGCCATCACGCGCGCGTTGTCGATCACCTGGCGCTGGTAGGTCTTGAACGAGGGCTCGAGCGCCTCGCCGAGCGCCACCGCCTTGGCGGCGATCACGTGCATCAGCGGCCCGCCCTGCAGTCCCGGAAACACCGCCGAGTTGATCGCTTTCTCGTGCTCTCCGGTCGCGAGCACCATGCCGCCGCGCGGTCCACGCAGCGTCTTGTGCGTGGTCGTCGTCACGAAATGGGCGTGCGGCACCGGGGACGGGTACACGCCTGCTGCGACGAGCCCCGCGTAGTGGGCCATGTCGACCATGAGCTTCGCACCGACGGCGTCCGCGATCGCCCTGAAACGCTTCCAGTCGATGACCCGCGAGTAGGCCGATGCGCCGGCGATCACGAGTCTGGGCTTGTGCTGGTGGGCGAGTGCCTCGGCCGCGTCGTAGTCGATGAGTTCGGTCTGCGGATCGAGTCCGTAGGCGACGACCTTGAACCACTTGCCGGACTGGTTCACCGGCGAGCCGTGCGTCAGGTGCCCGCCGTGCGGCAGGCTCATGCCCAGCACCGTGTCGCCGGGTTCCAACTCGGCGAAGAACACCGCCTGGTTGGCCTGTGCACCGGAATGGGGCTGCACGTTGGCCATGTCCGCCCCGAACAGGGACTTGGCCCGGTCGATCGCGAGCTGCTCGGCGATGTCGACGTAGTCGCAGCCGCCGTAGTAGCGCTTGCCCGGATACCCCTCGGCGTACTTGTTGGTGAGCTGGGACCCCTGGGCGGCCAGCACCGCGGGGCTCGCGTAGTTCTCCGAGGCGATCAGCTCGATGTGCGCTTCCTGGCGCCGGTTCTCGGCGACGATCGCCGCCCAGAGGTCGGGATCGGACTTGGCGAGCGTCCGGGAACGGTCGAACATGGGCGGTCCGGAAGCGGATGGCGAAGCGTCAATTCTATCATCGGCTCCGCGCCGGTCCCGCGGGAATGCCCCTATACGGCGCGCGGCGCGTCGTCAACGGCCCGGCTGCCGCGGACCGGTCGGGGCGCCCCGACCGAACGACGAAGGAGCCTCCATGAAAGCCCTGCTCGCACTGTCGCGCGCTATCGACGCGCTCAACGAGCGCGTCGGCCGCGCCGTCACCTGGCTCGTCCTCCTGTCCGTGGTCATCAGCTCGGGCAACGCCGTCGTGCGCAAGCTGTTCGACGTGAGTTCGAACGCCTGGCTCGAGATCCAGTGGTACCTGTATTCGGTCGTGTTCCTGGTCGGAGCGGGCTGGACGCTCCTCCACAACGAGCACATCCGGATCGACGTGATCTACGGCCGGTTCTCGCAGCGCACGCGGACCTGGATCGACATCTTCGGGACCGTCTTCTTCCTGATCCCGATGGCGCTCCTCATCCTCTACGAGTCGATTCCCTGGGCGATCCTCGCGATCACGACCGGCGAGTACTCGTCGAACGCCGGCGGTCTCATCCTGTGGCCCGCCAAGATCCTGGTGCCGATCGGGTTCGTGCTGCTCCTGTTGCAGGGTATCTCGGAACTCATCAAGCGCATCGCGTTCCTGCGTGGTGAAGGTCCCGACCCCGCGGAGCGCGTGCACGAGCGCTCGGCCGAGGAGGAACTGGCCGAGGACATCCTGCGGCAGCGCGGAGAGATCGCATGAGCGCGCCGGGCCGCCCCAAGCGCGAATTGCCCCGGAGCGCGAAAGCGCGGAGGGTAGTCCAGTGAGCGCGTTCCTCGCCGCCAACCTCGCGCCGCTGATGTTCGCGGCGCTGGCCGTGTTCCTGCTCCTCGGGTATCCGGTGGCGTTCGCACTCGCCGCCAACGGCATCGTCTTCGGACTGATCGGCATCGAGCTGGGGCTCTTGCACCCTTCGCTCTTCGGCGCGCTCCCCGAGCGCCTGTGGGGCATCATGTCCAACGACACGCTGCTCGCGGTGCCCTTCTTCACCTTCATGGGGCTGATCCTCGAACGCAGCGGCATGGCGGAAGACCTGCTCGAGACCATCGGGCAGGTGTTCGGTCCGATCCGCGGCGGCCTCGCCTACGCGGTGATCTTCGTCGGCGCGCTGCTCGCGGCGACTACCGGAGTCGTCGCGGCGAGCGTGATCTCGATGGGCCTGATTTCGCTGCCGATCATGCTGCGCTACGGCTACGACCGGCGCTTCGCCTCCGGCACGATCGCCGCGTCCGGAACGCTCGCGCAGATCATCCCGCCGTCGCTCGTGCTGATCGTGATGGCCGACCAGCTCGGCCGCTCGGTCGGCGACATGTACGCGGGTGCGTTCATTCCCGGCATCGTCCTCGCGGGCCTGTACGCCGGGTACACGCTGATGACCTCGCTGGTCAAGCCGCAGTGGGTTCCGGCGCTCCCGCCCGAAGCGCGAACGCTGAACGAGCCGGACGGGACACCCGGCACGCGCTCGCTCGCCGTGCTGGCGATCCTGTCCGTGGCCGCCGCGGCCGCGTTCTGGGAGTTCTATTTCGACCAGCGTCACCCCGAGACCGCGACCGACGAACGCATCGTCATCTGCATGCTGGTCGGGATCGGCTTCGCCTTCGCCGTCGCCGTGGTCAACCGGACCCTGAAGCTCGGCCTGCTCTCGCGCATGGCCGAGCGCGTGACCTTCGTGCTGATCCCGCCGCTCGCGCTCATCTTCCTCGTGCTGGGCACGATCTTCCTCGGCGTCGCAACTCCGACCGAGGGCGGCGCGATGGGCGCGGCCGGGGCTCTGATCATGGCGATCTCGCGCCGGCGGCTCACCATGAAGCTCATGACGCAGGGGATGCGCTCGACGGCGAAGCTGTCGGCGTTCGTGATGTTCATCCTCATCGGCGCCCGAGTGTTCAGCCTCACCTTCTACGGCGTCGACGGCCACAAGTGGGTCGAGCATCTGCTGACGAGCCTCCCGGGCGGCCAGATCGGCTTCCTGATCGTGGTCAACATCCTGGTCTTCCTGCTTGCGTTCTTCCTCGACTTCTTCGAGCTGTCGTTCATCGTGATCCCGCTGCTCGGCCCGGTCGCCGAGAAGCTCGGCATCGACCTCATCTGGTTCGGCGTGCTGCTCGGCGTCAACATGCAGACCTCGTTCATGCACCCGCCGTTCGGCTTCGCGCTGTTCTACCTGCGCAGCGTCGCGCCCGCGAAGGAGTACGTCGACAAGGTCACGAAGAAGACGATGGCGCCGATCACCACCGGCCAGATCTACTGGGGCGCGGTGCCCTACGTGGTGATCCAGGTCATCATGGTCGGTCTGGTGATCCTGTTCCCGCAGATGGTCATGGTCTACAAGAAGGACCATTCGCAGGTCGATCCGACCAAGATCGAGATCAACGTTCCGGGGATCGACTATGGCTCGGCTCCCCCGCCGAACGTGAATCCGGGCATGCCTGTCCCGGATTCCGCGCCGGCCGCCTCCGACGAGGGCAAGTCACTGGAGGATGCTCTCGGCGCGCCGCCGAGCGAAGAAGACGCCAACAAGGCGCTGCAGGACGCCCTCGGCGCGCCGCCTGGCGGCGAGGACGCCAGCAAGGCGAAGTAGACGGGGCGGCCGTGCGCGGCGCGCTGCGCCCTGCCGCGATGGCATGAAAAAGCCCGCGGACGTCGCCGTCCGCGGGCCGTTGCTGCTGCCTGACGAGCCGGACTACTTCTTCGGGCCGGCCTTGGGCGCGGGCGCGCGGCTGGGCAGCGTCGCCATGTAGTTGTCGTAGGTGTTCTCGCAGACCCGGAACCACAGGATCTGTTCGCGCTGGAACGCCGAGTAGTTGTCGTAGATCTTCTTCCACTTCGGGTTCTTCGCGTTCTCCTCTTGGTAGCGCTCCATCGCCGCCTTGTAGCAGGCGTCCATCACCGCTTTCGGGAACGGCCGCAGCTGCGTGCCGCCGGCAACCAGCCGCCGGAGCGCCGCCGGGTTCTGCGCGTCGTACTTCGCCATCATCCAGGTGTTGCCCTCGGCGCAGGCGTTGTCGAACGCCGCCTTGTATTCCGCCGACAGTTCGTTCCACTTGGCCTGGTTGACGAACATGTGCAGCGCCGGGCCGCCTTCCCACCAACCGGGGTAGTAGTAGTACTTGGCGACCTTGTTGAAGCCGAGCTTCTCGTCGTCGTAGGGCCCGACCCATTCGCAGGCGTCCAGCGTGCCCTTCTCGAGCGCCGGGTAGATGTCGCCGCCCGCGAGCTGCTGCGGCACGAGGCCGAGCTTGGTCAGCACCTGACCGGCGAAGCCGCCGATCCGCATCTTGAGGCCCTTGAGGTCGGCGACCGACTTGATCTCCTTGCGGTACCAGCCGCCCATCTGCGCGCCGGTGTTGCCGCACAGCACCGAGTGGATGTTGTAGTCCTTGAGGAACTCGTTGTAGAGCTCGCGGCCCTGGCCGAAATACCACCAGGCGTCGAATTGGCGCTGGTTCAGGCCGAACGGGATCGCGGTGCCGAACGCGAAGGTCGGATCCTTGCCGATGTAGTAGTACGGCGCGGTGTGGCCGCACTCGACCGTGCCGTTCTGGACGGCGTCGGCGACCTGGAGGCCGGGAACGATTTCGCCAGACGCGAACACCTGGATCTGGAACCGGCCGCCGGTCGCCTCGGCGAGGGCCTTCGCCGCGGTATCCGCTGCGCCGAAGATCGTGTCGAGCGACTTCGGGAAGCTCGATGCGCAACGCCACTTGATCGTCGGCGCCTGCGCGAACGCCGGGGCCGACCCTGCGGCGAGGATGCCGGCCAAGCCGGTGTGTTTCAGAAATGAACGACGTTCCATCGATTCCTCCAAGAACTCGAGTCGGGTGTAGACCGCCTCGAACGACCCCCGGCGGCCAGCCCCGCGATTCTAGGGGCGCTCCGGGCGGAACGCCACGATTTTTCGGTCCTTGCCGATGGGTGGGCGCGCAAGCAGCGGCAGGCGGCAGGTTCGCGTGCGTTGCCTCGGCGGACTCCCCGCGGTCCGGGCCGGATCCCGCCCTTCGGAACGCCGGCCTGGCGACGCATTGCCGCGCCCGGGGAAACCCGGACCTGCGACCATCCCCGGACCCTCGCAGCGCCCCAAGGTTGCTGTCGCGGGCGAAAAGGCAGCGTGCGGCAAGCCCGTCCACCTTCCGGGCCAGCGGTGGCCGGGGTGTCGTCCTGGACCGCATCGGACCGGCAGTCAGCCGGTCGCCGGTGGATCCTTCAAGCGCCGTGGCCCAGGCGACCGCCCCGAGCCGCAGGCCGGATCAGGCTCCGAGCTTGCGCACGGCGGCAAACAACGCCCAGGCCCAGCCTGACTGCCGTTCGAGCGTCTGCGTGAACCGGATCAGGTAGCGGGCGTTGCCGGTGTCGAGTTCCACCATGCCGCCGGCGGAGAACTTGTCGTCGGGTCCGATGAGGCTGCGCTGCGCCGACTGGCGGTTGTCCGCGTGCGCGGGCAGGTAGATTCCGAAGAACGGACGTTCGCCCTCCGTCCGCGCACCGTCGGCGGGAGCCACCCAGTTCCGCAGCAGCACCCGCACCATGCGCCGGGCGATCACCTCGGCGCCCACCGTGATCTCGTCGACCTGCTGCCGCTGCATCCTTCGCACGACCGCGAGCGTCCAGCGGTCGGCGTCCTGGATCGCGATCAGTTCGCCGAGACGCGTCGGGGCTTCCTTCGCAGGCGCCAGCAGCCTGCATCCGGTCTCGCTGCGGTCGGTCATCGTCCAGGTGGTACCGCGAATGCGGCGGGCCACGCTCTCCGGGTTGGCGACCGGGTTCACCATCTGCGTGACTTCGTCGTAGGCCGCCGCGACGCCGGGCATGCGCGCCTGCTCGGGCAGCTTGTCGATCTCGGCGATCGCCCGCGTCAGCGTCTGCAGGCCGGTGACCACCCGGACCTGCGCTTCGGTGCGGAACCGCTCCGCGCGCGGCGCCTGCGCGATCGCCTCCGGCCCGTACAGCGACGCGAGACGCATGAGAAGCAGGCGCTGCTCGCGTGGCGGGAGGTCCCCCGCTTCGGTCGTCGCGTCGTCCTGTTCGGGCAGCCAGCGCATGCGCTCGACGACGCGCGCGTAGACGGGAGCGAGGTCGAGGTAGAGGAGGCGTCCACCGACTCCGGGCCGGTCGCGTCGCCGCAGTCCCTGCGCGCCGGTGAGGTCGACGAAGAACCCTGCACCCTCGCCGGGAGGCGGTGCGAGCGCCAGCGTCGGGGCCCAGTCGCCCAGTTGCTTCGAGATCCACTCGACCTGGTCGGGCGTGAAGTTGCCCGAGTCGAGGCGCATCAGCAGGAGCGTCTGGATGTACTCCTGCTCGAGCGTGACGCCCGGCTGCGAGAAGCCGCCGCCTCCCAGCACGAGCTGCTCGCGCTGCCAGCCGCGCATGCGCGCGAACTCGTAGAGTTCGTGGAAGTCGCGCCACTGGGCGGGAATCCAGTGGCTGTAGCGGAACAGGCGGTAGCGGCCGTCGAGCCCGC
>JADLBN010000186.1 GCA_020847675.1 Burkholderiales bacterium | reverse complement strand
GCGGCGGTCGGTGCCGACGTGCGCATGACGCTCGCCCTGCCGCCGGCCTACGGGGGTCTTGCCCGGGAACCCATGGACGGTGCGTCGATCGATCAGGCGCCGCTCGCGTCCGTGCCGGCCGAGCCGGATGCGTCCCGGCTCGCCACCACGCCGTGGGACGGTGACGAGACGCTCCACACTTCGCTGTTCCGGTCGGTCTGCCCGGTCACCGGCCAGCCGGATTACGCAAGCGTGAGCTTCCGCTACCGCGGTCCGCGCATCGACCGCGGATCGCTCCTCGCCTACCTCGCGAGCTTCCGTCACCACCCCGGTTTCCACGAGCACTGCGTCGAGCGCATGTTCGTCGACGTGTTCGGTGCCTGCCGCCCCAACCGGCTCGCCGTCGAGGCGCGCTTCACCCGGCGCGGCGGAATCGACATCAATCCGTTCCGGACCAGCGAATCGACCTGGCGCGCGCGCTCCGCGCCCGACGTCCGCCAGTAGCCCCCGGTCCGTGGGATCGGAGGTCGAACTTCCTGCTCCGGTAGAATGAGCGGTTCCATGCCGCTCACGATCGCCCTCTCGAAAGGCCGCATCCTCGACGAGTCGCTGCCGCTGCTCGCCGCAGCGGGCATCACGCCGTCGGAGGACCCCGAGGTTTCGCGCAAGCTGGTGCTGCCGACCAACCGGCCCGGCGTGTCGCTGATGATCGTCCGCGCGACCGACGTCCCGACCTACGTGCGGTGGGGCGCGGCGGACGTGGGCATCGCCGGCCAGGACGTGCTGCTGGAGCACGGCGGGCCGGGGCTCTACCAGCCGGTGGACCTGGGCATCGCGCGCTGCCGCATGTCGGTGGCGACCCGCCGGGGCTTCGACTGGGCGGCCAGCGTGCAGCGAGGCGCCCGCATCCGCGTCGCCACCAAGTACGTCACGATCGCGCGCGAGCACTTCGCGTCGAAGGGCATGCACGTCGATCTGATCAAGCTCTACGGCTCGATGGAACTCGCGCCCATCTCGGGGCTGGCCGACGCGATCGTCGACCTCGTCTCGTCGGGCAACACGCTCCGGGCCAACGACCTCGTCGAGGTCGAGACGATCATGCCGATCACCGCGCGGCTCATCGTGAATCCGGCCGCACTCAAGCTCAAGCGCGATCTCGTGAAGCCGCTGGTCGACGCGCTGACCGCCGCGGCGTCCCGGAAACAGGCGGCGCCGGCATGAGCACGCGTTTCCGCCGCCTCTCGACCGCGTCGCCCGCCTTCGACGCCGAACTCGACCGGCTGGTCGCGTTCGACGTGGCGCAGGACGCGTCGGTCGAGGCGGCCGTCGCCGGGATCGTGGCCGACGTGCGCGCGCGCGGCGATGCGGCGCTCGTCGAACACACGCGCAGGCTCGATCGTCTCGAGGTGGCGTCCGCTGCTGCGCTGGAGATCCCGTCGTCGGAGTGGCGGCGCGCGCACGAATCGCTGCCGGCTGCGCAACGCGAAGCGCTCGCGGTCGCCGCCTCGCGCATCCGCGCGTTCCACGAGGCGCAGAAGGCGCACGGCGGAGAGTTCCGCGTCGCCGAATCGGACGGCACCGAACTGGGACAGCGGATCACCCCGCTCGACCGCGTCGGGATCTACGTGCCCGGAGGCCGGGCGGCCTATCCGTCGTCGGTCCTGATGAACGCGATCCCCGCCAGGGTCGCGGGAGTGCGCGAGATCGTGATGGCGGTCCCCGTGCCCGGCGGCGTGCGCAGTCCGCTGGTGCTCGCGGCGGCGCACCTGGCCGGCGTCGATCGCGTGTTCACGATCGGCGGCGCGCAGGCGATCGCCGCGCTCGCTTACGGCACCGCGACGATTCCGGCCGTGGACAAGATCTGCGGCCCGGGCAATGCGTACGTCGCCGCGGCGAAACGGCGCGTGTTCGGCGCCGTCGGCATCGACATGGTCGCCGGGGTCTCCGAGATCCTCGTGATCGCCGACGCGAGCGCGAATCCCGAGTGGGTCGCGCTCGATCTCTTCTCGCAGGCCGAGCACGACGAGCTCGCCCAGGCGATCCTGCTCACGCCCGACGCCGGCCTGATCGACGCCGTCGACGAGGCGATGCGCCGCGCGCTCCCGGCGATGCCGCGCGCGCCGATCATCGAAGCGTCGTTCGCGAAGCGCGGTGCGCTGGTCAAGGTGCGCGACCTCGCGGAAGCCTGCGACGTCGCCAACCGCATCGCGGCCGAGCACCTCGAACTCGCGGTTGCCGATCCCGACTCCCTCCTGCCGCGCATCCGGCACGCCGGCGCCATCTTCCTCGGACACCACGCCAGCGAGGCGCTGGGAGACTACTGCGCGGGGCCCAATCACGTCCTTCCCACCGGACGCACCGCACGATTCAGCTCGCCGCTCGGCGTGTACGACTTCCAGAAGCGCTCGAGCGTGCTGCGCATCTCGGCGGCAGCGGCGCGCGCGCTCGGACCGGTTGCCGCGACGCTGGCGCATGGCGAAGGGCTCACGGCGCACGCGCGGTCGGCCGAAGCCCGCCTCGCGGCAGTGCCGGCAGCCCTCGAGAAGGTGCAGTCGTGAACGATGCCGGATCCGCGGCGCCGGTCGGCGCCGTCGCTGCGCAGGCCGCGGCCCGCGTCGCCGCGACGATCCGCGACGAGATCCGGGCGACGTCGAGTTACGCGACCGCCAAGCCGTCGGGGATGATCGAGCTCCACGCCAACGAGAATCCCTGGCCCCTCCCGGCGGCTCTGCGCGCGGAACTCGCCGCGGCCGTCGCGGAGACTGCGGTCAATCGCTATCCCGAGGGAGCGGGCGATCGGGTCAGGGAAGCCCTTGCCCGCGCGCTGCCGCTGCCCGAGGGAGCGGCGGTCGTGCTCGGCAACGGTTCCGACGAGCTGATCCAGATCGTGACTTCGGCGATCGCGCGTCCCGGCGCGACGGTGCTCGCGCCGGACCCGACCTTCGTGATGTACCGCATCTACGCGATGCTCGCCGGTGTGCGCTACGTGCCCGTGCCGCTGCGAGCCGATTTCACGCTCGACGAGGAAGCCCTTGCAGCCGCGATCGCTCGCGAGCGCCCCGCGCTCGTCTGGCTCGCGACTCCCAACAACCCGACCGGTCGCGCGCTGCCGCTGGCTTCGATCGAGCGGATCCTCGCGCTGGCGCCGGGCCTCGTCGTCGTCGACGAGGCCTACGCCGAGTTCGCCGGAACCTCGCTCCTGCCGCGCGCGCTCGAGTTCCCCAACCTGGTCGTGATGCGGACGCTGTCGAAGATCGGGCTCGCCGGCGTCCGGCTGGGCTACGCGGTCGGGCAGCCGGCGTGGATCGCCGAGTTCGACAAGGTGCGCTCGCCCTACAACGTGAACGCGCTGACCCAGGCCGCCGTTCCGGTGGTGCTGGGCGCCGCGGAGGTGCTGGAGGCGCAGGTCGCCCGCATCCGCGCCGAGCGGTCGCGGCTCGCGGCGGCGCTCGCGGCGATGCCCGGAGTGCGGGTCACGCCGAGCGACGCGAACTTCCTGCTGGTCCGGGTGCCGGATGCCGGTGCTGCGCAGGCGAGATTGCACGCAGCGGGCATCCTGGTGAAGAATCTCGACGGCGGCCATCCGCTGACCTCGAACTGCCTGCGGATCACCGTGGGCACTCCGTCCGAGAACGATGCGCTGATCCGCGCGCTTGCCTCGACATGAACGCCTCGAAACCTTCCACCCGCACGGCGCGCGTCGAGCGCAACACGCGCGAGACGAAGATCGCCGTCGAACTCGATCTCGACGGGACCGGGCGAGCCGAACTCGCGACCGGCATTCCGTTCCTCGACCATATGCTCGACCAGGTCGCGCGCCACGGCATGGTCGACCTCGCGGTCCGCGCGCAGGGCGACCTCGAGATCGACGCGCATCACACGGTCGAGGACGTCGGCATCGTGCTGGGGCAGGCGCTCGCGAAGGCGGTCGGCGACAAGGCCGGACTCGCGCGCTACGGCCACGCCTACGTGCCGCTCGACGAAGCGCTCTCGCGCGTGGTCATCGATCTCTCGGGGCGTCCCGGGCTCGAGTTCCACGTCGCCTTCGCGCGCGCGCGGGTCGGGACCTTCGACGTCGACCTGGCGCACGAGTTCTTCCAGGGCTTCGTCAACCACGCGTTCGCCACGCTGCACGTCGACAACCTGCGAGGCACCAACGCGCACCACCAGTGCGAGACCGTGTTCAAGGCATTCGGGCGCGCGCTGCGGATGGCGGTTGCGCATGACCCCCGTGCGACCGGGACGATTCCGTCGACCAAGGGAACGCTGTAGGTTCCAGGAGTCAGGAGTCAGAGGACAGGAATCAGAGGCGTCGGCGCATCCCGTGGCGGCGCATCGAGCGCCGCTTTCAGGGATCAGGAATCAGAGGACAGGGATCAGAGGCCGCGGAGTCTCCGGTGGCGGCGCATCGAGCGCCGGATTCCGTCCTGCCGACTCGACGCATCACGCGCGAACGCTCGCGCCCACCACCCTTTCAAGCGCCACCGCCGTTCTGATCCCTGTCCTCTGACTCCTGATTCCTGAAAATGATCGCGGTGATCGACTACGGCATGGGCAACCTGCGCTCGGTGGCGAAGGCGCTGCGTCACGTCGCGCCGGACCGCGAGATCGCCGTCACGGCGGACGCGGCCGTGGTGCGGGCGGCCGAGCGGGTCGTGCTCCCGGGGCAGGCGGCGATGCCCGACTGCATGCGCTGCCTCGACGCGTCCGGCCTGCGCGAACTGGTCGGCGAAGTTGCGCGGGACCGCCCGTTCCTCGGCATCTGCCTCGGCCTCCAGATGCTCTTCGACGAGAGCGAGGAGGGTCCTACGGCCTGTCTGGGCGTCCTCTCGGGCCGGGTCGAGCGTTTCCGTGACGAGGCGATGGTCTTGCCGGATGGCGAGCGCCTCAAGGTGCCGCACATGGGGTGGAGCAGGGTGCGGCAGGCGAAGCCCCATCCGCTCTGGAGCGGGATCGAGAACGGCGAGCGCTTCTACTTCGCGCACAGCTTCCACGCGGTCCCCCGGGATCCGGATGCGGTCGCGGGGACCACCGACTATCCGGCGCCGTTTACTTGCGCTGTGGCGCGAGCTAATATCTTCGCGACCCAGTTTCACCCGGAGAAGAGCCACCGCGCCGGTCTGCAGTTGCTCGCCAACTTCGTCGCCTGGAACGGACGCGCCTGAACCGGCGTCCCGGGCGGCGCCCGCACCGCCGCTCTCCCTCACGCCTGCGGCCATGCTGATCAGTCCCGCAATCGACATCAAGGACGGACACTGCGTGCGCCTGAAGCAGGGCGACATGCAGGCGGTGACCGTGTTCTCGGAGGATCCGGCCGCCATGGCGCAGCACTGGCTCGAGCAGGGCGCCGAGCGGCTGCACATCGTCGACCTGAACGGCGCGGTCGCCGGCCGCCCGAAGAACGAGCTCGCGATCCGCGAGATCGTCAGCGTCGTCGGCGAGGAGATTCCGGTCCAGCTGGGCGGCGGCATCCGCGACCTCGACACGATCGAGCGCTACCTGGACGACGGCATCACCTACGTCGTGATCGGCACCGCCGCGGTGAAGAACCCCGGTTTCCTGCACGACGCCTGCTACGCGTTCCCCGGCCACATCATCGTCGGCCTGGACGCCCGCGAGGGCAAGGTGGCCACCGACGGCTGGTCGAAGATGACCGGCCACGACGTGATCGATCTCGCCCGCAAGTTCGAGGATTACGGCGTCGAGGCGGTGATCTACACCGACATCGGGCGCGACGGGATGCTCACCGGCATCAACGTCGACGCCACCGTGCGGCTCGCGAAGGCGATCAAGGTTCCGGTGATCGCGTCGGGCGGGCTCGCGAGCCTCGACAACGTTCGCACGCTGAAGCAGCACGAGGCGGACGGCGTCGCCGGCGCGATCGCCGGGCGCGCGATCTACGAGGGTACGCTCGACTTCAAGGCAGCGGTGGAGGCGGGGAAGGGCTGAGAGGCGGCGGTGGGCGGTAGGCGGTAAACCTTGCGCCGGCACCGTGGGAATTCGGGGTCAGAGTCGAGTTTCCGCGAGCGAGAGGTCGAGTCGTCTTCCTCGTCCCGCGCGGAAACTCGACTCTGGCCCCGAATTTCCACGGTGCCGGCGCAAGGTTTACCGCCTACCGCCGCCTCTCAGCCCTTCCCCGCCTCCACCGCCGCCTTGAAGTCGAGCGTACCCTCGTAGATCGCGCGCCCGGCGATCGCGCCGGCGACGCCGTCCGCCTCGTGCTGCTTCAGCGTGCGAACGTTGTCGAGGCTCGCGAG
>JADLBN010000185.1 GCA_020847675.1 Burkholderiales bacterium | reverse complement strand
CGGTCGCTCCGGTCGACGGTGGCGCGGGCTTCGCGGGCACCCTCGAACTCGCGTACGCGGTGAATCTCGAGTCGCGGATCGCGAGCCGCGTGCTGTGGAAGGTAGGCGGCGGCATCTACCGCGACGAACGCGAGCTCAACGCCCTCGCGCACTCGATCCCCTGGCCGAAGCACTTTCGCGTCGACCGCACGATCCGCGTCGACATCGCAGCCACGCGCTCTCCGCTCAGGAGCCTCGAGTTCGCGACGCTTTCGATCAAGGACGCGGTGTGCGACCGCGTTCGCGACGAAGGGGGCAGGCGCCCCTCGGTCGACAAGCGCGCCGCCGACGTGCGCGTCCACGCCTACCTGACCGAGCGCGACGCAACGTTCTACCTCGACACCTCCGGCGAGCCCCTGTTCAAGCGCGGCTGGCGGCGCGATGCGGAAGATGCCCCGTTGCGCGAGAACCTCGCGGCGGGCCTGATCGCGCTTTCGGGATGGCAACCGGGCACCGCGTTCCTCGACCCGATGTGCGGCAGCGGCACGATCGCGATCGAGGCCGCGTCGATCGCCGCCGATCGCGCGCCCGGCCTCACGCGCACGTTCGGTTTCCAGAAGCTCGCGTGGTTCGACGGCCCCACCTGGCAGCGGCTGCGCCAGCGCGCGCGCGACCGCTTGAAACCGTCGCCTTCGCAACCGGCCGTGTTCGCGAGCGACCGCCTGTCGGCCGCTGTCGCGACCACGCGCACGAACGCGGCGCTCGCGCAGGTCGATGGCCATCTCGCGATCGAGCAGGCCGATGCGCTCGTGCGGCCCGCCCCGGCGCCCGAGGGCATCCTGATCGCCAATCCTCCCTACGGCATCCGGCTCGAGGACAAGGCGCGGGTGGCCGCGATGTACCCGAAGCTCGGCGACGCGTTGAAGGCACGCTACGCCGGGTGGAGCGCGTTCCTGTTCTCGGGCGACACCGAATTGCCGAAGAAGATCGGTCTCAAGGCCGAGCGCCGCACTCCGCTGTGGAACGGCGCGATCGAGTGCCGGCTCTACGTCTACCGGATCGTCGCGGGCAGGCTCGACGAAAACCGCTCGCGGTAGGCCCCGCGCGCCGCAGGACCGGCGAGCCGGACATGGAACGTCAGCGGTTCCGTTCCGCTGGAGGGTCGTCGACGCCGTGGCTCTCCATGACGAGGTAGAGCGGCCGCTGCTTGACTTCCTCGAACACGCGTCCCAGATACTCGCCCAGAACGCCCAGTCCCATCAGTTGCACGCCCGCCACGAACAGCAGCACCACCATCATCGACGCGTAGCCGGGCACCACGACGCCGAAGATGAGCGTCCGGACGATCAGGAACGCGGCGTACACGAACGCGAGCAGCGCGATCACCGCGCCGAGGAAGCTCCAGATGCGCAGCGGCCAGGCGCTGAACGACGTGATGCCGTCGATCGCGAGCTTGAACAGACGCCCGACGCTCCACTGGCTGCGCCCGGCGAGACGCGGCGGACGCTCGTACGGCACGTACGCCTGCCGAAAGCCCACCCAGGCAAACAGACCCTTCATCATTCGCGAGCGCTCCGGGAGCCGGCCGAGGCTGTCGACGACCTGTCGGCTCAGCAGCCGGAAGTCGCCGGTGTCGCGCGCGAGGCGGATCGGCGCCACCCACTCGAACGCCCTGTAGAAGGCGCTCGCGCTCACGCGCCTGAACCAGCTTTCGCCTTGCCGGCTCGTGCGGGCGGCGTTGACGACGTCGAAGCCTTCGCGCCATTTCGCCACGAGCTCGGGAATGAGTTCCGGCGGATCCTGCAGGTCCGCGTCGATCGGAACGACGGCGTCACCGCGCGCATGGGCGAGCCCCGCGGTCAGGGCCGCTTCCTTGCCGAAGTTGCGCGACAGGCGCAGGAGCTTCACGCGCGGGTCCCGCCGGTGCTCCGCGAGCAACGCGGTGAAGGTCTCGTCGCGGCTGCCGTCGTCGACGCAGACGATCTCCCATGGGGTCTTCAGCGCCTCGAGCACCGGCACCGTGCGCGCGAAGAACGCGGCGACGTTCGGCAACTCGTCGTGCATCGGCACGACGACCGAGAGCGTGACCTTCGTCCCCGGGCTGTCCGCCATACCCCGGATGATAACCGTGTGAGCAGGCTGCGCCGCGGGTCGCCCCCAAGCCATGCCAAGGCGCGATCGCATGGGAGGTCGTCCGTTGGCAGGATGGCGAAGTCCGAACCTGCTCCTGCACTCCCGGACCGGTGAAAGTGAAGGAACTCGTCGACCGCCTGAAACTGGACGGGGGGATCATGGTCCGCTTGCGCGGGAGTCGCCGCCCCTTTCGGCATCCGGTGAAAGCGGGAACGGTGACCGTGTCCGGCAAGACGAGTGCGGACATTCCGATCGGTACGCTGAAGAGCGCGTTGAAGCAGGCGGGCCTGCTGCGAAGGGAGTGACCATGCGCTATCTCGTCGTCGAACAGGGCGTCGCGTCCCGGGGTACGCACGTGCCTGATGTGCCCGGGTGCGTCGCGGCGGCGTAGAGTCGCGAGGAGGTGCTCGAACAGATCCGCGACGCCGTCGCGTTCCGCCTCGAGGGCCTGCGCGCGGAAGGCGAGGGCATTCCGCTTCCGGCCTCTTCCGCCGAGATCGTCGAAATCGACGCGTAGCCGCGCCGGGCGCTTCCGCTAGAATGGCGGTTTCGCGCATCCTCGCCCGCCCCGCCATGGGAATGCTCCCCGCCCGCCACTACGTCTCCGAGCACACGCAGTTCATCCGCGAGGTGCTCGAGGAGAAGCCGCAGGTCGCCGTCGAGCAGCGCAAGGGACGCGCGATGTGGTGGGACAAGGCGCCGCGCGAACTCGCCGAACTTCGCAGGATGGACCAGGGCCGCGTGCCGCAGAAGCCCTACGTCTACTTCAATCCGCCGGATTGATCCTGAAGCGGCAGGCTGCCGGTCACCCGGCAGCGCCGATGGCACGTGTGCCCGGGATCGGCTGCCACCGACCGCGTCCGAGCGCCGGGATCGCGCGGGCCTTCGGCCACGACGTGACTGAGGCCCGGGCACCCGGCCGATACAATACGGCGCCCGGAACACCTCCCGATCCGCTCCCGTCCGATCCGGTCGAATGACGTTCGGGCGCCCGAGTCGCGCTTCCGGCACCGACCGACGACCGCCGAT
>JADLBN010000184.1 GCA_020847675.1 Burkholderiales bacterium | reverse complement strand
CGGCAGCCTCGCCACCGCCTCGATCAATCGCCGCCTGGCGAAGGCGCTGGTGAAGCTCGCCCCTCCCAATCTCAGCTTCTCGGAGATTTCGTTCCGCGACCTCCCGCTCTACAGCTATGACCACGACGCCGACTACCCGCCGGTGGCGCGCGCGTTCAAGCAGGCGATCGCCGACGTCGATGCGCTGCTCTTCGTGACGCCCGAGTACAATCGCTCGATCCCCGGCGGGTTGAAGAACGCGATCGACTGGGCGAGCCGGCCCTGGGGCACGAACTCGTTCGCGCGCAAGCCGTCCGCGGTGATCGGCTGCTCCATCGGGGCGATCGGCACCGCTCTCGCCCAGTCGCATCTGCGCGGCGTCCTGTCGTTCTGTAACGCGCCTCAGATGAGCAGTCCGGAAGCCTACATCCAGTTCTCCCAGGGACTGATCGCCGACGACTTCAGCGTCACCGTCGAGTCGACGCGCGAATTCCTGCGCAAGTACATGGACGAGTTCGCCTCGTTCATCGCCCGCGTGTACACGGTCCTGCCGCGGAACACGTGAGCGCGCGGCTTCCGGCGCAAGGGGGCTTCCCCGTCGTTGCGGCGCGCCGGGAGCGGCGCGCCTCCCGTCGGCGGGCGACGCGACCCGCTTCCCGCTAGCGCCCGATGGAGGACCGGATGCCGATGCCGGACGCCGGCTCCTTCGGCGCGTCCGAACCCGCAGCCGCGACAACCCTCACGGCGCCGCCGACGGCGGCGCTCGCCGCGCTGTGCGCTGCCCTGTCGAGCAGCAACCCGGCACGGGTCCGCGAGTTGCTCGCTCCCGGTCGCGTCGACTGGAACGCGCTCGACGATGCCGCCGGCGAGAATCGCCTCAGCGGCTTCCTGTACGCGGAACTGCGCGCCCGCGGGCTGGAGTCGCTCGTGCCGCCGCCCGCGCTCCTGTCCCTGCGTCGAACCTACCTGGATCAATGGACGCGCGCCGGCAGGCTGCTGCGCGAGATCGAGCGCCTCGCGCGCCAGAGCAGGAACACCGCCACCGCGAACATCGCCATCGCCGCGCCGAAGAGCGAGGCGTGGATGCCGGCGACGCTGCCGACCACGCCCACCATGACGCCGCTGAACGCGCGCATCCCGAGCGAGGCCATGTTGTAGAGGCCGATCACGCGGCCGCGCGCCTCCTGCGGCGCGTGGATCTGCACCAGCGCCTGCGCCATGCTGGAAAACGAGAGTTCGAAGAAGCCGGCGACGAACAGGAGCCCGACGGCGAGCGGAAAGGAGGACGCGAGCGCGAAGGCGCCGAGCGCGCTGCACCAGGCCACCGCGAGCGCCAGCGCCACCGTCGGGGCGGTGCGCAGCAGCGATCCGCTCTCCAGCGCGACTCCTGCGACCAGGGCACCGGCGGCGTCGGCAGCGAGCAGCAGGCTGTAGAGAAGCCCCACGTCGCCGTGTCCCAGGTCGTGCGCGAACTCGGGCATCTGCGCCTGGTAGCTGTTCCCGACCAGGAACGACGCCGCGCCCGCGAGCAGGACCATCGGCACCAGCACGCGGTGGCCGCGGATGTCGCGCACCGTCTGCACGATGTCGGACAGCCCCCTGACCGCCCTTGCGGGCGCCGCGGCCGCAGCGCGGAAGCGCGGTCCGTAGGGTGCCTTCCACAGCCACAGGACCGCGGGCAGGTAGAAGAGCGTGTTGACCAGGATGCCGTTCGCCGGGCCGAGCGAGAGCATCAGTGCGCCGCCGACCGCGGGTCCCACGAGCATGCCGAGGTAGCGCGCGGTCGCGGTGAGCCGCACCGCGCTCGGCAGCTCGCCGCTCGGCACGATGTCGTAGAGCAGGAGCTGGCTCGCGGTCATCCAGAACACGCCCGCCGCGCCGTGCAGGATCAGGAGCACGATCGCGTGCCACAGTTCGAGCGTGCCGGTGACGAAGAACCACCCCCAGCCGAGCGACGCCGCGACGAACATCGCCATGCCTAGCTGGATCATGCGGCGCGGGTCGACGCGCTCGGCGATGGCGCCGACCGGCACCGAGAACACGAGGTAGGGGAGCCAGTGCGAGATCACCGCGAATCCGCCGAGCGCGGGCGAGCGGAACTCCCGGAAGATCACCCAGTAGCTGATGACGTGCTCGATGTTGTCCGCCATCATCGCCAGCGCGAAGGTGACGACGAACGCCCGGAAGCCCCGGTGGCGCAATGCGGCGAACGAGCGCGCGGGCGCGGCAGCCGCGACCTGCCCTCGCGTCACCGGTGCCGCGGCGTCGGACGCCCGAGCGCCTTTCGGCGCGCCCGTACTGTCGGTCGCTGCAGCGGATCCGGAGCCGCCGGTGTCCCGGCGGCCCTCGAGCGGACTCAAGCGTCGAACTTCCCGGCCTGGTAGTCGTTCACGGCCTGGACGATCTCCTCCTTCGTGTTCATCACGAAGGGCCCGTACTGCGCGATCGGCTCGTGGAGCGGCTTGCCCGCGACCAGGATCGCGCGCGAGGCCGCGCCCGCGTGCAGCATCACGCCGTCGCTGCCCGGGTCGTTGGCGAAGATCGCCATCCGCTGCACCGGCACCTCGGTGCCCGTGACCTTCAGCGCGCCGCGATAGACGTAGACGAACGCGTTGCGGTCCGCGGGCAGCGCCTGCGAGAACGTGGCGCCGGCCGGGAACTCGAGATCGAGGTACAAGGGCTCGGTCCCCTCGCGCCGCATCGCGCCGTCCACGCCGTGGCTCGCGCCCGCGATCACCCGGACCTTCACGCCTTCCGGCGTCGTGAACGCGGGAATCTCGCCCTCCGCGATGTCGCGGTACCACGGCGCGCGCATCTTGTCCTTCGCCGGCAGGTTGAGCCAGAGTTGGAAGCCCTCCATGCGGCCGTCCTCCTGCTCGGGCAGTTCCGAGTGGATCACGCCGCGGCCCGCGGTCATCCACTGCACGCCGCCGCTGGTGAGCAGCCCCTCGTGCCCGGCGTTGTCGCGGTGACGCATGCGGCCTTCGAGCATGTAGGTGACCGTCTCGAAGCCGCGGTGCGGATGGTTCGGGAATCCGGCGATGTAGTCGTCCGGGTTCTCGGCGCCGAACGCGTCGAGCAGCAGGAACGGGTCGAGGCGGCGCTGCAGCGGTTGCGAGATCACGCGCGTGAGCTTCACGCCCGCGCCGTCCGAGGTCGCCTGGCCCGCGACCAGATGTTCCACCCTCCGCGGAACCGCAACCGCTTCCGCGTGCTTCGTGTGCGTCGTCATGAGTCGTCTCCCGGGTTCGAGGCTAACACGCGCCTTGGGCGATCCCTGCAGAGACCCGCGTTGCGCGCTGCCGTCCCCGAGTCGCTCGTCCGAAACCTCGGCGCTCAGGTGGATCGGCCGCCGGCAGGACCCCTGCGTGGTGCGGGCGTCGGCGCCGGATACCCCGCGACACCCAAGATGGGGGTCTCATCCAGCTTGATAAAGGAGCATAACGGGATCATATTGTTCCCTATATGGGACAATACGCGCTCAGTGCAGACGACCTCATGATCTTCGCCCGGGTCGCCGACGATGGCGGGTTCTCGCACGCCGCAGCACGCCTGGGCCTTCCCAAGTCGACGGTGTCGCGCCGCGTGGCGGCGCTCGAAGAGGCCCTCGGCGAACGGCTGTTCCTGCGCACCACCCGCTCGCTCACGCTGACCGATCTCGGTCGCTCGGTGCTCGAGCACGCGCGGCACGTCGCCGAGGACGTCGAAGCCGCCCGGTCGGTCGCCGCGAACCGGCAGGCCGAGCCTTCGGGCCGCCTGCGCGCGAGCATGCCCCACGACCTGCCGAACCTCCTGCTCGCGCCGGCGCTCGCGGCATTCGTGTCGCGCCATCCGAGGATCGCGCTCGACCTCGATCTGACGGCGCGCCACGTCGACCTCGTCGGCGAGAACGTCGACATTGCGCTTCGCATCGGCGAGATCGCCGACGACGCGACGCTCTCCGCGCGCCGGCTCGCGTCGTTCACCGGACGCCTCTACGCCGCACCCGCCTACGTCGCGCGGCGCGGCCTGCCGCAGCAACCGTCGGCCCTCGCGGAACACGACGCGTTGCGGCTGCTCTCGCGCAACGGCGAGCCGGCCCGCTGGACGCTGGTCCGCGGCGAGGCGCGCTGGGACGGTGTCCCTCCCGGCCGCGCCACCGTGAACTCGCCGGAGGTCCTGATGCGCATGGCGATCGGCGGAGCGGGGATCGCGATGATCCACGACCCGTTCGCCACGCGGCACGTCGAGCGCGGCGAGCTCGTCCCGGTGCTGTCCGACTGGCGCTCGCCCCCGGTGCCGGTGTGGGCGGTGTTCCCGGGCCGCCGGCTCATGCCCGCGCGCACGCGCGCGTTCCTCGACGCGCTGGTCGAGGCGTTCAGCGGCCCCGAGTGCCAGGCGATCGAGG
>JADLBN010000183.1 GCA_020847675.1 Burkholderiales bacterium | reverse complement strand
CGCGACGAGTTGAAGAAGTGGGAGTACGTGATCCGCGAGGCGAAGATCACGCCGGAGTGACGATTCGGGGTCAGAGTCGAGTTTCCCTCCGGGCGGCCGACATTGCGCGTGTGCGCGGAAACCCGACTCTGACCCCGAATTTCGTCTCCGCCGCGTCATGAGCGCACGGGAATCCCCTCCGCCGTCCGGCGGCGTCCGCGACGAGGTCGCGGCGCTCGTCGCGCGCGCGCGCGCGGCCCAGCGGGTGATCGACGGCTGCGACCAGGCGCGGGCCGACGAACTCGCGGTCGCGGCGGGCTGGGCGATCGTCGAGCCGTCCCGCAACCGCGCGCTCGCCGAACTCGCGGTGCGCGACACGGGTTTGGGCGACGTCGCCGACAAGGTCGCGAAGAACCGGCGCAAGACGATGGGCCTCCTGCGCGACCTCGCCGGCGCGAAGTCGGCCGGCGTGATCGCCGAGCACCCGGAGCGGGGCATCGTCGAGATCGCGCGGCCGGTCGGCGTGGTCGCCGCGATCACGCCGTCGACCAACCCTGGCGCCACTCCGGCCAACAACATCGTCAACGCGCTCAAGGGCCGCAACGCGATCGTCCTCGCGCCCTCGCCGAAGGGCGCGTCGACGCTCGCGCTGCTGCTCGAGTTCGTCCACGCCGAACTCGGCGCGATCGGCGCGCCGCGCGACCTCGTGCTGTCGCTGCCCTCGCCGGTGACGCGCGAGCACACCGGCGAACTGATGCGGCAGGCCGACCTCGTGGTCGCCACCGGGTCCGCCAACAACGTCCGCGCCGCCTACGCGAGCGGCACGCCGGCGCTCGGCGTCGGCGCCGGCAACGTCGCGGCGATCGTCGACGAGACCGCCGACGTCGCGGCGGCGGCCGCGCGGATCGCGCGGTCGAAGACCTTCGACCACGCCACCTCCTGCTCGTCGGAGAACAGCGTGGTCGCGGTGGCTGCGGTCGCCGATGCGCTGGTCGCCGCGTTCGCGCGGGAGGGGGGCGTGCTGCTGGACCGGGAGGAGACCGCAAGACTGCGGGCCACGATGTTCCCGGAGGGTCGGCTCTCGCCACAGGTGGTCGCGCAGCCGGCAGCGGCGATCGCCGCGCTCGCGGGTCTCGTGCGTCCCGAGGTGGCCGGCGCGAAGTTCCTGATCGTCGAGACGGAAGGCGTCGGCCCGGCGCACCCGTTCTCGGGCGAGAAGCTCTCGCCGGTGCTGGCACTCTGCCGCGCCGCGGATTTCGCGGCCGCGGCGAAGCGGGTCGCCGCGATCTACGGCTACCAGGGCGCGGGGCACTCGGTCGGGTTGCACACGACGCGCCCGGAGCGGGCGACCGACCTCGGGCTCACGCTCCCGGTGTCTCGCGTGATCGTCAACCAGGTCCACTGCTTCGCCACCGGGGGCAGCTACGACAACGCGCTGCCGTTCTCGCTGTCGATGGGCTGCGGCACCTGGGGCCGCAACGGCTTCTCCGACAACCTCAACTACCGCCATTTCCTCAACATCACCCGCGTCGTGATGCCGCTCTCGCCCGACCGCGTGCGCGAGCCGACCGAGGACGAACTCTTCGGCGACTACCGGCGCCGGCACGGAAGGTGAACGGCGGGCAGAGCTTCCGGGACGTCGTGCTCGCGCACGCCGCGCGCGCGCCGCAGGCGCCGTTCGTGCTGTCGCCCGAGTCGGGGCGCACGCTCGACTACGGCGGCATCGCGGCGGTCGCGGCGAAGCTCGATGCGGCATTCGCCGCATGGGGCGTCGGCCGCGGCGACGTGGTCGCGTTCATGCTTCCCAACGGCATCGCCGCGGCGTCGGCGTTCGTCGGGACGATGGCCGCAGGCCGGATCGTCGCGCCGTTCAACCTGCTTGCGCAGGACGCGCACCTCGACCACGTGCTGCGGCACGCGCGCCCGCGCGCGATCTTCGCGACCGCGGAGCACGCGCAGCGCCTGCGCGAGGCGATCGGGCGCACCGGCGTGGACGCGCGCTTGGTCGAGACCTCGCCCGACGCGCTCGAGTTGCCGGACGCCGCCTCGGGAACCCTCGCGCCCGCCGACGCCGACGGGGGCGCGATGCTGATGTACACCTCCGGCACCACCGGGTTGCCGAAGGGCGTCCTGCTCTCCCACGCGAACATGCTGCACGCGGGCCGCGCCGTCGCCGGGCACCAGTCCCTGGGACCGCATGACCGGGTACTGACGTCGCTGCCGCTCTACCACATCAACGGCCAGTGCATCGCCTGCGCGAGCACGCTCGCCTCCGGTGGCAGCCTGGTGCTGCCTCACCGCTTCAGCGCGTCGCAGTGGTGGCCGCAGGTCGAGCGCTTCCGCCCCACCTGGCTCAACCTGGTCCCGACCATCGTCGCCTACCTGCTGAACGGCCCCGACCTGACGCCGGGCGAGCGCGAGGCGGCGCGCGGCGTGCGCTTCGCGCGCTCGGCGTCGGCGCCGCTGCCGCCGGACCAGCAGCGCGAGTTCGAGGCGCGCTTCGGCATCCCGCTGGTCGAGGCGATGGGGCTCACCGAGACCGCGTCGATCGCGTTCTGCAACCCGATGCCGCCCGCTGCGCGAAAGATCGGCAGCGCGGGTCGCCCGCTCGGCATCGAGGCGCGCGTCGTGGGAATCGACCGGCGGGTGCTGGGAGAGGGCGAGTCGGGCGAGATCGAATTGCGGGGGCCGAGCGCGATGCGCGGCTACCACCGGCCGGAAGCGTCATCGAAGGCCGCCGTCGACGCCGACGGCTGGTTCGCGACCGGCGACCTCGGCCACCGCGACGCGGACGGTTTCTACTTCATCACCGGGCGGCTCAAGGAACTCATCATCAAGGGCGGCGAGAACATCGCGCCGCGCGAGATCGACGAGGTGCTGCTGCGCCACCCGGCGGTGCTCGAGGCCGCGGCCGTCGGCGTGCCCGACCGCGAGTACGGGCAGGAGATCCTCGCCTGCATCGTCGTGAAGCCCGGCGCGAGTCTCGACGAGGACGATGTGCGCGCGCACTGCCTCACCGAACTCGGACGCTACAAGTCGCCGCGCTACCTGCGTTTCGTGGATTCGCTCCCGAAGGGGCCTTCAGGCAAGGTGCAGCGGATGAAGCTCGCCGAGGGCTTCGCGCCGTGAACGCCGGTCAGCCGGGCGCGGAGGACGTTCCGCCGGCCTGCGCGAACGCCCGCGTCCCCGGGTAGAGACGCTCCAGCACGTCGCGCACGATCGCGGCGAGAACCGGCCTGATCGCCGCCGCAACGGCTTCCGCGTCGCCGGCCTCGCGCGCCGACCAGGCCGCCGTGAGTTCGCCGCTTCGCCGTTCGATCGCCTCCTTCACGAGCGGTGGCCAGAACGGCGGGTACTCTGTTTCCACGAATCCTCCTCGCCCGCGGCCGTAGTGCGCGACCGCGAGGTAGCGCAGCACGCTCGATGCGGCGAGACCCGCGAGGAACGCGTCGTCCCAGCGGAGTGCCGCGCCGGCCTTGCCGCGCACCAGGTTGACGCCGCGCGCGAGTCCAGCGCCGCCGAGCGCACCCAGGATCGCGCCGGCGAGCATGCCCGCTCCGAAGGTGAACCCGCCCGCCGCGAGATCCGCGGCGAGACCGGTGAGCGCGCCGGAGACGACGCCTCCCATCACCGCGGCCCGGCCTTCGTCGATCGGCGCGTCCAGCGCGATGCCGGAGGCGAGCCTCGACAGCACGTCGCCCTTCGCGCTGCCGTCCAGTCCCGCGAGCGCGATCAGCCGGTCGGTGCTCTCGCGCAGCGAGAAGTCGAGGCGCGACGCGAGCGCTTCCGCGGCGCGGGCCTTGCCGTCGTCGGCGCGGTCGCGGCCGAACCCGAGGCTGCGGCCCAGCTCGCGCAGCGTCCCGCCGAGGCCGGCGGCGGGCAGCGGCTCCCGGTCGCAGGCGGCGCGCGCGAGCGTGGACGCGAGCACGGCCATCGACTCGTCGAACGCGGCGAGCCGGCGTTGCTGCCACTCGCGCGAGAGCCGTGCGAACGCGGGCTGCCGATCCGCCGGCAGCGCGTCTCCGATCAGCTCGAACAGCGAGATCTCCTGCACCCAGCAGCGCGCGAACGCATCGAGCGTCGTCACCGCGTGGACGAAACGCCGCGGGCCGGTGCTCTCCGCCCTCCGTCTCGCGGGGCCCTCGCCGGGCGTTGCGCCGTCGTCGGCTCCGTGCATGAGCCGCGCGGCCAGCGCCTCGCGCCAGCGTGCCTCGTCCGCCGCCTCCTCGTCGGCGGGCCGCGGGCGTCCGGTCTGGTTGAGGACCACGATGACCGGGCGGCCGATCCACGCGAGCACGTCCATCTCGGGGCCGAGGTAGCCCGCGTCGGCGGGTGCTTCGGACGCGTTCACCAGGTAGACGACGACGTCGGCCTGCTCGCGCACGTTCCGCACCGCGAGCTGCGACAGGTAGAACGCGCGGTCGCGGAAGCGGTCCCAGACCTGCGACAGGAACCAGCCGACCGGGTTGCCCTGCTGCGCGAGGCGCTTCGCGAGCCGCGCGCTGTCGCCGAAGCCCGGCGTGTCCCACAGGACCAGCGTGTCGCCCTCCGGCGTCCCGATGAGCGGGTACGCGGTCGCCTCCTGCGTGACGTGCTGCGCGTCGCGGACGACGCCGACGTCGCGGCCGACCAGCGTGCGCGCGAGCGTGGTCTTGCCCGCGTTGGTGTGCGAGATGAGCGAGAGCGCTACGCGGGCGCCCTCCGGCGCCTGCAAGGGAGCCGTCGCGCCGCGCGAGGTCTCGCCCTCCGGGTCGCCGGTCGGCCCCGGCGCGCCCGCGGCCGATGCAGGCTTTGGGCCGGTCACGCGTTGCGCTCGCCGATCGCCGCGTCGAGCGCAGCGTCGGTCGCCGCGAGGTCGGGGTTCGCAAGGTCCGCGAAGATCACCGGCACGCCGGCATCGGCGCAAGCGGCGCGCCAGGCGGCGCGACGCTCGCCGGTGCGCGCCTCGTCGGTTCCGAAGCGCGCGATCCACGCGCTCTCGTCGACCAGCGCGAACACCGCCTCGGCTTCGGAGCGCTGGCGCGCGAGCGCCGCAAGGAACGCGCCGTGCGCTTCGCGCTCCGGCGTGGCCGTCGCGTTGAACAGCGCGGCCAGCGTCGATCCGGCGGCGCCTGCCGGCTCGGTGCCGGCGTCGGTGCCCCAGTCCACCGGCGGCGCGACGACCATCGCGGCGCTGCCGCCGAACGAGCGGGCGATCACCTGCTCGAGGCCTTCCACCGCCTGTGCCGACGGCGCGTAGCTGTACGGGAGCACGCGAACGCGCGCCGCGCCGCCGCGGAATCCGCGCAGGAGGCGCCGCAGGTAGGCGTCGTCGGCCGGAAACGCGAAGTGCGTCGCGCGATGCCGCTCGACGAGCCACGCCAGGAGCGCGAGAACGAGGCGCGGCAGCATCACCACGACCGCGACGGTGGCCGCCATCAGGTGGACCCAGCGCGCCGCGTTCTCGCCCGACGGCGCGCGGATCGCCGCCACTTCGGCCACCGAGGGCACCGGCATGCCGATCGCCCACGCGCCCGGCGCATAGAACAGGGCGGCGATCGAACGGACGGTGGACGGTTCGAGGAACGTGCTCTCCCAGCTCGCGCGGTACTCGAACGCGATGCCGCGCAGATAGAGACCGGCCAGCACACCGGCCGCGAGCACCGCCGCCGCAAGGTGGAGGATGCGCGCAGCGCGCATCGCGTAGAGCGGGCCCGCGCGGCGCGACCAGTCCGCGCCGAAAGCCGCTATCGCCTGGCGCGCGCCGTCGTCGCCGCGCACTCGCGCCGCGCCTCCCGCGACGCGGGCGACGAGCGAACGCAGCGGGCCGGGTCCGGCGGCGTCGCCGTAGCGCACGACGAAACCCACCCCGATCACCGCGTACATCGCGAGGTTCCACAAGATCAGCACGAGCACCGGGGGGTCGAGCAGGTTGATCCGCTGGGCGGCGCCGACCTGATCCGCGAACAGGCCGATCGCGAACGCGAGTCCCACGATCGCGCTCCCCACCCAGGGCCGCCAGCGCAGCGCCGCCACCGCGCGCGGGTACGCGGCCTCGCGCTCCCCCAGGCGCTCGAGCGCGAACGAGGCCCGGCGGGCGAGGTAGGCGTCGGGCGAGCCCTGCGCTCCGACGACCTCGGCGGCGGCCCGGCTCGCCCACGCGCGATCGGCGTCGGTCCACTGGGCGCGCAGCGCCTCGGTCGACTCGAAGGCGCGAACCGCCGTGACCTCGAGAGCGGAGGATTCGTCCATGCGCGCCGATTCTACGCGGCGGAGCGCGGGCCGGCTCGCGCGATCCGAGGTGTCTCGAGCGCCTGTTCCTCTCCATTGACCGTCGATCCAGACTCGCCGCCTGGTCAAGACCGTTTCAGCCCCACCCCGGGATGGGAAAACACTGCGCAGCGGCCCGCGCGTGCCGGGGAGGGATGGCCGGTCCCGCAGGCGCGCAGCCGCGCGATGCAAGCGGCGCGCCGCCCATCTCGTCATCCATGGGGCGCCGGAGGGAGCCCGTGCCGGATGGCCGTTGCCGTCATCGTCCTGTCACAAAGGGCAGCTAGGCTTGGCGCCGTGAGTCGACCTTCCGGAGTGTTCGTTGCACGCGTTCTCGCCGGCCCGTTCGCGGCCGCGCTGCTCTCGTGGACCGGCAATGCACTCGCCACCGACATCACGGGCGCGGGCGCCACGTTCCCGTATCCGATCTACGCGAAGTGGGCCGCGGCCTACAAGGAGGCGACCGGTACGGGCGTCAACTACCAGTCGATCGGATCGGGCGCGGGCATCGCGCAGATCAAGGCGGGAACCATCGACTTCGGCGCGTCCGACAAACCTCTCGAGGCCGCGGACCTGGCGGGCGCCGGCCTCTTGCAGTTCCCGGCCATCATCGGCGGCGTCGTGCCGGTCATGAACCTCGAAGGCATCGCTCCGGGCCAACTCGTCCTCTCGGGCGCGGTCCTCGCCGACATCTACCTCGGCCGGATCCGGCGCTGGAACGACAAGGCGATCGCCGAACTCAATCCGGGTGCGCCGCTGCCCGCCACGGGGATCACGGTGGTGCGCCGTTCCGACGGGTCGGGCACGTCGTTCCTGTGGACCGACTATCTCGCCAAGGCGAGCCCGGCGTGGAAGCGTGAGGTCGGCACGGGCGCTGCGGTGGCCTGGCCGGAGGGCGTGGGAGGCAAGGGCAACGAGGGCGTGGCCGCATACGTGCAGCGGATCAAGGGCTCGATCGGCTACGTCGAGTTCGCGTACGCGAAGCGCAACCGGATGCGGCACGTCGCGCTGCTCAACCGCGAAGGCGGGATCGTGCAGCCCGGCGACGCCGCGTTCCGGGCCGCGGCCGCGAACGCAAACTGGAGCGGGACCCCTGGGTTCGGCGTGGTCCTCACCGACCAGCCTGGCAGCGGGAGCTGGCCGGTCACCGGCGCGTCGTTCATCCTGATGCACACGAAGCAGGAGCGGCCGGAGCGCGGCGCCGAGGTGACGAGGTTCTTCGACTGGGCGTTTCGCAACGGCCAGGCGATGGCCGCGGAACTGGGGTACGTCGCGCTGCCGCCCTCGCTGGTGGTCGAGATCGCCGGGCTGTGGAAGCGCGAGGTCGGCGGTCGCGCGGGCAACCCGTCTCGCAATGGCGGATGACGCGCCCGGGCACGCTCGAACGAACGGTGCGGCGCGGGGAAGCGCGGCGTCCGTGCGCCCGCGTCGGGACGAAACCGGCGGGAGCTTGGCCCGACGATGTTCGCGATGCGCAGCGGCCCCATGAGTAGGCCCCGGCCGCCCGCGACGCGCGGATCCGGTCCGCCGGCGAAGCGCGCTGCCGCAGGGGCCTGGCAGGACGCGGTGTTCGAGCGTCTCACGCAGGGCTTCGCGCTCGCGGTGCTCGCGACGCTCGGCGCGATCCTGCTGGTGCTCTTCGCCGCCGCCTGGCCGGCCCTGGCGGCGTTCGGCCCGGCGTTCTTCGTCACCAACGTCTGGAATCCGGTGACCGGCATCTTCGGCGGGCTTGCGCCGATCTACGGCACGCTCGTCACCTCGGCGATCGCGCTCGCGATCGGCGTGCCGGTGAGTTTCGGCATCGCGCTGTTCCTGACCGAACTGTGCCCCTCGGCGCTCAAGCGTCCTCTCGGGACCGCGGTCGAACTCCTCGCCGCGATCCCTTCGATCATCTACGGCATGTGGGGGCTGTTCGTGTTCGCGCCGTGGTTCGCCGACCACGTGCAGCCGCTCGCCCAGGCGACGGTCGGCGAGGTGCCGGTGCTGGGCGCGCTGTTCCAGGGGCCGCCAAGCGGCATCGGCCTGATGACGGCGGGCGTGATCCTGTCGGTGATGATCATCCCGTACATCGCCTCGGTGATGCGCGAGGTCTTCGACCTGGTGCCCCCGGTGCTGAAGGAGTCCGCCTACGGGCTCGGCGCGACCACCTGGGAGGTGGTCTGGAACGTCGTGCTGCCCTACACCCGCGTGGGCGTGGTCGGCGGGATCATGCTGGGGCTCGGCCGCGCGCTCGGCGAGACGATGGCGGTGACCTTCGTCATCGGCAACGCCTACAAGATCAGCGCCGGGCTGTTCAACCCGGGGAACTCGATCGCCTCGGCGCTCGCGAACGAGTTCAACGAGGCCTCCGACCCGGTCCATCGCGCCTCGCTCGTCGCGCTCGGGCTCGTGCTGTTCGTGCTGACCTTCGTCGTGCTCGCGCTCTCGCGCCTCCTGATCGCGCGGCTCGAGAAGGGCGAGGGCGGGAGGGCCTGAGACGATGGGCGCGGAGCGCAACGCGATCTACCGGCGCCGGGTGCTGGTCAACCGGTTCAACCTGCTGATGTCGCTTGGCGCGATGGCGTTCGGCATGCTGTTCCTGTTCTGGATCCTGGCCGTGCTGTTCGGCAACGGCGTGGCCGCGCTGTCGCCGACGCTGTTCTCGCAGCCCACGCCGCCGCCGGGGAGCGCGGGCGGGCTCGCCAACGCCATCGCAGGCAGCGTGGCGATGGTCGCGGTCGCGACGCTCGTCGGCGCGCCGGTCGGCGTGCTCGCGGGCGTCTATCTGGCCGAGTTCGGCGCCGGCAGCCGTTTCGCCGACGCGACGCGGTTCATCAACGACATCCTGCTCTCCGCGCCGTCGATCGTGCTCGGGCTCGTCGTCTACATCGCCTGGGTCGCCAGGGTCGGGCATTTCTCGGGCTGGGCGGGTTCCGCGGCGCTCGGGCTGATCGCGATCCCGGTCGTCGTGCGCACGACCGAGAACATGCTCCGGCTGGTGCCCGCGAGCCTGCGGGAGGCGGCGGTCGCGCTCGGGGCGCCGAGGTGGCGGGTGATCCTTCAGGTCACGCTGCGCGCGGTGCGCGGCGGCGTGATCACCGGGGTGCTGCTCGCGGTCGCGCGCATCGCCGGCGAGACCGCGCCGCTCCTGTTCACCGCGCTCAACAACCAGTTCTGGAGCACCGACATGAACGGCCCGATGGCCAACCTGCCGGTGGTGATCTTCCAGTTCGCGATGAGCCCCTACGACGACTGGCAGGCGCTGGCGTGGGCAGGGGCGCTCCTCATCACGCTCGCGGTGCTCGCGTTGAACGTCCTCGCCCGGACCGTGTTCCGGCAGGACATCCACTGACAGGCTCGCCGACCATGAACGCCGAAATCCCGATCGCCCGGCCCGCGGTGGCGCACCGCGACGACGCGCCGGCCGCGCCCAAGATGTCGATCCGCCACCTCGACTTCCACTACGGGGCGTTCCACGCGCTGAAGGACGTCTCGCTCGACGTGGGGGAGAAGCGCGTCACCGCGTTCATCGGCCCGTCGGGGTGCGGCAAGTCCACGCTGCTGCGGGTGCTGAACCGGATGTATTCTCTGTATCCCGGCCAGCGCGCGAGCGGCGAGGTCCTTCTGAACGGCAGCGACATCCTCGGTCCGGACGTCGATCTCAACCTGCTGCGCGCGAAGGTCGGGATGGTGTTCCAGAAGCCCACGCCGTTTCCGATGTCGATCCGGGACAACGTCGCGTTCGGGGTTTCGCTCTACGAGAGGCTCACGGCGCGCGAGATGGACGAGCGCGTCGAGTGGGCGCTCACCAAGGCGGCGCTGTGGAACGAAGTGAAGGACAAGCTCGGCCAGAGCGGGACCGCGCTCTCCGGCGGCCAGCAGCAGCGTCTGTGCATCGCGCGGGCGGTGGCGGTCCAGCCCGAGGTGGTGCTGTTCGACGAGCCCACCTCGGCGCTCGACCCGATCTCGACGGCGAAGGTCGAGGAACTGATCGCGGAACTCAAGAGCGACTACACGATCGCGATCGTCACGCACAACATGCAGCAGGCCGCGCGGGTGTCGGACTGCACCGCCTACATGTACCTCGGGGAGCTGATCGAGTTCGGCGAGACCGACGAGCTGTTCCTGAGGCCCCGTCGCAGGGAGACCGAGGACTACATCACCGGACGCTTCGGCTGAGGAGAACGCGATGACGGAGCACACGATCAAGCAGTTCGACGCCGACCTGGAGGCGATCCGCACCGGCGTGCTGACGATGGGCGGGCTGGTCGAGGCGCAGCTCGCGCGCGCGATCGGCGTCCTCGAGAACGACGCGGCCGAGGGCCTCGTGGACCGGGTCGGCGCCGACGAGCGCCAGATCAACCAGATGCAGATCCAGATCGACCAGCAGTGTGCGCAGATCATCGCGCGGCGGCAGCCGGCGGCGGGCGACCTGCGCATGGTCCTCACGATCGTCAAGATCACCAACGACCTCGAGCGCATCGGCGACGAGGTGAAGAAGGTCGCGTACAAGGCCTCCGCCAGTCCGGACGACAAGCTGGTCCGCGTGCGTTTCTACGACGTGGTCCGGGCGGCCGGGCTCGCGCAGCGGATGCTGCGCATGGCGCTCGACGCGTTCGCCCGCCTCGACGTCGCGGCCGCCGCGGAGATCGTCGACTCCGACGACGAGCTCGACGCGGCCTTCGGCGGGATCCTGCGCCAGCTCATCAGCTACATGATGGAGGATCCGCGCACGATCAGCGCCTCGCTCGAGATCGTGTTCATCGCGAGGTCGATCGAGCGGATCGGGGACCACGCGAAGAACATCGCCGAGGCGGTGGTCCAGGCGGTCAGGGGCACCGACGTCCGCCACGCGACCGCCGCCGAGATCCGCGCCGAGGTGGCCGGCCCGTGAGACCGGTGATCCTCGCGGTGGAAGACGAGCCCGCGATCCTCGAACTGCTCGAACTGAGCCTCGCGGACGCCGGCTACGACGTGCGGGCCGCGCGCGACGCCGAGGCGGCGCAGCGGATGCTGAAGGACGAACTGCCGGACCTGCTCCTGCTCGACTGGATGCTGCCGGGGAAGTCGGGGCTCGCGCTCGCTCGCGAACTGCGCGCCGGCGCGCGTACGCGCGAGCTGCCGATCATCATGGTCACCGCGCGCGGCGACGAGGGCGACCGCGTCGCCGGCCTCGAGGCCTGGGTCGACGACTACGTGACCAAGCCGTTCTCTCCGCGCGAGCTCAAGGCGAGGATCAAGGCGGTGCTCCGGCGCCGCGCGCCCGAGGCCGCGCAGGAGCCGCTCTCGGTCGGGCCGATCCGCCTCGATCCCGCGACCCACCGCGTCACCGTCGACGATCGTCCCGTGCCGCTCGGCGCGGCCGAATTCCGGCTGCTGCGCTACCTGCTCGCGCGGCCCGAGCGCGTCCACACGCGCTCGCAGCTGCTCGACGGCGTCTGGGGCGAGCGGGCGGAGATCGAGGAGCGCACGGTCGACGTGCACGTACGGCGCCTGCGGCTCGCACTCGAGCCCTTCGGCGCGCAGCACCTGATCGAGACCGTGCGCGGGTCCGGCTACCGGGTCGCCGCGCCGCGATGACCCCGGGCAGCGGCTCGGCGTTCACGGCGCCGCTCGCAGCGGCGGCAGCCACGCTGGCGGCCTGGGCGCTCGCCGGCACCGGTGCGGCGCTCGCGGTGCTCGCCGTCCTCGCCGGCGCGATCGTCGCGTTCCACTTGTGGAACCAGCACCTCGTCCGCCGCTGGGCCTTCGGGTCGCTCGACGCGCCGGTGCCCGAGGGACGGGGCTCCTGGCGCGGGGTGTTCACGGCGATTCACCGGCGGATGCGCCTGCGCGCACAGCATCAGCGCGACCTGCGCCTGACGATCGAACGCTTCCGCCGCGCCGCGGAGGCGATCCCCGACGGCGTCATCGTGCTCGACGCGCACGACCTGATCGACTGGGCGAACCCGCGCGCCTGCGAGCAGCTCGGCCTCGACCTCGCGCGCGATCGGCACGCGCCGATCGTGAATCTCGTGCGCCAGCCGGAGTTCCTCGCCTACGTGGCGGCTGGCAACTTCGCGGAGTCGGTGTCGGTGACGACGATCGGCGAACGCCGGCGCACGCTCTCGCTGCAACTGGTGCCCTTCGGCACGCGGGAGAAGCTCCTGCTCTCGCACGACGTGACGCAGGTCGAGGCGGCGGCGCGCATGCGCCGCGACTTCATCGCCAACGTCTCGCACGAGCTCAAGACGCCGCTGACCGTGATCGCGGGGTTCGTCGAGACGATGCAGGACCTCGACCTCGACGCGCGCCAGCGCGCGCGCTATCTCGGCCTGATGGCGGAGCAGGCGCGCAACATGCAGCGTCTGGTGGCCGACCTCCTGACGTTGTCCTCGCTCGAGAGCGAGCACAGCCCGGGGGGCGACGAGCGCTTCGCGGTGCTGCCGCTCCTGGTCCAGGCCTCTGCCGACGCGAGGGCGCTGTCGGGGGGGCGCCACGCCGTCGAGGTCGACCCCGGCGCGGCCGCGACGGTCGACGGCAACCGCGACGAGATCGCGAGCGTGCTGTCGAACCTCCTGTCCAACGCGGTCCGCTACACGCCGGAAGGCGGGCGCATCTCGCTCTCGTGGCGCGTCGAGCCGTCGGGCATCGGCGTGTTCGCGATCGCCGACACGGGCATCGGCATCGCCGCGGAGCACCTTCCGCGGCTCACCGAGCGCTTCTACCGCGTCGACCGGTCGCGCTCGCGCGCGACCGGAGGCACCGGGCTCGGACTCGCGATCGTCAAGCACGTGCTGCTGCGGCACCAGGCGGAACTCGGCATCGTCAGCGAGCCGGGGCGCGGATCCGTGTTCTCGGTCCGGCTGCCGGCCCGTCGCGTGCGCGCGGCTCCGCTCGGAGACGGCCCGCCGGCGGAGGACGCGACTACCAGTACTTCATCGCACTCCGGAACAGGGTCCTGAGTTCGTCGCGCCCGATGTCCACGGGCGCGTTCCTGATCACGCGGTACTGCGGCTCCGCGCCGGTCGCGAGTGCGTCGACGTGCGACTCGTCGAAGCCGAGCGCCATGAGGCCGTTCGGCATCCCGGTCGCGCGCATCAGCGCGACGACCCGCGCGGCCAGCGCCTCGCCGCCGTCCTCCGGCCGGGCGTCCCGCGTGTCGGCGCCGAGGCAGCGCGCGCAGTGCAGGTGCCGATCGGGCGAGGCCCGCGCCGTGTGCCGCCAGACCGACGGGTTGTTGAGAACCACCGCCATCCCGTGAGGGACGAGGCTCGCGCCCTCGGGATACCCGGCGACGTGCCAGCGCTTGGTGAGGCCCGAGACCGCGTACGACAATCCGTGCGGCAGATGGCAGCCGGCGGCGTTGAACGCGATGCCCGACAGCATCGCCGCGTACATCATTTCAGTGCGGGCCTCGGTGTCCGAGGCGTCGCGCACCGCGCGCTCGAGGTAGCGGCCGACGAGTTCCAGCGACTGCGCGGCGAGCATGTCGGAGAACGGGTTCGCGCCCTGCGAGACCGGACGAACGACGCCCTTCGCCGGGTTGAGCCGGCGCGGGAACGCGCGCGCGGTGATCGATTCGAGCGCGTGGCTCATGCAGTCGAACCCGGTCGCGGCGACCGCTGCGGACGGAAGCGAGCGGGTGACGTCGGGATCGACCAGCGCGATCGTCGGGGTGAGGCGGCGCGAGATGATCCCGGTCTTCGCGTTCATCGCGCGCAGCGTGAAGATCGCGATGCCGGTGGTCTCCGAACCGGTGCCCGACGTGGTCGGGCAGGCGATGTGCGGCTTCACCGGCCCGGGCACGCGGCGGCCTTCGCCGATCGGTGCGTTGACGTAGGCCATGAAGTCGGCCGGCTGCGTCGAATAGAGGTTCGCCGCCTTGCAGGTGTCGATCACCGATCCGCCGCCGACCGACACGAATCCGTCGAACTTCCCGTCGGCGGCGAAGCGCGCCGCGTCCTGGAACGACGCGTCGTCCGGCTCGATCTTCACGCTGTCGTAGACGCCGGCGTCGACGCCCGAGGCTTCGAGCGACGAACGGACCCTGGCGACGTGCTCGCCCCGGCCGAGCCGGGGGTCGGTGAACAGCGCCACGCGTTTCAGTCCGAGTTCGCGGGCCTGCTCGCCCGCCTCCGCCAGGACGCCGGATCCGAAGGTGAACGTCGGCATGCCCACGGTGAACCCGCGGTCGCTGCCCTCGGTCAGGGCGAAATCGGCATGGCAGCAGTGCATCGCGCGGGTCTCCTCGAAGCGTCTCGCCGATTATGCCGCGTCGCGATCGCGAGTCGAACGCGCGGGTTCGTCATGCTGCGGCGCGATTCCGGTCTTCGGCCCGGAAACCGGGCGCAGGCCGGGTTCCCGGCCGTCGCAACCGGCAAGTCGTTGATTGGAAAAGGTTTGCTTGACGCGCTCCGCCCGCGCCGGGCGTTCGGAGCGGGTTTGACGCTGGTCGCCGGTCCCTGCTAGAATTTCGAGTTTCGCGGAGGGGTTCCCGAGCGGTCAAAGGGAGCAGACTGTAAATCTGCCGGCTCTGCCTT
>JADLBN010000182.1 GCA_020847675.1 Burkholderiales bacterium | reverse complement strand
GCCCGCCGCCGACGCGAAGAGCCGCGCGATCGTCGAGCAGATGCGCGACGACGAGGCGAGGCACGGCGCGATGGCGCGGACCGCGGGCGGAATCGAGCTCCCGTGGCCGGTCCGCGAAGCGATGCGGATCGCTGCCGGCGCGATGAAGGCGGTAGCCTACCGGATCTGACCCCGCGACGCGCTGTCGCGACTACTCCAGCAGCAGCCCGCCCTGCTCGCGCGCGCGCCAGCCGCGCAGCGCCTTCAACCGCGCCGCGCGGATCGCCTCCTCCACCTTCGGCGAGGGCGCCGAGCGCGCAACGGCACCCGCATCGACGCCGCGCACGACGGCGAGCGCGTGCGAGAGCCACTCGCCGGGGCGGTCCCCGTCGTGCTCGCGCCCGGGCCGCGAGTTGCGGTCCGCGGAGCACGCGGCGCGCAGGTGGTCGAGCCGCTCGGGCCGTCGCAGCGCATCCGCCGCGAGCAGGAGGTCGTAGAGCGTCGCCGGCCGCAGCGCCTCGGCGTTGGCGACGTCGGCGTGGAAGCGGGCCGCGAGGCGCGCCGCGTCCCGGCAGTCCGCCGGCACGCGAAGGCGTTCCGACAGGCGCTCGGCGAGCTTCAGGCCGCGGGCTTCGTGCGCGACATGGCGCGGCCAGCGCTCGCGCGGCGTCGCGCCCTTGCCGAGGTCGTGCGCGAGGATCGCGTAGCGAACCGGCAGCACGTCTCCCCGGGCCGCCGCGAAGTCCAGCGCCTGCGCGACGTGCACGCCGGCGTCGATCTCCGGATGGTGGAATGGCGGCTGCGGCACGCCGTAGAGCGCGTCGACCTCGGGGAGGAGCGCGGCGAGCGCCCCGCACTGCCGCAGGACCGCGAGCATCGCGGAGGGCTGCGCCTCCATGAGGCCGCGCGCGACCTCCTGCCAGACGCGCTCGGGCGCAAGCGTCGCGAGCTCGCCCGAGCGCACGATCGCGCGCATCAGCGCCTCGGTTTCGGGGGCGACCGAGAACCGGACCCGCGCAGCGAAGCGCGCGACGCGCAGCACCCGCAGCGGATCCTCTGCGAACGCCGGCGACACGTGGCGGAGCACGCCTCGCGCGAGGTCGCGCTCGCCGCCGTAAGGGTCGATCAGCGCGCCGCGCTCGTCGCGGGCCATCGCGTTGACCGTGAGGTCGCGCCGCGCGAGATCCTGCTCGAGCGTCACGTCGGGCGAGGCGAAGAACTCGAAGCCGCGGTAGCCGGTGCCGTGCTTGCGCTCGGTGCGCGCGAGCGCGTACTCCTCGCGCGTCTCCGGGTGCAGGAACACCGGGAAGTCGCGCCCGACCGGCCTGAACCCCGAGGCGATCATCGTCTCGGGGGTCGCGCCGACGACCACCCAGTCGCGATCGGCCTGCGGCCGGCCGAGGAGCTCGTCGCGCACCGACCCGCCGACGCGGAACGTGCGCACGGGCTGCGGGAGCGCTCGGGCCATGGCGGGCTACCGAGTCGGGGATCCGCGTGACACGCGAAGCTCCGCGCGGCGTCGCAGCGACGGATCAGCGCGCCTGGGTCGCGCGCATCGCGTCGTAGCGGCTTGCCATCGCGTCCGGCGCGAGCCAGGACGGGGCGAGCGCCTCGAGCGACGAGGGTTCGACGCCGAACGCCGCCGGAAACGGGCAGCCGCAGACGCTGTCCTTCGTCATCGACGCAAGGTTGTCGCGGCTCAGGAGCTTGCCGGGCAGGTGCTCGAGCACGAACGCCTGCATCGACGCGAGCGCGCCGTTGAGCGGCAAGATGGGACGCACGGCGCCCGCCGTCTCGGAGGTCCAGCGCACCAGTTCGCGCAGCGTGTACACGGCGGGACCGCAGAGGTCGAAGCTCGCGCGCGCGGTGCCGCGCTGCTCGAGCGCGTGCGCGAACGCGGCGACGACGTCGCCGACCCACACCGGCTGGAAGCGCGCGTCCGGTGCAGCCAGCGCGATCACCGGCAGCGCGCGGGCGAGGCGCGCGAACAGCGAGAGGAAGCTGTCGCCTTCGCCGAAGATCACGCTGGGCCGGAAGATCGTCCATTCGAGACCCGACGAGGTCACGACCTTCTCGGCTTCGCCCTTGGAGGCGAGGTAGCGCGACGGGCCCGCCGGATCGGCGTTGAGCGCGCTCATGTGCACGAGCCGCGTCACGCCGGCGGAGCGGCAGGCTTCGACGACCTTGCGGGCAAGTTCGACGTGGACACGTTCGAAGGTGTCGCGCCCCGACTCGTTCAGGATGCCGACGAGGTTCACGACGGCGTCGGCGCCGCGGACGAGGCGCGCGAGGGTCGCAGGATCGTGGACGTCGGCCTCGACCACCTCGGCGGTGGGCAGCAGGATCAGGTGCCGCGCGCGTTCGCGGCTGCGGGCGGGAACCACGACCGTCGCGCCGCCGGACACGAGCCTGGCGGCGAGCGCGCTTCCCACGAAGCCGCTGCCTCCGAGGAGCACGACGCGCGGACCGGCCACCGGTTCAATCCTTCGCGACCAGAGCCGCGGTTTCGGGCGCGCGCGGGCCGATCCGGCCGAGGCGCCGCGTCAGGTCGACCGCGGGGTCGCCCAGGGCGCGCGCGTAGACGACCGAATTGGCGAGCACCTTCTTCACGTAATCGCGCGTCTCGTTGAACGGGATCGACTCGACCCAGGCGGCGCCGTCGAGTTCGGCGGCGGGACGCCAAGCCTGCGCGCGCCGCGGCCCCGCATTATACGCGGCGGCGGCGAGCGCCCACGATCCGTCGAGGCGGTCGAGCCAGTAGCGGAAATAGAACGCGCCGAACTGGGTGTTGACGTCGACGTCGTTGATGCGCGACGGCCTGTAATCGGCGCGCCCGGACTGCTTCGCGACCCACTTCGCCGTCGCCGGCATGAGTTGCATCAGGCCGACCGCCCCCGCCGACGACACGATCTCCGGCGTGAAACGCGACTCCTGCCGGGCGATGCCGAGCAGCATCGCCTCTTCGATCTCGTTGTCGCGCGCGGCGGCCGCGAACTGGTCGCGCCAAGGGGCCGGATAGCGCAGCGCGTAGTCGTGGCGCTCGCGGGTGCGGTTCGCGGTGTTGATCGACCGGTCATTGAGCCGCTTGCCCGCCGCAAAGAGCGACGCCTGGTTCAGCGCGTCGTCGTCCATGTCGCGCACGATCGCGTACCACTCGCGCTGCGAGTCGGCGCGAAGGTCCAGCTCGGCGAGCTTCACGGCGCGGACCACGTCCGGACGGGCGCCGAACTTCGCCTGCCACGCGGCGTCGACGGCGACCGGCTCGCTCATCGGGCTCACGCACACGCCCTGCGCATCGGCGGCGAGGAGCGCGTAGTAGTCCTGCCCGACGGAGAGCGCCCGGTAGATCGCGTCCGCCTCGCCGTCGCGCCCCGACGCCTCGAGCGAACGGGCGCGCCAGTAGCGCCAGCCCGCCTCCTCCGCCATCGACGCCGGCATCGCGTCGATCGCCGCGGCGAGGTCGCGCCACGACTGCGCCCGCAGCGCGGCGCGTGCGCGCCACGCGTGCATCTCCGCCGACATCTCGGCGGGGAGCGGCTCGCGCCAGGCGGCGTTGGCCCACGGCAGGAGCGCTCGCGACGCGTGGTAGGCGAGGCGCGCGTCGCCCCACGCGCGGTCCTGGGCCGGCAGTCGTTCGCGCCACCGGATCCAGCCGGAGCGGGCATCTTCCGGATCGGCGCGTGCCGCGCGTTCGAGCGCGTAGAGCGCGAGTTCGCGCCCGTCGCGCGCCTTCCAGCGGAAGTTGCCCCGCGCCAGTTCGTCGACGGGCCTCGCGTCGATGCGCTGGAATTCCCCCGCCCCGAGGCGGTCGGAAGCCGGGAGACCGCCCGCCACCTGCTGCGCGAGCCGGAAGCCGCCGGCCTCCAGCGCGAGGCGGTAGCGCGCCCAACGGTCCGCCACGCTGATCGCGCCCGTCGCCATCAGCGCGGTGAACACCGGATCGCAGGCGTCCGGTGTCGCCTTCCCGGTGAACCACAACGGTTTCGCGGCGGCGAGCGCGGCGTCACCGTCCCGGGCACGGGCCGCCTGCGCGGCGTAGCACCGGAGATCGGCGTCCTCAGGCTCCGTCGCGCCGGGCGTCGATGCGTAGGCCGCCCAGTCCGAGCGTTTCCCCACCGCACGCAGCCAGTCGTCCCGGGCACGCTCGGCGAGCGGCGTCGACGCGTAGCGCGCGGTGAACGCGCGCAGCTCGGCGGCGTCCGCCGTGTCGATGCGGAGCTTGAGCTGCCACCAGGCGACGTAGGGCTCCAGCGGATGCCCCCGGGTGCGCGGAGCGATCGCGTCGAGGCGCGCCCGATCGCCCTTCTGGAAGGCCGCCTTGGCGGCCAGCACGTCGGCGTCGAGGCCCTGGGCCGCGGCAGCGGGGAGGACGGCGAAGGCGGCCAGCAGGGTGGCAGCACGCAGCGCCGGGAGAGAAGGAGGCATCACGAGTCCGGATTGTCGCGGTTGGCGAAGCCCACGACAACCGCTCCGCCCGGGTGGGACCGCAGGAACCGCGCCAGGTTCGACGCCGCGGAGTCCGATTGCTAGAATCGTCGCGCCGGCGTTGCCCCTGACCGGCAGCGCAAGGGAGCGGCCGATGCCACAACGCAGGACCGCGGAGCCGATCGTCGGCGTCGTGATGGGTAGCGACAGCGACTGGGACACGATGCGCCACGCGGCCGCCCAGCTCGAATCGTTCGGCGTTCCCTGCGAAGCCCGCGTGCTGTCGGCGCACCGGATGCCCGACGACATGTTCGAGTACGCGGAGGACGCGCAGACGCGCGGCTTGCGCTGCATCATCGCCGGAGCCGGGGGCGCGGCGCACCTGCCCGGGATGCTCGCCGCCAAGACCGTGGTGCCGGTGCTGGGCGTCCCGGTGCCGACCCGGCACCTGCACGGCGAGGATTCGCTGCTCTCGATCGTCCAGATGCCGAAGGGCATCCCGGTCGCCACCTTCGCGATCGGCGAAGCGGGAGCGGTCAACGCCGGCCTGTTTGCCGTGGCGATGCTCGCCGTCACCGATCCTGCGCTCGCGCGCAAACTCGCCGCCTTCCGCGTCAAGCAGACCGGGGTCGCGCGCGCGATGCGGGTGCCTCCCGAGGCGAAATCCGGTTGACGGCAGTCCGCGGACCGCATCCGGCCTGCCGAACGCTTCGGGATTCCTCCAGGTGATTCCACCCGGATCGTGGCTCGGGCTCCTGGGCGGCGGCCAGCTCGGCCGCATGTTCTGCATGGCCGCGCAACGGCTCGGGTATCGTGTCGCGGTGCTCGACCCGGCGGCCGACGGACCGGCGGCGAGCGTCGCCGACCGGCACATCCACGCGGACTACCTCGACCCGGCCGGGCTCGCGCGGCTCGCGGCGCTCGCGCCCGCGACGACCACCGAGTTCGAGAACGTGCCGGCGGCCGCGCTCGACTTCCTGTCGAAGTCGTCGCGCGTGACGCCCGGCGCCGCCAGCGTCGCGATCGCGCAGGACCGGATCAGCGAGAAGACTTTCCTGTCGGGACACGGCTTCGCCGTCGCGCCCCATGGGGTGCTGCGCGAAGCGGGTGACGCGGGTGTCGCCGACCTCTCGCTCCTTCCCGGCATCGTCAAGAGCGCGCGGCTGGGCTACGACGGCAAGGGGCAGGTGCGCGTCGGGACTCGCGCCGAGGCGGCCGCGGCGTTCGTGGCGCTCACCGGCGTTCCCTGCGTCCTCGAGCGCCTCGTCGACCTCGCCTGCGAAGTGTCGGTGATCGTCGCGCGCGACGAGTCCGACGCGGTCGCGACCTGGCCCGTCGCCGAGAACCGGCACCGCGACGGCATCCTCGACGTGTCGATCGTCCCGGCCCGCGTCGACGACGCGCTCGCCGCAAGGGCGCGCCGCGTGGCCACCGACCTCGCCCGCGCGCTCGACTACCGCGGCATCCTGTGCGTCGAGATGTTCGTCACCCGTTCGGGCGACCTGCTGGTCAACGAGATCGCGCCGCGCCCGCACAACAGCGGCCACGCGACGATCGACGCCTGCGCGACCTCGCAATTCGAGCAGCAGGCGCGCGTGCTCGCGGGGCTGCCGCTCGGCGACACCGCGCAGCACACGCCGGCGGTGATGGTGAACCTGCTGGGCGACGCATGGTACGACGGCGCGGACCGGGTCGCCCGCCGCGAACCCGCGTGGGAACGCGTCCTCGCGCATCCGCGCGCCAAGCTCCACCTCTACGGCAAGCGCGAAGCGCGGCCGGGCCGCAAGATGGGACACGTCACCTGCCTCGGCGCGACGCTCGACGAGGCGATCGCGACGGCGCGCGAGGTCAAGCGCGCGCTTCGCATTCCCGGCGCGGACGAACTCGCGTGAACCCGCCGCCGCACGACCGCCAAAAGGGTCCGGGCGGGGCGGAGGGCGAAAGCCTTCCGCTGGCCGGCGTCCGCGTTCTCGATCTCACCCGCCTCCTGCCCGGCCCTGTGTGCACGATGCACCTCGCCGACCTCGGCGCCGACGTGGTCAAGGTCGAGGACACGGGCGCAGGCGACTATGCGCGCACGCTGGGCGCCAGGCCGGGAGCGACGAGCGCGTTCTTCCGCATGGTCAACCGCAACAAGCGCTCGGCCGCGCTCGACCTCAAGAACCCGGGCGGCAGGGCGGCGTTCCTCGCGCTCGCGCGCGGCGCCGACGTGGTGGTCGAGAGCTTCCGGCCCGGCGTCGTCGACGCGCTCGGCGTCGGCTACGAAGCGCTGCGGCCGCTGCGATCCTCGATCGTGTACGCGTCGATCAGCGGCTATGGCCAGACCGGGCCGCGCGCGAAGCTCGCCGGCCACGACATCAACTACCTGGGCTACGCGGGCGTTCTCGACCAGACCGGCGCGCGCGGCGGACCGCCCGCGCTGTCGAACCTGCAGATCGCGGATCTCCTGGGCGGCGCGCTCACGGCCGCGGTCGCGATCCTTGGCGCCGTCGTCGGTGCCCTGCGCACCGGCCACGGGCGCTCGATCGACGTCGCGATGGCGGACGCGACGCTCGCGCACAACATCTTCGCGCTGCACGCGCTCGAACAGGAAGGCGACACCGCGCCGCGCGGCGAGGATCTCCTCACCGGCGGAGTCCCCTGCTACGGCGTGTACCCGACGAAGGACGGCCGCTGGCTCGCCGTCGGCGCCCTCGAGGCGAAGTTCTGGCGCGAACTGTGCGCGACCGTGGGCCGGAACGACTTCGTCGACGGCGGTCTTGCGACCGGCGAACGGGGCGAACGCGTGCGGCGCGACCTCGAGCAGGTGTTCTCGACGCGCACGCTCGCCGAGTGGGTGGCGGCGTTCGAGGGCGTCGATGCGTGCGTCACGCCGGTCGCGACGCTCGGCGAGGCGCTCGACGACGCGCAGTTCGCTACGCGCCGCATGGTCGTTCGCGACGCCTCGGGCGCGCGGTCCTACGCGCCGCCGTGGAAGATGGGCGGCGAGTCGTCCCGCGCCGGGCGACGCGCGCCGTCGCAGGGCGAACACACGCGCGAGGTGCTGCGCGAGGCGGGTTACGACGACGCCGCGATCGGCGCGCTCATCGCCGCCGGCGCCGCACGGTCGGGCGACCCGGGCGCGAAGCGGTGAGCCGGCAGCGGGCGTCGATGCCTGCGCGCTGGAGCCGTCAGCCCGCAGTGCCGACGATCCGCGTGCGCCGCTTCCCGCCGTGGCCCTTCGCCGGGCGCGCCTCGCGCGACGCGCCGACCGGCAGCGACGCGACGCGTTCGTATTCCGGGTCGTCGTAGCGGCAACCGGCCGTCGCGTAGTCGACCGCCATCGCGGTCGCGTCGACGCCCCAGAAGAGTTCGTCGCCGACGCGAAGCGTCGGCACGCCGAACACGCCGCGCGCGATCGCCTCCTCCGTGTTGCGCCGGAGTTCGTCCTTGACCTCGGGCGATGCGATGCGCGCGGCCGCGTCGGGCATCCGGAGGTCGTGCGCGAGTTCCGCCCACTCGATCGGCAGGTCCGGCAGGCGACCGTCGCGCCAGACGAAGCGGAAGATTCGATGCACCGCCTCGGGCGCGCAGTCGCAGGCGATCGCGAGCCGGAGCAGCGGCAGCGGGTTGAACGGATGCTCGTGAGGGAACTTGAGCGGGATGCCGAGCTGACGCGCCTGCCATACGACGAACCGGTAGGTGAACACGCGCTTTCGCTCGATCTCCGCGGGACCCTTGTGGCCGTGCGCGTTCAGGAGTCCGGCGAACAGGACCGGGCGGTAGCGCACCGAAAGCCGCGGCGGCAGGCTCGCGAGCCGCTCGCTCTGCAGGTAGGCGAACGGCGAGACGAAGTCGAAGTACCAGTCGACGATCATCGCGCGCCGCCGCCCGGGTCTCGCGAGTGCGTCGCGCGGCGGTCCGGCAGCGCCGCGACGATCGCGCGCCGCGCGTCGTCGCCCAGCGTGCTCCACGCCGCGATCTCGTCGAGCGTGCGCAGGCAGCCGACGCACAAGCCGGTCGCCTCGTCGATGCGGCACACCGACGTGCAGGGCGAGGATGAATATTGCCCCCCGATGCGAGCTCCGCTCGCCTCCCCCCCAGGGGGGCCGGCGCCTCGGGGCGGCCCTTCGGCGCCGCGGGTCATGGCGCGACCTTCGCGTCGAGCGCCTTCGCGACGCGCGAGCCGGTCGGACGGCCGAGGAACGCGGAGATCGTCCGGCCCGCCGCGCGAAGCTTCGCGAGGTCGACGCCGGTCTCGATGCCCAGTCCGTGCAGCAGGTAGACGACGTCCTCGGTGGCGACGTTGCCGGTCGCGCCCTTCGCGTACGGGCAGCCGCCGAGGCCCGCCACGCTCGCGTCGAAGGTCGCGACGCCGAGTTCGAGGCTCGCGTAGACGTTCGCGAGCGCCATCCCGTAGGTGTCGTGGAAATGGCCGCTCACCTCGTCGAGCGGATAGACCGCGAGCGCCGCCTCCAGCGCGCGCTTGGTGGCGCCGGGCGTGCCGACGCCGATCGTGTCCGCCACGCCCACGTGCTGCACGCCGATGCCGTGCATCAGCTTCGCGACGTAGCCGACCGCCCCGGGCTTGACCTCGCCCTGGTAGGGACAGCCGAGGCAGCAGGAGATCGCGCCGCGCACCTTCATGCCGGCGTCGCGCGCCGCGCGCGCGACGCTCGCGAAGCGCTCGATCGACTCGACGATCGAGCAGTTGATGTTCTTCTGCGAGAACGCCTCGCTCGCCGCGCCGAACACGACCACCTCGTCGACCTTCGCAGCGAGCGCGCCCTCGAAGCCCTTCATGTTGGGCACGAGAGCCGAGTACCGGACACCCTGCCTGCGGCGGACGCGTTGCATCACGTCGGCGGCGTCCGCCATCTGTGGCACCCACTTCGGCGAGACGAAGCTCGTCGCCTCTATCGCGGTCACGCCGGCGTCGGCGAGCGCCTCGATCAGCGCGACCTTGACCTCGGTCGGGACGACGCCCTTCTCGTTCTGCAGGCCGTCGCGCGGCCCGACGTCGACGAGGCGGACCCGGGAGGGCAGGCTGGGGCTTGGCATGGCGGTCAGTATCCGGACGCGCGGTCGACGGCGCCGCTCACCGGCTCGCCGCGCGCGAGCGCTTCGAGCTTCGCGGCGACCTGCTCGACCGACTCGGCGATGCGGGTGACCGCCGACACGTGCGGCGTGATCGTGATCCCGGGATGATGCCAGAACGGGTGGTCCGGCGAGAGCGGCTCGGCGCCGAACACGTCGAGCGTGGCGTGCCCGAGGCGGCCGCTGTCGAGCGCGGCGATCAGGTCGGGCTCGACGATGAGGTCGCCGCGCCCGAGGTTCACGACTTCGCCGCCGCGAGGCATCGCCGCGAACGCCGCGGCGCCGAGGAGGCCCCGCGTGGCAGGCGTCGACGGCAGGAGGCCGATCACGACGGCGGAACGCGCGAGGAAGGCGTCGAGCGAGGCACGTCCGGCGAACGACGCGACGCCGGGGATGTCGTGCGGACGGCGGCTCCAGGCGGCGAGCGGAAACCCGAACGGCCCGAGCGCACGGGCGACCGCCTGCCCGAGGAGGCCTGCGCCGAGGATGCCCACGCCGAAGGCCGCCTTGTCGCGGCGTGCGAGCGGCGCCCAGCGGCCGTCGCGCTGCGCGCGCTCGTAGTGCGCGGCGTCGCGGAATGCGCGCAGCACCACGAGCACCGCGTACTCGGCCATCTGCTCGGCCATCCCCGCGTCCTCGAGGCGGACGACCGGGACCCCGCGCGGCAGCGTCGGCAGCGACAGCAGCGCATCGACGCCGGCGCCGAGATTGAAGATCGCGCGCTTCACGCGCACGCGCCGGAACGCCTCGGGATCGGGCTTCCAGACCAGCGCGACGTCGACTTCCGGCGGCGCATCGTCCGGCCACAGGTGGAAGCGCATCGCCGGAAGCCGCGCGGCGAACGCGTCGCGCCATGGCCCCGCGCGTTCCGCGACCGCGACCAGCGCGTTCACGCGGCCGGAGGCTCTTCGAGATCGACCAGGTCCGCGCCCTCGGGCACGCGATCGCCGACCCGGAAATGGATCGCGGCGACCACGCTCGCGGCCGGAGCCACGATCGTGTGCTCCATCTTCATCGCTTCGAGCACGACGAGCGGTGCGCCGCGTTCGACGCGGTCGCCGACCTTCGCCGGCACCGCGACGATGGTGCCCGACATCGGCGCGGTCAGGTGGCCGCCGTGCGCTTCCTCCTCGCCCGCGTGGGCCAGCGGATCGACCCGCGCGAGGCGCCGGCGCAGGCCGCGGGCGAACACGATCCGGTCGTCGCCCATCGCGATGACGGCGGCGTCGACCTTGCGTTCGCCGGTGTCGAGCGCCCAGCGGCCGCGCTCGCGCGCGGCCCGGACGTCCGCACGCCTGCCGCCGATCTCGACCGACAGTTCCGGCAGCGTGCCCCTCACGCGGACCTCGACCTCGGCGTCGCCGTCCCGAAGCCGGCAGGTGAACGCGTGCGATGCGCTGTTCAGCCACCAGCCGTCGGTCTCGTGCCACGGCGAGTGCGGGTCGATCGCATCGCCGGGGCCGGTCGCGCTTTGCACCCGGGACAGTTCGTCGACCGCCACGGCGACGAGCGCGAGTTCGGGCGCGGCGCCCGCGCCGGGGAACAGCGCGGCGTGGTGCTTCTCGATCAGGCCGGTGTCGAGGCGGCCGGTCGCGAACGCCTCGTGCGCGACGACACGTTCGAGGAACGCGATGTTGGTCGACACGCCCGCGACCTCGCAATCCGCGAGCGCCGAGAGCATCGCAGCGCACGCGCGCTCGCGGTTCTCGCCCCACACGACGAGCTTCGCGAGCATCGGGTCGTAGTACGGCGAAACCTCGTCGCCCGCGGCGAAACCGGTGTCGACGCGCACGCGCTCCGAAGGCTCGGGCATGCGCCAGTGCATGATGCGGCCGATGGACGGGAGGAACCCGCGATCGGGGTCCTCCGCGTAGAGGCGCGCCTCGATCGCGTGGCCGCGCATCGACAGGCGCTCCTGCGCGAGCGGCAGCGGCTCGCCGCAGGCGACGCGGAGCTGCCACTCGACGAGATCGAGCCCGGTGACCATCTCGGTGACCGGGTGCTCGACCTGAAGCCGCGTGTTCATCTCCATGAAGTAGAAGCGGCCGTCCTGCTCGGCGATGAACTCGACCGTGCCCGCCCCGACGTAGCCGATCGCCTTCGCCGCCGCGACCGCCGCATCGCCCATCGCGCGCCGGCGCTCCGGCGTCATCCCCGGAGCCGGCGACTCCTCCAGCACCTTCTGGTGGCGCCGCTGCACCGAGCAGTCGCGCTCGAACAGCGACACGACGCGGCCTTGCGTG
>JADLBN010000181.1 GCA_020847675.1 Burkholderiales bacterium | reverse complement strand
GAGGGACAGACTGCAACTCTGTATCCGGCCGTGTTGGGTGAAGGGATCCACCCGGGCCATGCTGGAAACCGCTCGCTGCGCCCTCATTCGGTCATCGGCCCCGTGGTGCGGCCGCCAGGTTAGCCAGGTGCGCGCAGCGTCGGTCTGACCATCGTCGTAGCGGTGTTCCTCGCAGTCGGTGGAAGTCGGTCTGACCATCGTCGTAGCGGTGTTCCTCGCAGTCGGTGGAAGAGTGTCGTTGCTCAGTTCACGGCAGCATGCGCACGCAGCGGCTGGTCGCGGGTCAGCAGCACCCGGATCAGGCGGGCGTGCTTGTTGGCGATGGCGATCAGCGTCTTGTGATAGCCGATGCGCTCGTAGGTGGCGACGATCCACGCCGCCAGCCGCGTTCGGCGCGTAGGCGCCGCGCGCAAGGCGGCCTGCAGCGCGGAGCGTGCGCCTTGCACCAGCAGCGCTCGCAGGTAGGTGTCGCCGCAGCGGGTGATGCGCCCGAGGCGCGGCTTGCCGCCGGTCGAGTATTGGCGCGGCGTGAGGCCGAGCCAGGCGGCGAATTGCCGGCCGCAACGGAACTGCCCGGCGTCGGCAACCGTCGCGGCCACCGCGCTGGCGGTGAGTGCGCCGACCCCGGTCAGTCGGGCAACCCGGACCGCGCGCGGGTCGTCGCGCGCCTGCTGCGCAATCTCCCGGTCGCACTCCGCGAGGTGAGCTTCGAGTTCACGCAGATGCGCGAGCTGCCGGGCCACGCCGTGTCGCAGCGCGGCCGGCAGCGTCTCGTCTGCCAGCGCCGACCGAGCGCCGGCCAGCGCGGCGGCGGCGCTGTTGGGGTAGACCCGGCCGAACTCGGTCAGCAGCCCGCGCAGGCGATTCAGCCCCGCGGTGCGCTCCTCCTGCCAGCCCTGGCGCAACCGGGGCACCACCAGCCGCGCCTGCTGCTCGGCGCTCTTCACCGCCACGAAGCGCAGCTGCGGATGGCGCACCGCCGCACAGATCGCCGCCGCGTCATTGGCGTCGTTCTTCCCGGTGGGCGGCCCGCCTGGAAGGGCTCCGGGCTCCGGACTCCGGGAAATGCGCCCCGCCGCGATCGCCGCGGTGCGATGTCGAAATCCGCCTCGTCCGTTCGTCGTGGAGGGGAAGCGGCTGCGTCGTCCCGGATCCCCGCGCGAAGGGTTCGGCCAGCACGGGCTCTCCGGTGCCCCGGATCGGCATTCGGACGACGGTGGCCGCAACCATCCCATTGCGGTTCTCGACGGAGCAGCGACATGAAGGCACCAGCCAGGAACACGATCTGCCTGTGGTATGACCACGATGCCGAGGAAGCGGCGCGGTTCTACGCGAGCACCTTTCCCGACTCGTCGGTCGGCGACGTCTTGCACGCGCCGAACGACTATCCTTCGGGAAAGAAGGGTCAAGTGCTGACGGTCGCATTCACCGTCCTGGGCATTCCGTGCCTGGGAATCAACGGCGGTCCTGCGTTCCGGCACAGCGAGGCGTTCTCGTTCCAGGTCGCGACCGGCGACCAGGCCGAGACGGACCGCTACTGGAATGCGATCATCGGCAACGGCGGCGAAGCGAGCGCATGCGGCTGGTGCAAGGACAAATGGGGGTTGTCCTGGCAGATCACGCCGACCGCTCTCACGCGCGCGATCGCCGATCCGGACCCTGCGGTCGCCAGGCGCGTGTTCGACGCCATGATGACGATGGGCAAGATCGACATCGCCGCGATCGAGGCCGCGCGCCGCGGCTGAACCGGCCGCGCCGCGGACCGCGGCCGCGATCGCCCCCGCTGTCGGCATTCCGCTCCGATCCGTGTCGAGGTCGTGCACGATACCGACGCCGGGGAGGGCACGGCGGTCCCGCTGTTGGTGTTCCGCCCCGATCCGTGCTGAGATGCCGGCCGGGCTGCCCGGACGACCCTGCGCGGACCGATGCTTCGTTTCCATTCCCGCACGACAATGCACGCCGGGCATCGCCACCAGCCCCGCGTGCGGCGGGATCGCGCAACCTCCGGACCTTCCGGACAGGAACACCCGACATGCTGCAAGGGGTCTTGCTGCTGGCCATCGGAATCGCCGTGTTCGTTCTGCTGGGCTACGCCGGCGGTCGGATCGCGCGCCGCTCGCGCCGCGACCGTCGTTCCGCCTTGCGCGTCTTCGCGCTGAGCTTCGTGGCCGGACTCGTGATCGCACTGTGGCTGCCCCATCGCGTCCCCCTGACCGAAGGTTCGGCCGCCACGATGGTCGCGATCCTCGTCCTCTGGATCGCCGGCGGAAGCATGGCGATCATGGGCCTCGCCGGCCTGATCGGCGCGTGGTTCTCGCGTCCTCCGCCGGAGTCGACGACGCAGCGTCTCGAGGACCGCTGAGGGCCGCTCCGGTCCGGACGAACCACCGAAAGGACTCGATGGACGGAACTTCGCACTTCATCCTCTACGTCGCGGATCAGGTGCGCAGCACCCGGTTCTACGCAGCGGTGCTCGGCGCCGCGCCCCGGCTCGACGTGCCGGGCATGTCCGAATTCCTGCTGCCCGGGGGCGCGATCCTCGGCCTGATGCCCGAGTCGGCAATCGAGCGGCTGCTCGGACCGGAACTGCCGCGTCCTTCGGCCGCCGGCGGCAACCCCAGAGCGGAGATCTACCTCATGCTCGCCGAAGCTGCCGCCTGTCATGCCCGGGCGCTCGCCGCAGGGGCGAAGGAACTGAGCCCGATGCAGGCGCGAACCTGGGGCGATGTGGCCGCCTACTCGCTCGATCCCGACGGCCACGTCCTCGCGTTCGCGATCGATGGGCCGGCCGAGGCCGCATGACGCGATGCGCCCGGGACGCGACCATCCCGATGCCCGGCCCGCGCCCGCGGGTAGACTCGCGCGTGGAATCGATCCCGGCGCAAGAGAGGCGGTCATGGCTCTGGTGACAGGCGTGTTCCTCGCACTCGTCGTGGCCGCCCTCGGCGCCGGGTCCGGCCTCGACCGCGATCGCGCCTACTACCCGGTCGTCGCGATCGTGGTCGCGTCGTACTACGCGCTGTTCGCCGTCATGGGCGCATCCCTGCGCGTTCTCCTCGCCGAGGCGCTCGTCGCCGCGGTGTTCGTGATCGCTGCCGTCGCGGGATTCCGGAGAACGCTCTGGATCGTCGTGGTCGCGCTCGCCGCCCATGGCCTCTTCGACTTCGTGCATGCCGCGATCATCGCCAACCCGGGCGTGCCGGCGTTCTGGCCGCCCTTCTGTGCCGCGTTCGACGTGATGGCTGCCGTCTGTCTCGCCTGGCTCATCTCGAGCGGGCGCATCCGCGCCGCCGCCTGACGCCCGCGACATGGGCTGGCTCGAACTCAGGATTCCGCCGCTCCTCGTGTGGCTCGTCGTGGCGCTCGCCATGCTTGGCGCGGCGTACGCCGTTCCGCAGTTGTCGTTCGCGCTGCCGGGGCGCGTCGCGCTCGCGCTCGTGACGGCCGCAGCCGGCGCAGCGCTGGCTATCGCAGGCGTCGCCGCCTTTCGCCGCCAGCGCACCACGGTCAACCCGCTCGATCCGGGCGCGTCGACCTCGGTCGTGTCGACCGGCGTCTATCGCTGGACGCGCAATCCGATGTACCTGGGCTTCCTGCTCGCGCTCGCCGGCTGGGCCGTATTCCTGTCGAACGCGCTTGCCGTGATCCTGCTGCCGGTGTTCACCGGCTACATGACGCGATTCCAGATCGCCCCGGAAGAGCGCGCACTGCTTGCGAAATTCGACGCGGAGTACGAACAGTACCGCTCCCGGGTCCGGCGGTGGGTCTAGGCCGCACCGGCCGCGCGCCCGGTCCGCGCGACGAGTGCACGCCATCCCGGGTACCGTTCGGCGGTCAGCGCGAACTTGCTCGTGTGGGCACCGAGGGGCTCTCCCGCGACCAGAGCCGCCGTGAATGCTTCGCGGTCGCGGATCCATGTGCCGCCGACGAGCGTTACCCCGCGCGCGAACAGGGCGTCCGGCAGACAGCCCGCGCTCGGCCCGATCATCGCGAAGGTGCGCGCCCCGCGACACAGGGTCACGACGCGGTCGAGCGTGTCGTTGATGAGCAGCGTGCTGGTCGAGACGATCTTCGTGCAGTGCGCGAGTTCCGCCGGATCGAGCGTCACCCGGTAGCCGTCGCGCTCTCCTGCGAGGTCCTCCTTGAGCTCGAGCACGACGAGGCTCGCGCCGGTCGCGAGGATCCGGCCCACCAGCGGCGTGAACAGTCCGATCATCCCGACGCGGTCGCCGGGTCCGGGGTTCATCTGCCCGATCGAATCGGCGCTGTCGTCCGGGCGAAAGCCGGCGCGGTCGAACAGGCAGCGCGAGAGCGCGTTGGCCGCGGCAAATCCGACCGTTTTCCAGTATCCGGTATCGGTCGCGTAGCGGCGCGCGAGGTCGAGCGCGTCTGCACCGCCCAGGTCCAGTCGCTCGCGGGTCAGCCGCACGAGCGTGTCGTCGAGCAGTACGAACGAAAGGCCGATGGAACCGTCGTCGAGTTCCAGCGCGCAGAACTCTCCGCGATTGTCGTGCTGCAGCCGTTGCGGCGGAAGGTGCAGCGCACGCACGCGCGGCAGGCGGGCCGAAGCCGCGAACGCCTCCAGTTGGGCCAGGTAATCCGATGCGAAGCTCACAAGTGGAACGGTCTCCGATACTGCGATCCGCCCATCATAGGCCAGGCGCAGGGGAACGACCGCGAGTTGCCGCAGCGCCGTGCACGCAATCAACCCTCACGCCGACGAGGTTTGCACCTGCGTCCCTCGCGCGTGCGCTGGTCACGGTGGCCGAACCGGTTCACAATGAAGGACCGGACGACAGGCAGCCCGTCTCCCGGTATCTCCGCCGCATCGGCACCGGGAACGTGGCGTTCCCCGCGCGCCGGACCGCGGACCCGAAGGTTCCCAAGATCGTCGCAACCCACCGAAGAACTCCGGAAACTCGACCATGGCAGACACCTGGCTCACGACCCTCATCACCGACACGCCGCAGGCGGGCTTCGAACTCGCCATCACCTTGAGCCGGCGCGGCGTCAAGTACACGCAACCCGACACCGACGTGCTCAAGAGCCTGCGCCCCGAATACGCCAACTCGGCGGACGCGCTCACCGCAGCTTCGCATGTCATCGCGGTCAACTTCCAGACGGTCGCCGCCGCGAACGGCTACTGGCGCAAGTAGGTCGCACACGATCGCCGGGGCGAACGCGTTCGAAGGCGGGCGCCTGCGTCGTCCGACGCGCGGTCCGGTCGTCGTCCGGGAGCACCGATCATGAGCGTCAAGCTGAAGCGCGCCTACGAACCGGCGAGCCGCTCCGACGGCGAACGCATCCTGGTGGACCGGCTCTGGCCGCGCGGCCTGTCGAAAGCCAGGGCCAGTCTCGACCTGTGGCTCAAGGAGGTCGCACCGTCCACCGAACTCCGCCAGTGGTTCGGCCACGACCCCGGGAAATGGCCGGAGTTCGCCAAGCGCTACCGGGCCGAGTTGAAGGCGAATCCAGCGTTCGAGCAACTGCGGGCGCTGTCGAGGCGAGGCACCGTGACGCTCGTGTACGCGGCGCGCGACGAGCTTCGCAACGAGGCGGTGATCCTGAAGGCGCTGCTCGACAAGTCAGGCTGAGAGCGCATCCGCGCCGTCCGACATCAGGGGAGACAGCGATGACCTACCGGGGAAGCTGCCACTGCGGCCGGGTGGCGTTCGAAGTCGACGGCACCGTGGACCTCGCGCTCTCGTGCAACTGCTCGATCTGCCAGCGCAAGGGCGCGCTGCTCTGGTTCGTTCCGCGCGAGAAGCTTCGCCTCCTGACGCCCGACGCGAACGCGAGCACCTACACGTTCAACCGGCACGCAATCCGGCACCGCTTCTGTCCGGCCTGCGGCATCCACCCCTACGGAGAGGGGACCGATCCGAACGGCGCGAGCATGGCGGCGATCAACCTCCGCTGCCTGGAAGACTTCGACCTCGCTTCGATCCCGGTAACCCCCTACGACGGCCGTTCCCGTTAGCCCTCGGTGGAGGACCGCAGCTGCCAGCCACGGCCCGCACCGTTCCGGGAGACCTCGATGAAGCCAACCCTGTCGATCGTCGCGCTCGTCGTTCTCTGCGGCGCGCTCGGGTGCAGCCCCGACGCGCCGTCGCGCCAGGTCGTCACGGGAGCAACGAAGCAACCCGATGGCGCCACCGCCGAACCTGGCCCGGCGGGAGGCGGAACCGCGACCACCGCGCGGGAAGCAGAGAAGCTCGTGCCGGCCGTCGCGGTCACGCCGGACATGCCGATCCCGGGCAAGCCCGGGAGTGTCGGAATCTGCCCCGACAACAGCTACCAGTACGTCCCCAACACCGGGATGTGCAAGCCGCGCTGAGCGGAGGAAAATCCCTTCGAACGGGAGGCGCCATGCAGAGCCGGGAGCACTGGGAGCGCGTTTACTCGACGAAGTCCGCCGAGGCAGTCAGTTGGTACCAGCCGCACGCGCGCCAATCGCTCGCGCTCATCCGCAGCACGGGCGTTCCGAGCAATGGCCCGATCATCGACGTGGGTGGCGGCGCTTCGACACTGGTGGACGATCTCCTCGACGAGGGCTACGCCTCGATCAGCGTCCTCGACCTGTCGGCCACCGCGCTCGAAGCCGCGCGGCGCCGTCTCGGACCCCGTGCAGCGTCCGTCACCTGGCTCACCGGCGACGTCACGACGCTGAGCCTGCCCGAGCGCACCTACGCCGTCTGGCACGACCGCGCCGTCTTCCACTTCCTCACCGAGGAGGCGGATCGCCGCGCCTACGTAGCGAACGTCCTGCGCTCGGTTGCGCCGATGGGACACGTGATCGTGGCGACGTTCGCCGAGGACGGTCCGACCCGATGCAGCGGACTGCCGGTCGAACGCTATTCGCCCGAACGGCTGCACGCGCAGTTCGGCGAAGCCTTCACGCTGGTCGGACAGGAGCGCGAAACGCACCATACGCCGTCGGGCGGCGAACAGAAGTTCATCTACTGCTACTGCCGCGTCGCACCGGCGCGCAGCCCGTCAGCCTGACGGGTCGCCAATGTCGTCCGGACACGGCGCCAGGCGCCGCGCCGGACGATCCGGCCGGGACCGGAGCAACGACACCGGCGCGAACCGGTAGTGCGCGCGCGCAGCCGCTCGTTATATGATCGCATCCCGGTCCGCGGGCCGAAGCCGCAGGAGTCGACGCCACGTGATCACAGCCGAGTTTCTTGTCACCTCGCTCGTCGTCGTGCTGATTCCCGGCACCGGCGTGGTCTACACCGTCTCCACCGGTCTCATGCGCGGGCGCCGCGCCAGCGTGTTCGCCGCGCTGGGCTGCACCGCGGGAATCCTCCCGCACCTGCTGGCGACGACGCTGGGCCTCGCGGCGCTCATGCACACCAGCGCGATGGCGTTCCAAATCCTCAAGGTCGCGGGCGTCGCCTACCTCATCTACCTCGCGCTGGCGACGTGGCGCGACCGGTCGGCCTTCTCGGTCGATGGAAGCATGGCGGGCGCCTCGGGCATCGGTCTCGTCGCGAAGGCCTTCCTGCTCAACATCCTCAATCCCAAGCTCACGATCTTCTTCCTCGCGTTCCTGCCGCAGTTCGTTGCCCCGTCGTCGTCGGCGCCGCTCGCCGACCTCGTCGTCCTGTCGGTCGTCTTCATGGCGATGACCTTCGCCGTCTTCGTCGTGTACGGCCTCCTGGCGCATGCGTTTCGCCGGCACGTGATCCAGTCGGCGCGCGTGCAGAATCTGCTGCGATACGGATTCGCGGGTGCGTTCGCCGCGCTCGCCGCGCGGCTCGCCACGACCGAACGCTGACGCGTCGTCGTTCGCCCGGGCACCAGCGCTGCGTCCTCCGCACCCGGGACCATTCCTCGCGCGGCAGCCGGTCATGAAATCCTCGCCCGGGTCGACGAGCGCAGCTGCGGCCACGACGGCCGGGAACCCGACCGCTCCGGGCGCCCGCAAGTCCTGAGCCGTCGCCGCTTCGCGCGATACCCCCGGCAGCGCAGCGTCCATGATCGCCTCGCCACCCGCCCGTCGCGGCCGCGACATCCACGAGCAGCACCGCGTCTCGACGCCGCTCGAACTGCTGTTCGACCTGACCTTCGTGGTCGCGGTTGCGCAGGCCGCCGCGCAACTGCACCACGGGATCGTCGAGCGCCACGAGGCGCAGGCGCTGGCGGGCTACCTCGTCGCGTTCGGCGCGATCTGGTGGGCATGGATGAACTACAGCTGGTTCGCCTCGGCCTACGACGACGACAGCGCGCTCTTCCGCGTGCTCACCATGGTGCAGATGGGCGGCGTGCTGGTGCTCGCCACCGGCGTTCACGGATTGTTCGAGGGCCATTTCCTGGCCGCGGTCACGGGCTACGTGGTGATGCGCCTTGCGCTGTGCGCGCAGTGGCTCCTCGCGGCGCGGGGCGACCCGGTGCGACGGCGCACCTGCCTTCGCTACGCGGGAGGGATCGTCCTCGTGCAGTCGGGGTGGGTCGCTTTCGCCGCTCTTGCCGAGGGCGGCTTGCTCGCAGGGTGGCCGCTGTGGGCGGCGCTGGCGATGCTGTGGGCAGGCGAACTGTCCGTGCCGGTGTGGGCCGAGAGCGCGGGCACGACGCCATGGCACGCGCATCACATCGCCGAGCGCTACTCGCTGATGGTCATCATCGTGCTGGGCGAATGCGTGCTGGGCGCCACCAACACCGTCGCCGGCATGTGGCAGTCGCAAGGGTGGTCGCTCGACCTCGCGCTCCTCGGATTCGCCGGCACCCTCCTCGTCTTCTGCCTGTGGTGGATGTACTTCCTGCTGCCGTCCGGGGAGGCACTGCACCACCACCGCGAGCGCGCCTGGGGCTGGGGGTACGGCCATTTCGTCCTCTTCGCGGCGGTGGCCGCGATCGGGTCGGGCCTCGAGGTGGTCGCGGACGCAATCAAGGGCCCCCGCGCGCCGGCGGGATCCCACGGCGTGTCGCCGCTCCTCGCCATCGGCGCGGTCGCGGCGGCCGAAGCCGTGTTCGTCGTCTCGCTGTGGGCGCTCCATCGCTACGCATCGCGCGCGCGCGACCGGCAACTGGCGCTGACGCTGGCCTGCCTCGCCCTCGTCGCGCTCGGCCCGATCGCGGTGTCGCGGGGACTGCCGCTGCCCTGGGGACTTCTCCTGCTCTCGGCGGGACCCGCCCTCGCCATCGCCTACAACGAGCACGGGCGACGGCACTGCGCCGACCGGTTCACGTCGCAATAGCCACTGCACGCAGTCGCTTTCCTTTCGCGGCCGCTTCCGGTACAACATCCGTTCGCCTTTCGATGTCCGGCAGCGCGGACCCGATTCCATGATCGAAGCCATCTGGCTCGTCTTCTGCCTCGCCTCGCTCGTGCTCATCGTGACACCGGGCCAGGACATGGTGCTCGTGATGTCGCGCTCGATCGCGCAGGGTCCCGGCGCGGGCGTCGCGACCGCGGCCGGCGTCAGCGTCGGGCTGGTGGGCCACACGATCCTCGCCACGCTCGGGCTCGGCGCGCTCCTGCGCGCATCGGAGACGCTGTTTCTCGCGCTGAAGTTCGCCGGCGCCGCCTATCTCGTGTTCATCGGCGTGCAGCTCCTGCGCACCCGTGCGGCGAATCTCCCGGTGTCCGGCGGCGCACCGCGATCGCTCTCGCGGCTCTTCCTCGAAGGCGCGCTGTCGAACCTCTCGAATCCGAAGATCGCGGTGTTCTACTTCGCCTTCCTGCCCCAGTTCGTCGCGCCCGGCGCCGCACATCCGACCCTGACGATCTTCGCGCTGGGGCTCGCGTTCGCGGCGCTGACCTTCGTCGTGAAAGGTCCGGTGGGCCTTGCTTCCGGCATGCTCTCGGGGTGGCTGCGCGCGCGCCCGCACGCGCTCACGTGGCTCTACCGCACCAGCGGCGCGGTGATCGTCGGGCTTGGCCTCAGACTCGCGTTCGAGCGACGGACCTGACCGGAACGCTCTCGGGGCGATTCCTCCACCACGACGCGCGGACGGCGCCATGGACATCGGGAGCTTCATGCAGGGCTACAAGGCTGCGTGGGAAGCGCGCGACGAAGACCTGTTCGCGTCACTGTTCCACTCCGACGGCCGCTACCACAACACGCCGTTCCAGGTGCGGCGCGGTTCCGCCGAACTGCGCGAGTACTGGAAGCGGGTGAAGCTCCAGGAGGACGTGCGCGTCGAGTTCGAGGTGCTCGCGCAAGCGCCCGCGTCCGGCATCGCGCACTGGCGCACGACCTACCGCGTCGCGTCCGAGGAACTGTTCCGGATCTGGGCGCAGTCGACCGGCACCAACCTCGTCGCGCGCAAACCGGGGGATCCGCTGCCGCGCATGATCCTGGACGGGATCCTGTCCGCGGAATTCCGCGACGGCCGTTGCGCCGAGGCGCGCATCTGGTGGCACAGCCAGCCGCAACCGGATTGAGCGAAGCGGCCTTCACCGACCGAACCGACGCCCCGAGCCTCGAGGCGACCCCGATGCCCTTCCTTCCTCCCGGATTCGTACCGCCAGCCAGGGTCGAGACGGCGCGCTTCCGCATGCGATCGATCACGATCCACGACGCGTTCAAGGACTACGACGCCGTGATGTCGAGTCGCGAGCACCTGTGGCGGCGCTTCGGCGAAGTCTGGGGATGGCCTGCGCCCGACCTGACGCTCGAGCAGAACATCGTCGACCTGGGCTGGCACCAGAAGGAGTTCCAGCTCCGCTCTTCGTTCGACTATGCGGTGATGTCGCTCGACGAGTCCCGCCTGCTCGGTTGCGTGTACGTCGACCCGCCGCACCTCGACGGCACCGGCGCGGACGTCTGGTACTGGGCGCGAGCGAGCGAACTCTCGAGCGGACTCGATGAGGAACTCGGGGCGTTCCTGCGTCGCTGGCTCGCAACCGCCTGGCCCTTCGCGGCGGTCGCGATCAACGGCGAGCGGGTCACGCTCGCGGGGGACCCGGGGGAGGGCCGGCGATGAAGCAAACCTACCGCGGCAGCTGCCACTGCGGCGCCGTCACCTTCGAGGCGGACCTCGACCTCTCGGAGCCCTCGTTCCGCTGCAACTGCTCGATCTGCCGCCGCACGCGCTTCTGGCCTGCCGTCGCGCGGCCGGACGATTTCCGCGTGCTCGGCGGCGAGTCCGAGCTGACCGAGTACCTGTTCAACCGGCGCAGGAACAAGCACTATTTCTGCCGCCGCTGCGGCGTGCGTCCCTGGGGTGTCGGCACCGACACCCCGATGGGCACGATGATCGGCGTGAATCTGGGCTGCCTCGAAGGCGTGTCCGAGGAGGAACTCTCGCGCATCCCGGTCGTCCGCATCGACGGCATGCACGATCGCTTCGAACCGCCGGCGTTCCCTTCGCACCTGTAGCGTGGAGACGATGCGGGGCGGAGAACCCGGTGCGGGACGCAGACGGCTTCCTGCCGGGCGCCCAGCCACGATCGGAACCACCGCGCCCCCCGTATCGCGCACCGTCGCCCGAACCGCGCGCCTCGTCGTGCGCTGGTTCGAGCCGGACGATGCCGCCTTCGTCCTGCGCCTGCTCAACGAACCTTCGTGGATCCGGTTCATCGGAGACCGCAAGGTGCGCGATGTCGAGGGCGCGCGCGCCTACCTCGATCGCGGACCGATCGACTCCTGCCGCAGGCACGGCTTCGGCCTCAATCTGGTCGCGCTCCGCGACGGCGGCACGCCCATCGGCATGTGCGGCCTGATCCGCCGCGAAACGCTGCCGGACGTCGACGTCGGATTCGCGTTCCTGCCGGAGTATTGGGGACAGGGCTACGCGCGCGAAGCGGCCGCCGCCGTGCTCGATCACGGTCGCCGCGTCCTGGGCATCGGCCGCATCGTCGCGATCCTTGCGCCGGACAACGTGCGTTCCGCGCGCCTCCTCGACCGGCTTGGCTTTCGCGCCGCCGGCCGCGTCAAGATGCCGCCCGACGACGAGGAACTGCTGCACTACGTCTCGGAGACCGGACTTCCATGAGCGGCGCGCCGATCACCTTCGACGACGGCGCAGCCTACGAGCACGGGATGGGTCGGTGGAGCCGGCTCGCGGGCGACGCGTTCCTCGACTGGCTCGCGCTCCCGCGCGGACTCGCCTGGCTCGACGTGGGCTGCGGCAACGGCGCATTCACCGAGCGGATCGTCGAACGGGTGGCGCCGGCGAGCGTCGACGCGATCGATCCGTCGGAGGGACAGCTCGACTACGCCCGCGCGCAACCGTTGGCCGGGAAGGTCTGCTATCGCCAGGGCGACGCAAGGGCGCTTCCCTTCGGCGACGCGGCGTTCGACGTCGCGACCATGGCGCTCGTCGTCTTTTTCGTTCCGGATCCCGCACAGGGCGTCTCCGAGATGGTGCGCGTGGTGCGGCCGGGAGGAACGGTCGCCGCCTACCTGTGGGACATGTACGGTGGCGGCCTTCCGCACGCGGCGCTCGGGCTTGCGCTGCGCGACCTGGGCGTGCCGCCGCCCCGGCCGCCGAGCGTGGAAATCTCGAAGCCCGACGCGCTGCGCGCGCTGTGGCGCGACGCGGGACTCGGCGCGGTCGAGATGCGCGAGATCTGCGTACAGCGCAGGTTCGAAAACTTCGAGGAACTGTGGACCGCCTCGGCGGCGAATCTGCGCGACACCCTCGCCCGTCTCTCCGGGGCCGATGTCGAACGGGTCCGGTCGAAGATGCGGGAGCGCCTGCCGGCGGCCGACGCGCGCGGCCGCATCACCCACGGCGCGCGCGCGAACGCGATCCGTGGCCGCGTGCCGGGCTGATCCGACGCCATGGAAGCTTCCCCGGTCCGCTTCGACGACGGCGCCGGCTACGACCGCGCAATGGGTCGCTGGAGCATCCTCGCAGGGGACGTGTTCCTCGACTGGCTCGCCCTGCCGGTCGGGCTCCGCTGGCTCGACGTGGGCTGCGGCAACGGGGCGTTCACCCGCCGGATCGCCGCGAGCGCCGGGCCCGCATCGGTCGAAGCGATCGATCCTTTCGAAGGACAACTCGCGTTCGCGCGGTCTCTCGCCGCGGCCTCCCACGTGCGCTATCGGCTCGGCGACGCGCGCGCGCTGCCCTGGCCCGACGCGGCATTCGACGTCGCCTCGATGGCGCTCGTGCTCTCGTTCGTCCCCGAGCCCGAGAAGGCCGTGGCGGAAATGAAGCGGGTGGTGCGCCCGGGCGGTACGGTCGCCGCGTATTCGTGGGACGAACTCGGCGGTGGTTATCCCTACGAACGGGTCGCATCGAAGCTCCGCGCCATCGGCGTCGCGCTGCCCGACCCACCGAGCGGAGGCGTGTCGCGCATCCCGGCGCTGCGCGCGCTGTGGCAGGACGCGGGGCTCGTCGAGATCGAGACGCGGACCATCGCGGCGCGGCGCGTGTTCGCGGATTTCGACGACTTCTGGGCGTCGGCGCGGCTCTCGGCGAGCATGGGACCGGCCATCTCCGCCATGCCGCCGGACGAACGGGAACGGCTCGAAGCGCAATTGCGGAGCCGGCTGCCGGCCGATGCCTCAGGCCGCGTCGCGCTGGGCGCGCGCGCGAACGCGATCCGGGGCCGCGTGCCGGGCTGATCCGGCCGCGAGGAAACCCTGCCCCGATGTCGCTGCACGCGCCTGTCCGGCTCGCGTTCCGGCGCGTCGGGTCCGCGCGAACCGTCACCGCACGAGGCAGGTCACCGCACGGAACTTGCCGCCCGGCCCGACCGGGAGTTCGTCGACCACCGCGATCCCGAGTTCGAGTCCGTCGAAGCGCCCGACGAGTTCGGCCAGCGCCTCGCGCACTCCTGCCACCGTCCTCGACGCGTCGGCTCCGGGCGCGACGACGAGCTTCGCGTCGATGCGGTCGGGCGCCTGCTGAACGAGGGCGACGTTCGACAGGCCCGGCACGCCGTAGAGACGCCTCAGCACGATCGACTCGTGCACAAGTTCGCCGTCCGCGCGGACGAGGAGATCCTCGCTGCGGCCGTCGAGCGCGCCGATCACCGGCAGCGTCCTCCCGCACGGGCAGCGGGCGTCGGACAGCGCGACGCGGTCGCCGAGACGGTAGTTGAGCAGCACCGTTGCGCGGTTCACGAGGTTCGAGACCACGACGTCGCCAGGCGTTCCGGGCGGGAGGTCGCGCCCGTCGCCGCCGACGACCCGCACCGCGACCTGGTCGGCATGGACGTGCAGTCCCTCCCGGCGCTCGCACTGGAACGCGATGCGCAGGAATTCGCAGCTCTGGTAGGTGGAGAACACCGGAACGCCGAGCCGCTCCTCGATCAGGCGCCGGTCGGCCTCGGGCATCGCGTCTCCGCCGTACCAGATGAGCCGCGGCGCGTGGATCGCGAGGTTCGACTCCAGCGCCCGGCGATAGAGGTACCCGACGAAGCGCCCGAACGAGACGATCGAGTCCGGCTCGAGCCGGTTGAGCGCGTCCGCGAGTTCGGCGAACGGCCGGTCGATCGACAGGAACGTCTGCTCGAGCCGATCGGCCATGAACGGCAGCAGATGCTTCCGATGGAAAGCGCGCACTGCTGCGTTCGTGCCCGCGGGCGGGACGATCGCGACGGCCGGACCGCGCCTGCGGGCGCCGGGAACCGCTTCTCCTGCCGCACGCCTGCGCCCGCCTGCCGCCAGTGCGATGAGCACGGCGTCGACGTCGTGGTGGATGCGCTTGTAGTGCCCGGTGGTACCGGTCGTGTCGACCATCAGCGTGTCGCGGCCCGCGAACGCCGACGAGAGGAAACGATCCGGCGCCGCTGCGAGTTCGGCGCCCTCGACGATCGGCAGTTGTGCGAGATCGGCTGCGGTGCGGAAGTCATCCGGCCTCAGGCCGCCGGCGAGCATTGCGTCGCGGTAATACGGCACCGTCGCGTACGCGTGCGCGACCATGGCGCGCGCACGGCGATCCTGAAGCGCTGCCAGGTGTTCCGCCGGCCACCAGGGGAGGCTCGACTCGAGCCGGGCGTGCCAGGCCGCGACTGCGGACCCGCGGGCCTGCCGGATCAGCGAGGAATCGAACGGGGTCGCCACGAGGCGGAAACCTGGCGTCTTCCGGGCGGCCTCCTCCGGGAAGGTCCGCTTCGCCCGAAAGCGCCGGGATATCGGCAACCGTGGCCGGCGACCGCGCCGGCCCCTGGTGCACGACCTCCCGCGATCAGTTCGTCGCGAAGCAGTAGAAGAGCCCCGCGCCGCCGGTCGAACGGAGCTTCGGCGCGTCGCAGCCTGCGCTGATGTGCGACGTGTTCCACGACCGCGCCCAAGGCACCGGCGCCGGGCCGTTGCGGTCGTGGTGGCCTAGCATCGCCGAACCGTCGGGCCCGCCCTTGGTCCAGTTGCCGCAGGTCATGTCGGGACTGGGCCCGCCGCTCGCGAACGCGGTGCCGTCCTCCCGCGAGCCGGTCAGCATGTCGTGGTTGTTCGGGTTGTCGCCGCGGCCGTTGACGAGGTTGCCGCGCTCGTCGATCGCCGTCTGCTTGGTGAGGTTGTTGGTGGCCGAGTGCAGGTGGTTCACATCCCAGGCGATCACGTCGCCCTTGACGTTCTGCCACGGCCCGTTGCCGATCCGGTCACGCGCGTTGACTGCGTCGGTGCCGCTCATCTGCGCCGCCTGCGTGCTGAGGTAAGCGCGCCAGGTGCGATTCCCGGCTCCCGCGGTGGTCGCGAGCCGCTGGCAATGCGCGTCGGCACCCGCGAGGCCGCCCAGGTTCGCGCCGTTCCCCGGACCCGCGCTGGTCACGAAGAAGGTCATGTTCTGCGGTCCCGGCTGCGTCGACATTCCCGCACAGCCCGAAAGCACCACGCCGGCTGCAGCCAGCGCCATCCAGAGCTTCGTACCTTGCATTGCCCACCCTCCGGGTTGTCGTACATGGCGACGCGGCGCGCCACCTGACGGGTCCGACGCCGGCTCCGGGAATGCAGCCGGGACCCTGGCTCAAACCCTGTCGATTCTGTCATGCCGTCGGGCCCGGAGAAGGAAACAGTCGACGATCCGGGTTATTCCGCCCGGTCGGGTGATCGGTTCGCGCAGCCCGGGAGACCGATGCCGCGCGGAGCGCCGGAAGGCCCGGTGCGCGTATGCTTGCGCCAGCCGGGGCGGCGAGGCGTACGGTCAACGGTCCGTTGCGCCCGCGAATCCCGGCACCCACCATGCTGGAGGAGCCCCGCCATGGCCACCTACGTGATCCTCTCGAGCTTCACCGACCAGGGCATCCGCAACGTCAAGGACTCGCCCGACCGCCTGATCGCCTTCAAGGCCGCGGCCGAGAAGCTCGGAGTGGCGATCAAGCACGCGTACTACACCGTCGGCGCGCACGACATCGTGGTGGTCGCGGAAGGGGCCGACGAGGCGATCACCGCAGCCCTGCTCAAGCTGGGCACGCTCGGCAACATCCGCACGACCTCGATGCGCGCGTACTCGCCCGACGAGATGAAAGGCATCCTGAAGAAGCTCGCCTGAAGCGGGCGCGCCGGCGTCGCCCCGGCGGCAGTGTCCGGGTCACTCGTCGCCATGGCGGAACACGTCCGTCAATGGCACCCCGAGCACCTTCGCGATCCGGAACGCGACTTCGAGCGAAGGCGAGTACTTGTTGCCTTCGATCGCGTTGATCGTCTGGCGCGTCACACCCGTGCGCTCGGCGAGTTCGCCTTGCGTCATCTCGCCGCGGTGGAACCGCAGTTCGCGAATGCGATTGGTGATGTGATGCTCGTCCTTGCCCATGGCTACGCGCCGCGGCGGTAGTGCCAGAGCTGGGTCGCAATCTCGACCATCTGGGCGAGCACCCACGACGCGAGCAGCACGTGCGCCGTCACGAAGTTCCCGGTCGTCGCGACTGCGGTGCAAAGCGCGAGGAACACGCCGGTGGCGAGCACGTAGCCTCCGTTGCGCGTGCCCTTGAGCGCGATCAGGCGGTCGCGCTCGTCGGTTCGATCGTCGCGGTCGAACAGCGCCACGATGAGGTGCCCGGCGATCTGCGCGATCACCAGCACCACGACCGCCGCGACGAACAACCCGACGTTGGCAGGGTTCACGTCGGGAGTCCGAAGCGGCAGCGCGAGCCGGAAGTAGGCGCCGAACACGACAGCGAGGCTCACCAGCATGAGCCACAGGCTCTTCTCCTGGAACGACGATCCCATGACAGACCCCGCGAAGATGTCGGATTTATACGACTTGATGTCCAGTCTTTCAGACACGATGGAGCCTATCGGTACTGGCAGCGCCATGTCAACTATTTTTGACGCGCGCTGCACGGATCGGGACAGGCATCGGACCGGCGGACTCCGGCGGACCATCGGGCGCCCGGGTCAGCCGCCACGACCGGAATCGGTCGGGACCGGGCGCTCCACCTCCCACCCATGAAAGCATTGCTCGACAACATCGTCTGGAACGCGCTCGCCGGCCCGCAGGCACGATTCGCCGAGGGCACCGGGGCCGCGCGCCGCTACGCGCGGGGCTTCTCTCCGATCGTGGGATTCGCCGATCAGGCGCGGCCGGATTTCTCCGCGCTCGCGCCGCACTGCGAACCGGACGAGCACTTCTACTGCGACGGGTGGTCGGGGGCGGCGCCGGAAGGATGGCGGATCGACGCCGAGACAGCGATGTTCAAGATGGTGTGGGAGTCACCGATGCCGGAGCGCGACGAGGCGCCCGACGCGGTGCGCCTCGTCCCCGCCCACTACGCGCAGGCGCTCGCGCTCGCGGAACTGACCAAGCCAGGCCCCTTCGGTCCGCGCACGCCCGAACTCGGCGAATACTTCGGCGTCTTCGAAGGCGATCGGCTGATCGCGATGGCGGGTGAGCGGATGCACGCGGGGATGCTGCGCGAGTTGAGCGGCGTGTGTACCCACCCCGATGCCCAGGGGCGCGGTCACGCGCGACGGCTCATGGCGAAGCTCGTGCGCCGGCAGATGCAGCGCGGAGAAACGCCGTTCCTGCACGTGATGAGTGCCAACGCGACCGCGCGGCGGCTCTACGCGCGCATGGGATTTGCCGATTACCGCGAGGTGGTGGTGCGCGTCGTCTCGCGCGAGACAGGAAGCGAGGGCAGGCCGTCGGGCTGACGCCCGACCGGCAGCAGGATCGGAGAGTCCGCGTTCGGGCAGGTCGGCATCAGGCCGACCCGGTTCCGCCGCACCGAATCAGGGACGCCATTCCGAAATGCGTGTGTCGCCAGTGCGGTTGAGGTAGCCTTGCCGCTCGCTTGCGCCATCCCCGATGACGATCCGCGCCCGACCCGAAATCCACGCCGGCCTGTGCGTGTTCCGCCCGCAGTGCACCGCGACGCTCGTCGAAGCGGTCGACTTCGTCGCCGAGTGCGTCGCCTATTGCCGCAAGCGTGCGCTGGGACGCCTGATGATCGTCGCCACCGGGCTCGAAGGGCTTCCGGAACTCTCGCTAGTCGACCGGTTCCTCGCCGTCGAGGAATGGGCTCGGGCCGCCAGCGGCATGGTCGCGGTGGTGCTTGTCGTCCACGAGCACATGATCCATCCGGAGAAGTTTGGTGTGCGTGCCGGCATGGATCTCGGCCTCACCTGCGAAGTGTTCGCCGACGAGTCGGAAGCTGTCGCGTGGCTCGAACGGATCTCATGAGACGGCTCGGGTTCGGACTGGCGGGTGCGATCGGCGGCTACCTGATCGCCGCAATCGTCGCCTACGTGCTCGTCGCCGGGCTTTCGTCGAACACGCACGACCCATCGGTCGAGGCGAGCATGACCGCGGCGTTCGTCGGCGGGCCGCTCGGTGCGCTGGTCGGCCTCGTCGCCGGCATCGTGCTCGGCGGCAGGAAGCCACCCGCCTGACCGGCCCGGGGCGCCGAACGCACGTTCGATGCGGGTCGCATGTCGATTCCCGCTCCGCCGGTTCGTCGTGCTGGGGAAGCCCGACCGTCGGCCGGGGCCCAACGTCCAGGGAGGTTCGAATGCGGTTCATGGTGATCGTGAAGGCGACGAAGGATTCCGAGGCGGGCGTGATGCCCGACCCGGCGCTCTTCGCCGCCATGGGCAAGTTCAACGAGGAACTGGTCAAGGCGGGCGTCATGCTCGCGGGCGAGGGCCTGCATCCGAGTTCGCGAGGCGCCCGCGTGCGCTTCGACGGCACGAAGCGCACGGTGATCGACGGACCGTTCGCCGAGACCAAGGAACTCGTGGCCGGCTTCTGGCTGTGGCAGGTCCGCTCGCTCGAGGAGGCGATCGAGTGGGTGAAGCGCTGCCCGAACCCGATGCGGGAAGCCTCCGAGATCGAGATCCGGCAGGTGATGAGCGCCGAGGACTTCGGCGAAGCGCTTACGCCCGAGCTCCGCGAGCAGGAAGAGCGACTGCGCGCCGAGGTTTCCGCGCGCACCGGCAACTGACCGGAAGAGGAGACGACGATGATGGTCCACAGCTACCTGTTCTTCGACGGCAGGTGCGAGGAGGCCCTCGCGTTCTACGCCCGCGCGCTCGACGCCCGGGTGACGATGCTGATGCGCAACCGCGAGAGCCCCGACCCTGTTCCTCCGGGGATGCTGCCGCCTGGCAGCGAGGACAAGGTCATGCACGCGCAGCTCAGGGTCGGCGACACCGAAATCATGGTCTCGGACGGCCGCTGCGGCGGCAAGCCGCAGTTCGACGGCTTCTCGCTGGCGCTCAGCGTGCCGGACGACGACGACGCCCGGCGCCGCTTCGATGCGCTCGCGGAAGGCGGCCAGGTGCAGATGCCGCTCTCGGCCACGTTCTGGGCGACGAGCTTCGGCATGGTGCAGGACCGCTTCGGCGTGGTCTGGATGGTGATGGCGCCGCGGGCGCAACCGCAAGCCGGCTGAGCGCGCATCCCGAGCCATGACACCTGCCGGAACGCGCACGCGCGCGCCGTGGCCGTCCCCACGATGAGCGGCACCGACGTCCGCCGTGCGATCGACGCGGTCTGGCGCATCGAGTCGGCGAAGATCATCGCGGTCGTCGCGCGGATGCTGCGGGACGTGGGCCAGGCCGAGGAACTCGCGCAGGACGCGCTGGTTGCCGCGCTCGAAACCTGGCCGGCCTCCGGCGTGCCCGACAACCCGGGCGCCTGGCTGACCGCGACCGCGAAGCGTCGCGCGCTCGACGTGCTGCGCCGGCGCAAGCTCCTCGACCGCAAGCACGAGGAACTCGTCCACGAGCTCGAGCTCGACCAGGAGATCGCGGACCGGCAGGCCGAGGCGGCGCGCGACGACGAGATCGGCGACGACCTGCTGCGCCTGGTGTTCGTCGCCTGCCACCCGGTGCTCTCGCCGGAGGCGCGCGTCGCGCTCACGCTGCGGCTCCTGGGCGGCCTCGCGACCGGCGAGATCGCGCGCGCCTTCCTCGTGCCCGAGACGACCATCGCGCAGCGCATCGTGCGGGCGAAGCGCGCGCTCTCCGAAGCGCGCGTCCCGTTCGAGGTGCCTTCCGCAAGCGAGCTCGCGCCGCGCCTCGCCTCGGTGCTCGAGGTGATCTACCTGATCTTCAACGAGGGCTACGCGGCCACCGCGGGCGAGCGCTGGACGCGCCAGGAGCTGTGCGACGAAGCGCTGCGCCTGGGCCGCATCCTCGCCGGCCTCGCCCCGCGCGAGCCCGAGGTGCACGGACTGGTTGCGCTGATGGAGATCCAGGCGTCGCGCATGCGCGCGCGGACCGGGCCCGACGGGGAGCCGATCCTGCTCCTCGACCAGGACCGCGCCCGCTGGGACCGCCTGCTGATCGGACGCGGTCTCGCGGCGCTAGGACGCGCGGAGGCACTCGGCGAGGCGTTCGGCCCCTACGCCCTGCAGGCCGCGATCGCCGCATGCCATGCCCGCGCGCGGGCCGCCGCGGAGACCGACTGGCCGCGCATCGCCGCGCTCTACGACGCGCTCGCGCAGGTCTCGCCCTCGCCGGTCGTCGAACTCAATCGCGCCGTCGCAATCGCCATGGCCTTCGGACCCGCGGCCGGCCTGGAGATCGTCGATACCCTGCGGGACGAACCCGCGCTCCTGGGCTACCACCTGCTTCAGAGCGTGCGCGGCGACCTGCTGGCGAAGCTCGGACGCCATGCCGAAGCGCGCACCGAATTCGAACGCGCAGCCGCGCTCACGCGCAATGCGCGCGAACGCGACCTCCTCCTGGCGCGTGCCGGGAACTGCGCGCCTGAAGCGGCCGGCGAATCTCCCGCGCTCAGCGCCCCGAGCGCGCGAGCGAGTGCACCCAGCCGTGCATCCGCTTCTTCGCGTTCGCGAGATCGGCCGCGGTGAAGAAATCTTCGGGCTTCACCCGGTCGATCGGATACACCGGCCGCAGGAAATCGCTCTCGTAGCCGAACGGAACCGTCGCATCGATGCCCATGCCGCCCTCGAACTGGGTGTTCGACGCGGTCCATTGCTTGTCTCCGGCGGTCATGCGCTCGGCGGGCATGAACGTCTGGCCGCGTCCGCCGGGGATCGGGTTGAGGATGTCGGTCCGCGGGTTCACGCGCGTCGTGAGGCACCACATGATGTCGTCCATCGAGTAGGGATCGACGTCCTCGCTCACCGCGATCGCGAGACGCATGCCCTGCGAGCACGACAGGGCCGCGGCGAGGAAGTTGCGCTGCCATCCTTCGTCGATCTGGTGGCGCTTCTTCACCTGGATGATGCAGCCGCCCCAGTCGGTCATCGAATAGGGGATCACCACGTTCTGGATGATCCCGGGCTGAAGACGGTGGCACAGCTCGAAGATCGCCGCCTCGCGCACCGTGGTGTCGATGTTGTGGTCGTCGAGCGTGTGCACGCCGAGCGCGAAGATGATCGGCTTGCTCGCGGGCTTGCGCATCGTCACCGCGGTGACGTGGAAGGTCGGCGCCTTGTAGGCCTTGCCCATGTAGCCCGCCCACTCCGGGTGGAAATGGAAGCGGCCCTGGATGCCGGCCTCCTCGCTCTCCCGGGTCTCGAACCGGCGATCGCGAGGGTCGACGTAGCCTTCGAGCACCAGTTCGGCGTCGGCGAGCGCCAGCGCGTCGACGGTGCGGGCCTTCACCATGCGCACCGGCGCGCCCTGCACCGCGCCCGCCACGCCGATCTCGTCGCAGCCGGCGGGGAGGATCACGTAGTCGAAACCCGCTCCAGCGAGCAGCGTGCACGCCGGCGGCACGCCGAAGCACATGGTGATCGGCACGCGCTCGTCCGACTTGTAGTACTTGTTCACCACCTGCCACATGTGCGAACCGGGGGAGATCTGGAACGTGCCGACGTTGCCCCAGCGGAAGTTCATCCGGTTGTAGCCCAGGTCCGAGCCGCCCTCGAACTGCGGTCCGGTGACACACCGGATCCCCGAGCCCACCGTGAGCTCCGGCTCGTAGGTGGTGTGCCGGATCGGCACCATGTACTCGTTCACGTCCTTCGGATTCTCGATCACGTGCTCCTGGCAGGGAGCCTCGCTCTGCGGAATGATCACCGGCTTCAGCGGATGCGACAGCGCGTGGGCGAGCCTGCGCACCCGGTCCGGGTCGTCCTTCCAGCCGAACATCTTGTTGATGACCCTGATGTCGCCGAAGAGGTTGGTGAGCACCCGGTGGTTGGGCTTGCCCCTGACGTTGTTGAACAGCACCGGGCAGCCGCCGTCCATGTGCTTCTGCAGGCCGGTGACCTGCAGGTCGGGATCGACCTCCTTGTCGGTCTCGATCAGGTCGCCCTGCGACTTGAGCCACGCGAGCACGGTGCGCAGGTCGCGCACCTGCTCGGTGAATGGCGTCTCGGCCTTGGACATCATGTTCACGTCGACTCTCCTCTGGTGATCGAATTCCGCCGGCAACCCCGGCGAACGGCGCGGAAGCGAAGCCGGCCGCGCGGATTCACTCGACCCGCGCGCCCGACTGCTTCACGACCGCCTCGTACTTCTTGAAGGCTTCGCGGTTGTGCGCGGCATAGGCCTCGGCGGTCGAGCCGACGGGATCGATGCCGAGCACGGCGAACCGCTCGGCCACGTCGGGCAGCTTGACCGCCTTCGCGAACTCCGCCGACAGCCGCGCGACGACCGGCGCGGGCGTGCCGGCGGGCGCGAGGACGCCGATCTCCGCCGGATAGTCGAAGCCGGGAACGCCGGACTCCGCGATCGTCGGCACGTCCGGCGCCTGCGGCGAGCGCTTGGCGGAATTGACCGCGAGCACCTTGAGCTTCCCGGCCTTCCAATGCTGCATGATCGAGGGTCCCGCGGAGAACAGGAGCGACACCTGCCCGCCGAGGAGCGCCGGCACCGACTGACCGGTCCCCTTGTAGGGAACGTGGATCATGTTGAGCCCGAACGCGTGCTTGAACGCTTCCATCGAGAGGTGGTGGATGCTGCCGATGCCGGACGACCCGTAGCTGACCTTGCCCGGGTTGGCCCTCACGTAGTCGACCAGTTCACGCAGGTTGTTGACCGGCAGCGAAGGGTTCGCGACCAGGAACAGCGGCGCGATCCCCATCAGGCTCACCGGAGCGAAGTCCTTCAGCCCGTCGTAGGGCAGCGTCGCGTAGAGGTGCGGGTTGATCGCGATCTGCGCCACGTCGGCGACGAGCAGCGTGTAGCCGTCCGGCGGAGACTTCGCCACCGCCTCGGTTCCCACGATGCCGCCCGCGCCGCCGCGGTTGTCGACCACGAACGACTGCCCGAGCGCGTCGCCCACCTTCTGGCCGGCGACGCGCGCCATCGTGTCCGGCAAGCCGCCCGCGGCGTACGGAACCACGAGCTTCACCGGGTGGGCCGGATAGTCCTGCGCACTCGCCGCTGTCGCGACTCCCGTCGCTGCGACGAGCAGGGCCAGCATGAGCGTTTTCATCTCTACCCCCTCCTATCGGACGTTCATTCGATGCGGCGCACGGGCGATGCGTGGGACATCTTTCCATCCCACCGCCGCGCGAATTCGGCCGTGACGCCGAACTGGTCGAGCACGCGCGCCACGACGTGATCGACGATGTCTTCCACCGACGTCGGCCGGTTGTAGAACGCCGGCATCGGCGGGACGATCGCCACCCCCATGCGCGCGAGCTTGAGCAGGTTCTCGAGGTGCAGCTCGGACAGCGGCGTCTCGCGCGGCACCAGCACGAGCCTGCGCCGCTCCTTCAGGATCACGTCCGCGGCCCGGTGCACCAGGCTGTCCCCCACGCCGTGCGCGATCGCGGCCGCGGTGCGCATCGAGCACGGCGCGATCACCATGCCGTCGGTGTGGAAGGAGCCCGACGAGATGGTGGCGGCCATGTTGCCGGTGCCGTGGAAAACGCTCGCGCGGGCGCGAAGCCCCGCGAGATCGACGCCGCACTCGTGCTCGACCGTCTGCTGCCCCCACCGCGACACGACCAGATGGGTCTCGATGCCCGCTTCCGACAGGGCGTCGAGGAGGCGCAGCCCGAAAACCGCCCCGGTCGCCCCGGTGATGCCGACGACAATGCGTTTGGTGTCCATGGTTGATCCCGGTTCCATCAGATGATCCGCGCCTCCCGCAGCGCCGCCAGCCGCTCACTCGAATAGCCGAGTTCTCCGCCGTACACCTCCTCGTTGTGCGCGCCGAGCGGCGCACCGAGGAAGTCCACCGAACCCGGGGTGTCGGAGAATCGCGGCACCACGTTCGACACGACCGCCTCGCCGAGTTCCGGGTCGCGCACGCGCACCATCGCCTCCCTGGCGCGGAACTGCAGGTCGCGGAATGCGTCCTCCATGTCGAACACGCTCGAGTAGGCCACTTCGCACTCGTCGAAGCGGCGGATCGCCTCGTCGCGGGTGCGCTCTTCGATCCACTCCCCGACCAGCGCATTGACCTCTTCCGAGTTCGCCACGCGCATCCGGTTGTCGACGAACTTCGGATTGGTCGTCAGATCCTCTCGGCCGATCGCGCGCGCGAGGCGCAGCCACACGCTCTGCGTGCTCGCGGCGAGCGTCAGGTACTTGCCGTCGCGCGTCTTGAAGGTCGAACTCGGCGCGACGTACGCGACGCGGTTGCCGGTGCGGCCGTGCACCATCCCGAGCTGGTCGTAGGCGATCGGGTCGTAGTCGAGCAGCCGGAACACCGCCTCGTAGAGCGCCAGGTCGATGACCTGCCCGCGGCCGTCCCTGACGTCGCGATGATGGAGCGCGATCATGATCGACAGCGCGCCGAAGACGCCGGCGATCAGGTCGCCCAGAGGGTAGCCGGGCGACATCGGCGGGCCATCGGGCTCGCCGATGAGATTGGTCAGTCCGCTCATCGCCTCGGCGACGCGGCCGAAGCCGGGACGGTTCCGGTACGGGCCGGTCTGCCCGAACCCCGAGATCCGCAGCATGACGAGGCGCGGCTCGATCGCGCTCAGCACGTCGTAGCCCAGGCCCCAGCGCTCGAAGGTGCCGGGGCGATAGTTCTCCAGCACGACGTCGCGCTCGCGCACCAGGTCCTTGAACACCTCGGCGCCCTGCGCCTCGCCGAGGTCCAGGGTGATGCAACGCTTGTTGCGGGCGATCGACTTCCACCACAGCGGCACGCCGTCCTTGGACGGGTCGAGCTTGCGCTGCCCGTCCCCCTCGTTCGGGTGCTCGATCTTGATGACCTCGGCCCCGAAATCCGCGAGCAGCACGCTGGCGAACGGGGCGGCGACCATGGTGCCGGCGTCGATGACGCGCAAGCCCCGCAACGGCTTGCGCGCGCTCGCCGCGGCGAGCGGAAATCCGTGGTGCTCCGGCGCGTGCCCGGCCATGTCCGGCAGAATACTTCGAAATCTTACGATTGGCGAGCGCGGATGCACGATCGCGCTCGCTGCGCCGCAGCAACCAGGGCGTCGATGCGCGTTCTCGCGCCTCGCGGGCGGAGACCGGGGTGCGTCGCTGCGCCCGGCTCCCGCCCGGCGCGGGAACGCGGTCCGGGATCTGCCGCGGGGATAGAATGTCCGCCGATCATGGCAAAGGATCCCGATGACGGCAGTGCGCTGCCCCCCTCGCGCAGCTCGGGGTACCTCGTGCGCGACGCGAACCGCGCGTTCCAGCGAATGATCGAGCAGCGCATCGCGCCGTTCGGCGTGACCCGCGGCCAGTGGTACTTCCTGCGCGCGCTGTGGATCGAGGACGGCCTGTCGCAGCGCGAACTGAGCGCGCGCGTCGGCACCCGGGAGCCCACCACGGTCACCGCCCTGCGCAGCATGGAGAAGGACGGGTACGTGCGCCGCGTGCAGAGCCGCGAAGACCGGCGCCGCACCCACGTCTGGCTCACCGCGGCGGGGCGCCGCCTCGAGAAGCAGTTGCTTCCCGTCGCCCGTCAGATCGTCGACGAGGCGGAGCGCGGCATCGCGGTTCGCGACGTCGAGGCCTTCCGGCGCACCATCACGCGCATGACGAAGAACCTCGACGAGTTGCTCGACCGGAAGTCCTGAGCGTGGCCGACCTGCTGGAACGCTTCGACCTCACCGTCGACGCCAACGCGCGACTCAGCCGGTACCGGCACGCCGATCGTCGACGCGCGCAGCTCCAGCGGTTCGGCCCGGTAGCAGAGTGCGAGGTGACACAGCGGGACGGCGGCGCAGGCGATCGCCCGGAGGACGACTGCGCCGGGCTGATCGAAGAGGCACCGTCCGGCCGCAGGCCGGGACAGGCGTGAGCTCGACAGCTTTCACCGGCACCGAACTGCCGATCATCCAGGCGCCGATGGCCGGCGCGCAGGCGAGCGCGATGGCAATCGCGGTGTCGGGCGCGGGCGGGCTCGGATCGCTCCCCTGCGCGATGCTCACGCACGACGCGATGCGCGAGGAACTCGGCAAACTGCGCGCGGCTTCGACGCGGACTTTCAGCGTCAACTTCTTCTGTCACGCGGCGCCGGCGCCGGACGCCGCGCGCGAAGCCGCGTGGCGCGAGAAGCTCGCGCGCTACTACGCGGAGTTCGGCATCGATCCGACGACGGTCCGGTCCGGCCCCGGACGCGCGGCCTTCGACGACGCGGCCGCGGACGCGCTGGCCCCGTTCCGTCCGGCTTTCGTGAGCTTCCACTTCGGACTGCCGCCGCCCGCGCTGGTCGCGCGCGTGAAATCCTGGGGCTCGAAGGTGCTGTCGTCGGCGACCACCGTCGACGAAGCGCGCTGGCTCGAGGCGCACGGTGCCGACGCGATCATCGCGCAGGGCGCGGAGGCCGGCGGGCACCGCGGCATGTTCCTCACCGGGGACCTCACGACGCAAGTCGGCACGTTCGCGCTGCTGCCGCAGGTCGTGCGCGCGGTGAACGTGCCGGTGATCGCGGCGGGCGGGATCGCGGACGCGCGCGGCGTCACCGCGGCGCTCGCGCTCGGCGCGTCCGCCGTGCAGGTCGGAACGGCTTACTTGAGGTCGCCCGAGGCGCTGACCAGCGCGATCCACCGCGCCGCGCTGGCGAGCGACGCGGCGCGGCACACGGCGCTCACCAACCTGTTCACCGGGCGCCCCGCGCGCGGCATCGTCAACCGATTTCTGCGCGAGATGGGGCCGATGAATCCGGCGGTCCCGGCGTTCCCGCTGGCGACCGGCGCCATCGCGCCGATCCGCGCGAAGGCAGAGGCGCGAGGGTCGGGTGATTTCACGCCGCTGTGGTCGGGCCAGAACGCCACCGGCTGCCGCGATTCACCAGCAGCGCGCATCACGCGCGAACTCGCCGGCATCGGGTAGCCGAGACGACGCGTGACTTCGCGCGACCACGCCAAACGCTCGCGCTCGGCAGAGGTCGCCGGGTTCCGGGTCGAGCTGTCGCGCAGCGCCTCCGGCGTCGAGCACTCGCGTGATCGGCCATGCTTCGGAGTCGTGACGGGAGCACGATCGCCCGTGCCCGCCGCAGCGAGCACCTTCGCCCGGAGGGTGGTGCAGGCGTTCGCCTGCGCGATGCTTGCCCTGCTGCCCGAGCACGCATCGGCGGTCGAGCCTGCGCGGTCCGCGGAGCTTCCATCGCCGCGTTTTCGCCACGACGGGCCCGAGGCCGAAGCCTTTGGCATGAGCGAGGGGTATCCGCGCTGCGCCGGTCTCGAATACGTGCAGCAGCGACGTTGCAGAGTCGGCGCGTTCAGCGCCTTCGACGCATTGTTTCCCGCGCGCAGGGTGCCGGCGCCGACCGAGGCGACCCCGTTTCGTCGCGCCAGCACCGAGCCGGTCGTCCGCTACCGGTTTGCCGGCCGGGAGCGCACGATCGACGAGTATCTCGACCGCCGGCCGATCACCGGCTTCCTCATCGCGAAGGGCGATACGATCCTCGTCGAGCGCTACCAGTACGGGCGCACGGACCGGGAGCGGATGGCCTCGTTCTCGATCGCGAAGAGCCTCGTCGGCCTGCTCGTCGGCATCGCCGTCGAGGAGCGCGCGATCCGGTCGATCGACGACGTCGCGCAAGCCTACGTTCCCGCGCTCGAGGGCAGCGCCTACGGGAAAACGCCGATCAGGGCGCTCCTGCAGATGCGTTCCGGGGTCTGGTTCCGCGAAGACTACGCGGACCCGACGAGCGACATCTACACGCTCGCGCGCCTGACCCTCCAGCACGATCCGGGCGGCAGTCTCGAGGCAGTGAAGCGCTTCGACTGGCGCCGCGCGCCACCCGGTGAGTATTTCTCGTACTCGTCGGCCGATACCGTGGTGCTCGGACTGGTCCTCGCCGCGGCGACCGGTCGCCCGGTTTCGGAATACGCGGCCGAGAAACTCTGGAAGCCCCTGGGCGCCGAAGCGGACGCTTCGTGGATCGTCGATGCCACCGGCCAGGAAGTCACCTACGCCTATTTCAATGCCGTTCTGCGCGACTATGCCCGCCTCGGCCGCATGCTGGCCGATAACGGATGGTCCCAAGGCAAGTCCGTCGTGCCGACCGCCTGGCTTCGCGCATCGAGGAGCGATCCGATCGACACCGGCTCGGCGCTGATCCGGTACGGCTACCACGTCTGGCTGTCCCCGGACGCGACCCGATATCTGCTTCGGGGCCTGCGCGGGCAGACCCTCCTCGCGGATCCGGAAACGAAACTCGTGCTGGTGCAGACCGCACTCGACAGCGGCGACTTCCTCGAGCTCGAACTGTCGGAGCTGTGGGCTGCGCTCCGCGCCCAGCTCCGCTGAACGCACGCCAGGGTGATCCGATACTGCCGGATCCCGCCCGACCGGCGCGGCCCGCCGGCGGCGCCCATGCTCGAACGCCCGCCTCCAGGGGCCCGTTGACGGGATCGTCCGTAACGGCGGGCGCCGTTTCGAGGCGCAGCGGCGGCATTCCCCGCGCGCCGACCGGGATGCGAATCGTTCCACATTGGCCGCGATCGGGAGTACGCTGTCGCGACACCCGGAAGGCAGCCCCCTGGAACCGCTCCTCGTCCTCGTGATCCTGCCCATCGCCGCAGGCGCGCTCGCCGAGGCGGCGTTCCGCGACGCGAAGCGCGCCTCGCTCGCAGCCGCTGTCTCATCGGCGCTGCTGGTCGCTGTCTCCGTGCAGTGGCTCGACCGCGATGGCGCGAATTGGAGCTGGGTTGCCGCAGTGCTCGTCTGGCCGATCCCGGTGGCGCTCGCGATCGGCACCGTCCTGTTCTGGCACGGGCGCACGACCCCGCGCGCCCATCGTCGCCTGCGCGGCGCCTGACGCATTGCGACATGGCATTCTTTCCGGCGCCGTGCCTGACGCGATGTGACAGGGCATTCTTTCCGGCGACGCACGCAACGGCGCGCGTCGTCCCACCGCCCGTGCCGTGTGCCTGTGCGGGCTTCGACCGAAGGAGGTATCGAGATGGGTCTGCGCTTCCTGAAGATCGCCGTGGTCTACCTGTTCGTCGGTGCGTCGCTCGGCCTGTACATGGGTATGGTCGAGACGTTCACGCTGGCGCCCGTGCACGCGCACCTCGTGCTGCTGGGCTGGGCAACGCTCGCGCTGGCCGGCGTGGTCTACCACTTCTACCCCGCGGCGGCGGAGACGAAGCTCGCGCGCATCCACTTCTGGGCGCACAACCTGCTCCTGCCGCCGCTGATGATCGCGCTCGCCGTGTTCCTCGAAGGCCGGCAGGACGCCGGGCCGGTCGTCGGCATCATCTCGATCGGGATGCTCGCCGCGCTGGGCTGTTTCGCGATCAACGTGCTGATGCACGCGGCGCCGTCGCGCACCGCGTGACGGCACGCGCTTCGCCCGGCCGTCGGCCGCGGGCCCCGACCCCGGGGACGCCGTCCGGCCGTTATGACAGAATCGCGGGGACACTCCGCGGGTCGGGTGCATCGCCCGCGAGATCCACTCCGCTCGACCAACGACCGACCGATCCGTGGGCAACGTTCTCGTCGCGCTGTTCGCCATCCTGCTGTGCCTGGTCAACGCGGTCGTATGGACGTTCGTCTCCGAGATGCCGATCGCCGGCGTAGGCTGGGTGATCGCCGCGGCGTTCTGCTTCTACCTGCAGAAGTGGTCGCAGGGATAGGCACTCGGCCACGAAATCGCGCTAGCCCTGCCGCGGACGAGTGTCGGTCGCCCTTGTGAGCGAGGGCAGGGCAACCCGCGTACCCGACAGCAGGCCGCGCAAGCGTCCCGGCCGGCGCCAATCCCACGACCCGAGGAACTCCCGATGCCCGCCTACCTGATCGCCCGCGTCCACGTCACCGACCCCGTTCGATACAAGGAGTACACGGCCCTCTCCCCGGCGGCGATCGCGAAGCACGGCGGACGCTTCCTCGTTCGCGGCGGGCCGGTGACGACGCTCGAGGGTCCGGCCGAGAACGACCGGGTCGTGGTCATCGAGTTTCCGACGATGGCGCAGGCGAAGGCATTCTGGACTTCGCCCGACTACGAGCACGCCAAGACCAAGCGCAAGGGCGCCGCGGACGCGCAGTTCATCCTGATGGACGGGTTCGGCGGCTGACCGGTCCGGCGGTCGTCTCGCGGACACGCCGGCCACCGCCATGCGGTCCGGGCGTCGGTTCCTCCGCGGCAGCGCAACCGGCGGTCGCCTTGCGATCGCGGCGGCCGCTGCTATGCTAGGGTTGTGACGGGCGCCGGCCGCCTGCCGGGTCCCCGTCGCCACCCATGCGCCGCACCGCGCTCTACAGCCGTTCGGTTCCCCGGGAAGCTCCGGCGACTGCGCGCGCGGATGCGAGCGACGCAGCAAGCGCTGCGGCGCCCGCTGCAACGCCGCGGGCATCCGGGCTGCGCCGGTTCGCGCCGAGTGCCTTCGCCAGGCGGCACGAACGCTGGCTCATCCTGCTCGTCGGCCTCGTTGCGGGCGCACTCGCCTTCGGCTGGTGGCAGGCGACCCGTCCCGCGGCGCGCTTGCTCACGCAGAAAGACATCGACGGCGCGGTGCTGCACACGCTCGCGACGCAGACGCTGCCCTCGCGCGCGGCGAAGGCCTACGAGGTGATCCGGCCGTCGGTTGTCAAGGTCATCGGCACCGGCTACGCGGACGACGTGAAGGACGCGAAGAAGCACGGCGGCAAGGGTTCGAAGGATGCCCCGCCGGGGTCGAAGAAGGCCGAGGCGAAACCGGCCGCGCCCGGCGGCGGCAAGAACGGCGGCAAGTCCGGGCGGACCCCGCTGCCCGAGGGCCACCCGGAGATCGAGAAGGGGGTCGGCATCGGATCCGGCGTGGTCGTCGTCGACAACGGCACGATCCTCACCAACCTGCACGTGGTCCTCGGAGCCTCGAAGCTCAAGGTGATCTTCTTCGACGGCCTGGAGTCGGACGCGACGGTGATCGGCATCCAGCCCGAGAACGACCTCGCGGTGCTCAAGGCCGCGAAGCTTCCCGACGACATGAAGCCTGCCGCCCTGCGCTCGACGCAGGACCTCGCGCCGGGCGACGACGTCGTCGCGGTCGGATTCCCGTTCGGCATCGGCCCGTCCGCATCGGCCGGCGTCATCTCGGGACTCAAGCGTGAGTACCGTTCGTCGGACGGCAAGCGCATCCTGACCAACCTGATCCAGTTCGACGCCGCGGCGAACCCGGGCAATTCCGGCGGGCCGCTGGTCACGATGGACGGCGAAGTCGT
>JADLBN010000180.1 GCA_020847675.1 Burkholderiales bacterium | reverse complement strand
GCCGGCTCGTACTGGCCGCCGCAGTTCACCATCATGAACGGCGACACGCTGGAGCCGCTCAAGATCATTTCCACCCGTGGCATGGTGGTGGGCACGCAGGAATACCACCCCGAGCCGCGCGTGGCCTCCATCCTGGCCTCGCACTACAAGCCCGAGTTCATCGTCAACGTCAAGGAAACCGGCAAGGTGCTGCTGGTCAACTACAAGGACCTCGACAACCTCGAGATCACCGAGATCCCGACCGCCCAGTACCTGCACGACGGCGGCTACGACTCGACCAAGCGCTACGTGCTGATGGCGGCCAACCAGTCGAACAAGATCGCGGTCGTCGACACCAAGGAAGGCAAGCGCACGGCGATCGTCGACGTCGACAAGATCCCGCACCCGGGACGCGGCGCGAACTTCGTGCACCCGGTGTGCGGCCCGGTCTGGGCGACCGGCCACCTCGGCAGCGAGAAGATCTCGCTGATCGGCACCGACCCGAAGAAGAACGCGAAGCACGCGTGGAAGGTGTGCGAGACGCTCGACGCGCAGGGCGGCGGCAACCTGTTCATCAAGACCCACCCGAAGTCGAAGCACCTGTACGTCGACACGCCGCTGCACCCGGACGCGAAGATCGCCGGCTCGGTCGCGGTGTTCGACACGAAGAACCTGAAGGACGGGTTCAAGGTGCTGCCGATCGCCGACTGGGCGGGAGTCGCCGACGGGGCCAAGCGCGTCGTGCAGCCGGAGTTCAACAAGGCGGGCGACGAGGTGTGGTTCTCGGTGTGGAGCGCGAAGAACCAGGAGTCGGCGATCGTCGTCGTGGACGACAGGACGCTCAAGCTCAAGAAGGTGATCAAGGATCCGCGGCTCATCACGCCGACCGGCAAGTTCAACGTCTACAACACGCAACGCGACATCTACTGATCCGGACCGGCTCGGGGCGGCCGGCGCGGCGGGGAGCGAATCCGCTCCCGCCGCTGCCGCGCCGGACATCGCCCGCCCCGCCGCCGGAAGTGCCGGACCCGAACACCATGCCTGGCCTCACCGATCCGGTCGACCGCAGCCTGGTCGACGCGCTGCACGGCGACTTTCCGCTGATCGAGCGGCCGTTCGCGGCGGTCGGGGAGCGGCTCGACCTCGACGAGCGCGACGTGATCGCGCGCATCCGGGCGCTGCTCGACGACGGCACGCTCACCCGGTTCGGTCCGCTGTTCGATGCGGGGCGGCTGGGCGGCGCGTACACGCTCGCCGCGATGGCGGTGCCGCCGGAGGCGTTCGACCGAATGGCGCAGATCGTCAACGCGTTTCCCGAGGTGGCCCACAACTACGCGCGCGACCACCGGCTCAACCTGTGGTTCGTGCTCGCGACGCCGGCACCCGAGGACGTCGACGCCGCGATCGTGCGGATCGAGGCTGCCACCGGGCTGCCGGTGCTCTCGTTCCCGAAGGAGCGCGAGTACTTCGTCGAACTGAAGCTGCCCGCATGAGCGCCGCGGGCGATCACGACGCGCTGGACCGGGCGATCGTGCGGGCGACGCAGGCCGGGCTTCCGCTCGTCCCGCGTCCCTGGGAGGCGGTCGCGAGTGCGGTCGGCGCTTCGCCCTCGCTCGTCACCGAGCGGTTGCGCGCGATGCTCTCGTCGGGCGCGATCCGGCGCATCGGCGCCGTCCCGAACCACTGGCGGCTCGGCTGGACCGCCAACGGCATGAGCGTCTGGGACGTGGACGACGCGAAGGTGGACGAACTGGGCCAGCGTGTGGGCGCGCTGCCCGGTGTCACGCACTGCTACCGGCGTCCTCGCCGGCTGCCGGCGTGGCGCTACAACCTGTTCGCGATGGTGCACGGCCGCGACCGGACCGAAGTCGAAGCGCAGGTCGCCGCGATCGCCGGGGTCCTTGGCGGCGCGTCGCGGGCGCACGAAGTGCTCTACAGCACGAGGATCCTGAAGAAGACCGGCCTTCGCTTCGCCTGAAGGGGCGCGACGGTCCACGGAGAGCCACGATGTTCCGAGTCACGCAGTACCTCGAGGAAGTGCGCCGGCCGACGCCGGTCGGAGCGAAGCGCAGCCCGCCCGGCCCGGTGGTGATCTGGAACCTGATCCGGCGCTGCAATCTCGCCTGCCAGCACTGCTATTCGATCTCCGCGGACGTCGACTTCCCCGGCGAGTTGTCGACGCCTGACATCTTCCGGACGATGGACGACCTGAAGGCGTTCGGCGTCCCGGTGCTGATCCTTTCGGGCGGCGAGCCGCTCCTGCACCCGGACATCTTCGCGATCTCGCGTCGCGCGAAGGACATGGGCTTCTACGTCGGGCTGTCGACCAACGGGACGCTGATCGACGACGCGATGCTCCCGAAGGTCGCGGAGATCGGCTACGACTACGTCGGCATCAGCCTCGACGGCCTCGAGGCGACCCACGACCGCTTCCGCCGCAAGGCCGGCGCGTACGCGGCGTCGCTCGCTGCGCTGCGCCGCTGCCGCGACGCGGGCATCAAGGTGGGCATCCGCTTCACGCTGACGCAGGACAACGCGCACGACCTGCCGGCGCTCCTCGAACTCATGGAGGCGGAGGACATCGACAAGTTCTACCTGTCGCACCTCAACTACGGCGGGCGCGGGAACGTGAACCGCAGGACCGACGCCGTGTTCCGCACCACGCGCGAGGCGATGGACTTCGTGCTCGACGCCGCGTGGCGCTCGGTCGTCTACGGCCGGCGGCGCGAGTTCGTGACCGGCAACAACGACGCGGACGGCGTCACGCTGCTGCACTGGGTGCGCGAGCGCTTCCCGGAGCGCGAGGCCCACCTTCGCGCGAAGCTCGCCCAGTGGGGCGGCAACCGCTCGGGCGTCGACGTCGCGAACATCGACAACCTCGGCAACGTGCACCCGGACACGTTCTGGTGGGACTACACGCTCGGCAACGTCAGGTCGCGCCGGTTCGGCGAGATCTGGACCAACACGTCGGACCCGCTGATGGCCGGGCTCAAGCAGAGCCCGCGCCCGGTGAAGGGCCGCTGCTCGCGCTGCGCGTACTTCGACGTCTGCGGCGGCAACACGCGCGTGCGCGCCTGGCAGGTCGCGCGCGACGCCTGGGCCGAGGATCCCGGCTGCTATCTCGACGACGACGAACTCGGCATCGCGCCGGGCGGCGAGCGGCTGGTGGCGAAGCCCTACGTCCGGCTCTCCCGGGCCGAGGCCGCGGCCGAAGTCGTCAACGTCGACCCGCGGTCGTGAGAGCGGGCCTCGTCCTCGCGGCGGCGTGGCTCCTGGCCGCATCGGGCGCGGGCGCGCAGGCACCCGTCGCCGCTTCGACGTTCGCGACGCACTGCGCTTCCTGCCACGGCGCCGACCGGCTCGGGCTGACCGGGCCCGCGCTGCTGCCGGAGAGCCTCGAGCGGCTGCGCCGGCCCGCCGCCGCGGAGACCATCGCGAAGGGGCGCGAGGCGACGCAGATGCCCGCGTTCGGCGAGGTGCTGTCGAAGGCCGAGATCGACGCGCTCGTGGCGTACGTCTACTCGCCGCCGGCCGCGAAGCCGCAGTGGAGCGACGCCGAGATCCGCGCCTCGCACGTCATCCATCGCACGCGCGAGTCGCTTCCCGACCGTCCGCAGCACAAGGCCGATCCGCTGAACCTGTTCGTGGTCGTCGAAGCGGGAGACCACCACGCATCGTTCCTCGACGGCGACCGCATGGAGCGGATCGGGCGGATGCCGACGCGCTACGCGCTGCACGGCGGGCCGAAGTTCTCGCCCGACGGGCGCTTCGTCTACTTCGCGTCGCGCGACGGCTGGATCTCGAAGGTCGACCTGTGGAGCTTCGCGCTGGTGGCCGAGGTGCGCGCGGGCCTCAACACCCGCAACGCAGCGGTGTCGGGAGACGGGCGCTTCGTGATGGTCGGCAACACGCTGCCTCACTCGGTGGTCGTGTTCGACGAGGACCTGCGGCTGGTCAAGTCGATTCCCGCGGTGTCGCGCGACGGCGCATCGTCGCGCGTGTCCGCTGTCTACGACGCCGCGCCGCGCCGAAGCTTCATCGTCGCGCTTCGGGACGTGCCGGAACTCTGGGAGGTGAGCTACGACCCGAAGGCGCCCGAGATCGCCACCGGGCTCGTGCACGACTACCGGCTGCGCGAAGGCGCTTTCGTTCCCGGCTTCCTCAACCCGCGTCGGACGCCGCTCGACGCGGCGCTCGACGACTTCTTCTTCACGCCCGACTACTCGCAGGTGATCGGCGCCTCGCGCGAGGCGGGCCGCGGCCAGGTCGTGAACCTCGACGCGCGCCGCAGGATCGCGGACCTCGCGCTTCCCGGGATGCCGCACCTGGGCTCCGGCATCACCTTCGAGCACGCCGGACGCCGCGTGATGGCGACGCCGAACCTGAAGGAAGGCGTGGTGAGCGTGATCGACCTCGCGAGCTGGAAGCCGGTCGCGCAGATCGCGACCCACGGCCCCGGCTTCTTCCTGCGCAGCCACGACGCGACGCCCTACGCGTGGATCGACGGGATGATGGGCGCGCGCAAGGACACGCTCCAGGTGATCGACAAGCGCACGCTCGCGATCGCCGGCGAGGTCACGCCCTCGCCCGGCAAGACGGCCGCGCACGTCGAGTTCGACCGGCGCGGGCGCTACGCGCTCGTCAGCGTGTGGGAGACCGACGGCGCCATCGTCGTCTACGACGCCGCGACGCTCGCCGAGGTCAAGCGCCTGAGCGCGTCGAAACCGGTCGGCAAGTACAACGTCGGCAACAAGATCACGCGCGAGGCGGGTACCAGCCACTGATCCTTCGATGGGGTCAGACTCGATTGCCGCTCGATTGCCGCTTCGAAACCGGGATCATGGCCAGGACCAGCAATCGAGTCTGACCCCTCGGATACTAGCCTTCGTAGGCGCGCAGCCGCGCGACGTCCACGAGGTGCACGTCGCGGCCGTCGACCCGGATCAGGTCGTGCGACTGCAGTTCGTGCAGGATGCGCGAGAAGTGCTCGGGCGTGAGGTTGAGGCGCGAGGCGACCACCGCCTTGGCGACCGGCAGCGTGAGCTTCGCCGGTCCCTCGCCCGCGCCGCCGCCGTCGTCCTGGCGGAGCAGGTAGCCGATCACGCGCTGCGTGCCCGACTGCAGCGAGTAGCTCTCGACGTCGGAGACGAGCGAGTGCAGCCGGCGCGAGAGCCCGGCCAGCATCTTCTTCGCGAACTCCGGCTCGCGCGCGAGTTCGTCGAACACGGTCTGCTTCGAGATGTGCAGGAGCATCGAGTCGGCGAGCGCCTGCGCCATGACGATGTAGGGGCGTTCCATGAACATGAGCGCCTCGCCGAACGAGTTGCCCGGGCCGATGATCTCGACCACCTTCTCCTGCCCGGTCGGCGTGACGAACGAAAGCTTCACCTGGCCGTAGATGACGAGGTAGAACCCGGTGGTCGGGTCGCCCTTCTGGAACAGCATCTCGCCGCGCGGGACGTGCAGTTCCACCGTGCCCGTCGCGATCCGGTCGAGCTCGGGGGCGGCGAGCTCCTTGAACAGCGGGAGCGTCGCGAGGAACGCCTGTGTCTTGATCTTCGGCGGCATCGTCGGGTCCGTATCGCGGCGAAGGTTAGCATGGGGCGGGAAAGGGTCGCGGCGGACCGCCCTCGCGATGCGTGTATGCTGACCGACCGTGCTGCCCGACGGTCCCTCCGTCCGAATCCGCATGTCCGACCGCGCCCTCGACGAACCCCTCTCCGACGCCGAACTCGACGAACTCGAGGCCTTCCTGTCTTCCGACGCCGTGCCGCAGGACTGCATGGACCTCGAGATGCTCGACGGCTACCTGTGCGCGATCGTGAGCGGCCCCGAGGTGATCCAGCCTTCGGAGTGGCTTCCGGGCGTGTGGAGCGAAGGCGGGCGCGCGGCGACGCCGGCCTACACGTCGACCGAGCAGGCGCAGCACGTGATGGCGCTGATGCTGCGCCACGTCGTCGGCCTGCAGCGCACGCTCGACGAGTCGCCGACCCGGTTCAAGCCGCTCCTCTACCTCGCGGATGGCGAGCGCGCGAAGTCCGACAAGGCGCCCGGCGAGGCGACCGCGTGGTGCGAAGGCTACATGTCGGGCGTCAAGCTGCGCGACGACGACTGGCAGCCGCTCTACGACGCGCGCGAGGCGCGCGACTGGATGTTCCCGGTCGAGGCGCTCGCCTTCGGCGACCAGGATCCCGAGTTCGCCGAGTGGATCGACGACAAGGAGAAGCGCGCCTCGCTGGTCGACGAGTTGCCGCTCGCCGCGGTGCTCATCTACCGCTACTGGCACGAGCGCAAGCGCGCGGAAGCCACGCGCGAGCGCGGCTCGCGCCGCGGACCGCCGGATGGCGGGCGCAAG
>JADLBN010000179.1 GCA_020847675.1 Burkholderiales bacterium | reverse complement strand
TTCTTCGAACAGGGCGCGTCGCTGCAGACCGAGAACCTCTGGGTTCGCTGCGAGCGGTGTGATGCCAGTCGATCGCTGGTCGACGCGTTCGGCGATCGTGGCCAGCAACTCCTGCCGAAATGTCGCGGCCGACACCCACATCTCGGCCGCGCCGACGCGGGTTGTGAAGAACGTCTGCGGCCGGTCCTGCTCGGCGCGTCGAACAGTTGGTTCCCAGTCACGCTGACGGTTCTTGCCATTCCAACGAAGGGCGACAAGCTCGCTCAGCTGCTGGCGGACAAGAGCGATCTGTTCTCGGACGTCGAGAATGAGGCGGAGCTCGGACTTGCGCTCAAGGTATTGGGGAAGAGCGGAATGCTCGGCAGCCTCGGGGAGTACAAGGCCGACGAGATTTGGGCGGCCTTGCAGGCGATGCGAGGCGGGGGTGGTGGCGAAGAGGAGCCGCCCGATCTGAAGAAGCCCGAATGGGATGCATTCACGAGCCCGAATCCGCCGCAGAACTGGCCGGACTTCATGGTGACTCGGATCGCAGCACCGAAAGGTCTCGAGGCGAAGTTCGACTTCACGGTCGTCGCGGAACGACTACGGGAAGTCAACGCGCTGATCGGGTTCACGCGCGTCGAACCTCCCGAAGAGGCCAAGGAGGGGGGTGCCCCGCCGCCCCGAGCACCGCTTGCCAATGGTAAGCCGGAGTGGATCCCTGCGACCGAGGTCCGCGGCGAGGGGATCTTCCTGCGCTTCAACGGCCAGCGGCTGGCGGAATGGCTGCTTCGGCCCGGCGTGAAGGCGCGAGAGGCTGCGCTGCTGCAAGGCCACAAGGCATTTCGAGCTGCACGAAAGCTATCGCCGCCGGAGGACAACTTTCCCGGAATCACCTTTGTCCTGCTGCACACGTTCGCCCACGTTCTGATCCGCGAACTTGCGCTCGAGTGTGGTTACAGCGCCGCTAGCGTACGCGAGCGGATCTACGCCTCGGAATATGGGCATGCCCCAGAGATGGCAGGTGTCCTCGTCTACACCGCAGCGCCAGACAGTGACGGCACACTCGGAGGGCTTGCCCAACTGGGTCAGCCCGATCGACTTGGTCAATTGATCACGCAGGCGCTGGGACGTGCACGGATCTGCGCCTCCGATCCTCTATGCGCGGAACACGTTCCCGACCACGATCGGTCGCTGCACGGTGCTGCCTGCCACGCATGTTCGTTCGTGGCCGAGACATCCTGCGAGATCGGGAACCGGTATCTGGATCGATCACTGCTCGTTCCCACCCTCGCGGGGACCGATCTGTCCTTCTTTGGCGAATGAATATCTCCACCGACTCGAGGCTTCGACTACTGCGAGCGCTCGGCGAGCTCGCGCGGGAGCTACCCCCCAGCACGCTGAATGCTCTGATATCTGCGCTGGAGTCCGGCGGACGGAGCCAGAACCTTGGGCGCTTCGCCGCGACGCCGACCATGAGGGAGAAGCTGCGAAGGCTCGAGGAGCTATATGGCCTGCAGCCGGAGATCGACACCCAGGCCATTGCTTTCGCGTTGCGGGCCGCCGCTGAGGCGGCTTCGGCAGTTGGAGTTGACCATCGCGCTGAGATTGCGTGGACTGGGCCTGCGACGGAAGCCGTGCCTTTGCGGCGAGTCGATCAGGTCATCTACGACATGGTGGGGAGCGCGAAGGAAGAGGTCCTTCTCGTTACGTATGCAGCCTACAAGGCCGAGAGGGCGTTGAAGGCGCTCCGAGATGCGACCGATCGCGGCGTGCATGTGAGGCTCGTCATCGAATTGGCGCAGGAGAGTGGCGGGAAGATCACTTTCGATGGACTTCAGGCGTTTCGAACGGCCGTGCCCTCCGCTCAAGTCTTCTACTGGCCACTGGATCGACGGAAGCGCAGCGCGTCGGGCGCGTATGGCGCCATGCACGCCAAGTGTCTGGTCTCGGATAGGAGCAGGGCCATCGTTTCCAGCGCGAACTTGACCGATTACGCGCTCGAAGCGAACATGGAACTCGGCTTGTTGGTGGAGCGGGCGATCGCCGGGCGTCTCGCCGAGCACTTCGACCAACTCATTGTTCGTGGCGAACTGATCTCGGCGATTTGACAGCGATCAGCAACGGGCACGTTACCCGTATGCTCACCGCGCAGTAGAGTCCTGCAGCGCCCAATGACCAATCCGTGACGAAGAACCTGTCCAGTCGATCCACCCATGGCAGCTGACGACCAAACTTCTGCACCACGCCTAGGGGCGCGGCCTTGTTGTGGTAGCCGCCCAACTCACCCCGGACGTCCTCGAGAAGTGGTCCATTGACAGGCATCGGAACGTGGGGAGTTTCACCAAGGAGCAGAAGCGGTACCTGGAGTACCACCGCGACGGTCCGTACGCGCGGCGAAATCAGTATGCGTAGGAGTCGCGGCGCCAGCAACGATCCGCAACGTCGCTTCGAACTAGCGGGTGAGTTGAATGATGGCCTCCAACCGGTCGCAGACATCCTGCAGCACCGACGGCGCGACGCTCCCCCAGGGGTGCCGGCGCGCGCGGCGCTTGCGCCAGTCGAACGACTTGGGCTGGTCCGCGAGGATGTAGCTGGCCTGCGCCGGATCCTTCGGATTCGGTACCGCGAACGGGTTGTGGGCCTGCCTCGACGTCATAGCGCAGCCGATCACGAGCCCGGTCTTCTGGTTGAACGCGCGGGGGGAGAGCACGAGGAACGGGTGGGCGCCCGCCATCTCGCGTCCCGCGTGCGGAGAGTGCTCGATCCAGATCATCTCGCCGCGGTCCGGTGCCCACGGAACGGTTCGGCGTGTCGCCGCCCTGGCGCTCGCCGGACGGCGTAGTCCGCTCACAGCACTTCGCGGCCCAGCGGCGGCCCGTAGTCGACCTCGCGCTCGGGTTCGCCGGGGCGCATCCGGGCGAGCAACTCGCTCAGCGTCGGCTTGTGGCGCGCGGGCACGATCACGATCCGTCCTGCTTCGGCGGTGACCGTCACCTCCGATTCGGGGGCGATGTCCGCCTGGTCGAGGATCTCGCGCGGGATGCGGACGCCGTGGCTGTTGCCCCAGGCGGTGATGCGGGACATGGGCAATGGTGGGCGAAGGGCTGGCGCGGCGGGGCGCCGGATATCCGAAGTATATCCCATGGCGGAGCGCATCCGGTCGACGTTCCGGGCAGCGTGCCCCGTGCATCGGCGTGTTCGCCATCGGCCGGCCGGACGAATGCTCCTCGCCGCCCACGTCGCCATCGGCATCGCGTCCGGCTTCGGAGACCCATCGGGCGTTCCGGCCAGATGGAGAAATGGGGGCGGGCGTGCCGGCCGGCGAAAGATCAGGCGGCCTGCATCGACCGATCCGCGCTGCCGGCAGATGGGCCGGACGTGCTCGACGCGGCGGCCGATGCCGGGACAATCAGCCCGCGTCCCGCCCGTGGCACTGCTTGAATTTCCGCCCGCTCCCGCAGGGACAGGGGTCGTTGCGGCCGACCTTGGGCTGCGCGCGCACGGTCGGTTCGCGGCGTCGCGAGACGTCGGCGACGTCGAGCACCGCGACGACGATGCGGTCGAGCGCTTCGTCGAGACTCTCGATCGGGTCTTCGCGGTCGAGGCGCTCGTTCAGGAGCCGCGCTTCCTGCATCGCCTCGTCGTTCACCTCGGGGTCGAGCGGGATGTGGCGATACAGTTGGGTGAGCGGCTCGTCGAGGTCGGGTTCGCGGTCGGCGAGTTCGAGGAGCGCGGGGAACCGATGGAGCGCGTGCTGAAAGCCGAGTGCCCAGGTCCAGATCGCGGCGAGCTCCTGCTCGCGCGTGGGGGAAGCTCCGTCACTGGTCTCCACCGACCAGACGATCGGCTCGAAGGGCTCGCGCGCCGCGATGTGCGCGGCGAGCGTGTTGTGGTGGCGCATGACGAGCTGCAGGACGCGCGTGACCCGAGTCTCGTCGCCGGGAACCATCGGCTCGCCCTCGTCCGCCGCGAAGATCGGCGGCAACCACTTCGAAGGCAACACCACTTCCGGCTGCAGCAGAACGCCGACGAGGTAGCCTTCGAGCATCGGCAGGTCGAAGGATTCGCGGTCCTCCGGCAGGGCGTTCAGCGCGTCGGTGAGTTCGTCGAACTCGCGCTTGGAGAGCGGGCGCGACAGGTCGGCGAGAGGTCCGAATCCGGTCATGGTGCTTCGAGCGTAGCAGAGGCGCCAGGTGCCGGGCGCAGGGGCGAACTACTGGAGATCGGCAAGGCGGAGGCGCGCCGCACGCGGGAGGCAAGCGCGTCCGCGTAGGTGATGAACCCCGGGTCCCACGGACCGAAGGTCCGGTCCGTGGGGCGTCCGTGGGACCGGAGGCGCGCGTTGCGCGACCTCGATGCTTGAAGCAGGAAGCATTTAAGACGCGCTGCGGCCTACTTTTCGTGCTCTGCGTGCGATAGACTCGCTGCACCCAAACGTGCGGTTCCACGGATGTCCCACGGACCGAAGTTCCGGTGCGCGGGACATCCGTGGGGCCCGGGGTTCGCAGTTGCCACGTCTCCAGCCAGACTTCCGGACATCATCGTGATCAAGC
>JADLBN010000178.1 GCA_020847675.1 Burkholderiales bacterium | reverse complement strand
AGCGCCGGCGTCCGAAGCCCTGCAGCAGGAACACGTCGTAGGAATCGAGGTGCGGGCCGACACCGCCGCCGGGCGCCGCGTAGCTCACCATCACGTCGTCCAGCCTCGCGAACGGGAGGAAGTCGAATCGGCGCATCAGCGCGTCGGCGCGCGCGTCGACGAGGTTGGTTCCCTGGACGAGCAACGTCCACGACCGCGCGGGCAGCGACACGAACGCCTTCCGGGTGAACGGTCCGTGTTCGATGCTCCAGCGCCTGCCCGAGCGGACGACGAGGCGCGACTCGACATCGTCCCGGCAGGCGAGCGCAACGAGATCGGCCTTCGAGAACGGCCCGCTGAAACCCGGCATCGCCGCACGAAGGAGCTTCGCGCGCTTCTGCCAGTGGCGGCGCAGGAACGGGCCGGGCGAGAGGCCCGCGACCGGAGGGGCGGAGGATCGTGGGGGCATGGCGCCGGGGTATGCCGATCGATTATAGGTCGCGTCCCTTCGGTTGCGCGCCGCGGCGTAGAATGCGCGCTTCGCCCGGGGTCCTCCCGGCGCCTTTCCCGCGGGTTCGCGATGCAGATCTTCCGCAACACGGTCGTCTCGCTCAAGTTCAAGCTCTACGACGACCGCAACGACCTGATCGAGGAAGCCGACGAGCCGATCGCCTATCTGCACGGCGGGTACTCGGGCATCTTCCCGCGCGTCGAGCAGGCGCTCACGGACAGGAAAGTCGGCGAGTCGGTGTCGGTGACGCTCGAGCCTGCCGATGCGTTCGGCGACTACGACGCGGAACTCGTCCGCATGGAGCCGGTGGAGTCGCTCCCGGAAGACATCCACGTCGGCGGCTACCTGGTGTCGGAGAAGGACGGCGACGAGATCGTCTGGCGCGTGACCGACATCGCGGAGGGCAAGGCGGTGCTCGACGGCAACCACGAACTCGCCGGCCGGCGCGTCCGCTTCGAGGCGACCGTCGTCGACATCCGGCCGGCGACGCAGGAAGAGATCTCGCACGGCCACGTGCACGGCGCGCACGGACATCACCACCACTGAGGCCGCGTCAGGCTTCCGGCCGCTCGCGCGGGTCCGTACCCAGCTCCTTCAGCATTGTGCAGCGGACGATGCCGTAGGGCAGCGCGCGAAGCTCGAAGGCAACGCGGTAGCCCAGACTCTCGTAGAACCGCGGCGCCTGGAAGCTCAGCGTCTCGAGGTAGCACGATCGGCAACCTCGATGGGCGGCTCGCGCCTCGAACGCGCGCACGAGCGCGGTGCCCAGGCCGCGCCCGCGGTGCACCTCGGAGACCCATAGCTGCTGGATCTCGGCCGCCGGGCCCCAGGTCCGACCGATCGCGCCGCCGACGACGGTGCCGTCGTCGTCGCGTGCGAAGCATGCCAGCGGCGTGACTTCGTGAAGCGGGGCCGCGGCGTCGTTGAACGCGTCCAGTCCCGCGTCGACGACGTCGCGCTCGCTCGCCGGGACCGCGTCGTGCGTGGTGATCGTCGGCCCGCCCATCGTCGTCGGTCCCCTCGATCCGGCCGTCGTCAACCGCCGGTTGCGAGGCGGCGCAGTTCGTAGAGCGCCTCGAGCGCCTCGCGCGGCGACATGACGTCGGGATCCATCTTCGCCACGCGTTCCGCGAGCGCGCGGGCGTGGGCGTCTTCGGGCTCCTCCGCGGCCGTCCCGCGCGCGCCGAACAGGTCGTGCTGCCCGTCGTCCGCGCGCGCGAAGGCGTCGAGCCGCGCGAGATAGCTGCGCGCCTGCTTCACCGTGTCGGCCGGGACGCCGGCGAGCTTCGCGACGGCGAGGCCGTAGCTCCGGCTCGCCGGACCTTCCGCGACTGCGTGCATGAACACGATGCCCTCGCGCGGCGTCTCCACCGCGTCGAAGTGGACGTTCGCGCAGCCGGGGATCTCGCTCGCGAGCGCGGTCAGTTCGAAGTAGTGGGTCGCGAACAGCGTGAGCGCGCCATTGGTCCTGGCCAGGCGGTGGGCGATCGCCCAGGCGAGCGCGAGGCCGTCGTAGGTCGAGGTGCCGCGCCCGATCTCGTCGACCAGCACGAGGCTTCGCGGCGTCGCGTGGTGCAGGATCGACGCCGCCTCCGTCATCTCGACCATGAAGGTGGAGCGACCCCCGGCGAGGTCGTCGGACGCGCCGATCCGCGTGAAGATCGCGTCGATCGGCCCGAGGGTCGCCGACGTCGCGGGCACGAACGAGCCGCAGCAGGCGAGGAGCGCGATCACCGCGGTCTGGCGCATGTAGGTCGACTTGCCACCCATGTTGGGGCCGGTCACGACGAGCAACCGGCGATCCGGACCGAGCACGACGTCGTTGGCGATGAACGTCTCGACCTGACGCTCGACCACCGGGTGGCGGCCTCCCTGGATCTCGATGCGGTTCTCGCCGGTGAACGTGGGCCGCACCAGCGCGAGCGCGAAGGCCCGGTCAGCGAGCGCGGCCAGCACGTCGAGGGCGCCGAGTGCGCCGGCGGCCCGCTGCAGCGCCGGAACTGCGTCGGCGAGACCGGCAACGAGGCGCTCGAAGAGTTCCCGCTCGCGCACCAGCGCACGTTCCCGTGCCGAGAGCGCCTTGTCCTCGAAGGCCTTGAGCTCGGGCGTGATGTAGCGCTCGGCGTTCTTGAGCGTCTGCCGGCGCCGGTAGTCGTCGGGGACCTTCGCGGCCTGCGCGTGCGTCACCTCGATGTAGAAGCCGTGCACGCGGTTGTACTCGACCTTGAGGCCCGGAATGCCCGCGCGCTCGCGCTCGCGGCGCTCGAGGTCGGCGAGGAACGCGCCGCAGTCGCGGTCGATCGCGCGCAGTTCGTCGAGTTCGCCGTCGTGCCCCTGCGCGATGACGCCTCCGTCGCGGACCTGCGCGGACGGCTCCGGGGCGAGCGTGCGCGACAGGAGGCCGGCCCAGAGTCCGTCGACGTCGAGCGCCGCCCCGGCGGCATCGAGCAGTCGAGCCGGTGCGCCCGCCACGACGCCGCGCAGCCCCGGCAGCGCAAGGAGCGTGTCGCGAAGGGCCGCGAGTTCGCGCGGTCGCACGGTGGCGAGCGCGATGCGCGACGCGATGCGTTCGACGTCGGCGACGGGACCGAGGGCCTCGCGCAGCCGCTGCCGCAGCGCCGGCCGGTCGACCAGTGCCTGCACCGCGTCGTGTCGCGCCGAAGCCGCTTCGAGGTCGCGGAGCGGGCGCAACAGCCACTCGCGCAGCAGGCGGCTTCCCGCCGCGGTGATGCAGGCATCGAGCATCGACAGGAGCGTCGGCTGCGGTTCTCCGGCGAGCGTGCGCGTGATCTCGAGATTGCGGCGCGTGGCGGCGTCGAGCGCGACGTGGGTGCCCGGGCGTTCGACCCGGAGGGTCGTGACGTGGGCGAGCGAGGCCTGCTGCGTTTCCGTCGCGT
>JADLBN010000177.1 GCA_020847675.1 Burkholderiales bacterium | reverse complement strand
GGATCCAGCGCGTGGCGCGGATGAAGTCGACCGCGTAGTTCGCGTGCTCCTCGATGCCGGTCGCGATCGCGAACACGTTCGGGTCGAACACGATGTCGTCCGCGGCGAAGCCGACCTCGTTCACCAGAAGGTCGTAGGCGCGGCGGCACACGGCGACGCGCCGCTCGAAGCTGTCCGCCTGCCCCTGCTCGTCGAACGCCATCACCACCGCCGCGGCGCCGTAGCGACGCACGAGCTTCGCCTGGCGCCGGAACTCGGCCTCGCCCTCCTTCATCGAGATCGAATTGACGATCGGTTTCCCCTGCACGCACTTGAGGCCCGCCTCGATCACCTCCCACTTCGACGAGTCGATCATCACCGGCACGCGCGCGATGTCCGGCTCGCCGGCGATGAGCGACAGGAAGCGGACCATCGCCGCCTTCGAGTCGAGCATCGCCTCGTCCATGTTGACGTCGATCACCTGCGCGCCCGCGGCGACCTGCTGGCGCGCGACCTCGACCGCCCCGGCGTAGTCGCCCGCGAGGACGAGCCGGGCGAACGCCTTCGAGCCGGTGACGTTGGTGCGCTCGCCGACGTTGACGAAGAGCGAGCCGTCGCCGATGTTCAGCGGTTCGAGGCCGGAGAGGCGCATCTCAGGGGTCAGAAGTCAGGGATCAGAAGACTGAGGACAGAGCGACGGGGGCGGGGGGAGACGGCGTGGCCGCGCACGAGCGCGGGGAAGCGCCGGCGTTCGAGGGTGAACAACGGCGGCGGGCACTCTCCCCCGGTCCCGCGGGCGGGGAGAAGGGCGGAGACGACGGGGGTCACGCGGCGGCGCGCAACGGCGCGGATCGCGGCACCTTGCGCGGCGCCACGCCCTCGACCGCCTCGGCGATCGCGCGAATGTGCGCGGGCGTGGTGCCGCAGCAGCCGCCGACGAGGTTCACGAACCCGGCGCGCGCGAACTCGCCGACGAGCCGCGAGGTCTCCGCGGGCGTTTCGTCGTAGCCGGTCTCCGACATCGGGTTGGGCAGCCCCGCGTTCGGATAGCACGAGACGTAGGTGTCGCTGACGCGCGCGATCTCCTCGATATACGGGCGCATCAGCGCGGCGCCGAGCGCGCAGTTGAGCCCGACGAGGAGCGGGTCGGCGTGGCGCACCGAGTTCCAGAACGCCTCGGGCGTCTGTCCCGAGAGCGTGCGTCCGGAGGCATCGGTGATGGTGCCCGACACCGCGAGCGGCAGCTTCGCGCCCAGCTCGTCGAAGAGCGTCGCGATGCCGAACAGCGCGGCCTTCGCGTTCAACGTGTCGAACACGGTCTCGATGAGCAGCAGGTCGACGCCCCCTTCGATCAGTCCCGCGGCCGCCTCGCGGTAGGCGGCGGCCAGTTCGTCGAATGTCACGTTGCGCGCGGCCGGGTCGTTGACGTCGGGCGAGATCGATGCGGTCCGGTTGGTCGGCCCGAGCGCCCCGGCGACGAAGCGCGGGCGCGACGGCGTCCGCTTCGTCCATTCGTCCGCGCAGGAGCGCGCGATCGCAGCGGCTCCGCGGTTCAGCTCGCGCGCGCGCGCCGCGAGCCCGTAGTCGGCCTGCGCGATCGACGTCGCCGAGAACGTGTTGGTCTCGACGATGTCGGCACCGGCCTCGAAGTAGGCGTCGTGGATCTCGCGCACGATCGTCGGCTGCGTGAGCGCGAGGAGGTCGTTGTCGCCCCTGAGATCGTGGGCGTGACCGGAGAGGCCGCACGCGGCGGGACCGCGGAACGCGTCCTCCGACAGCTTGCGCTGCTGGATCTGCGTTCCCATCGCGCCGTCGAGGACGAGGATCCTGCGGTCGAGGAGCGCGGCGAGTTCTGGCGTGCGGTCCGGTTGCATGGTCGTGAACGAGGCGAGCGCGCTCGAATTCTAGCAGCGGGGCGAAGCCCTTCCTGGGCGCGCGGTTATATCGTTAGCTGCCAGCGGCATTTGGCGGCGGGTGCTAAGGTGTCCGCCCCGCATCCCCGGACACCCGCCGATGAAGCACCTGAAGCCGAAGGAAGCCGTCGAGTTCCTGCACCAGCACCCGCAGGCGGTGTTCATCGACTGCCGCAGCGAGATGGAGTACCTGTTCGTCGGCCACCCGGTCGGCGCGAAGCACGTCGCGTGGAACGACGGCCCCGACTGGGAGATCAATCCCCACTTCGTCGGCCAGGTGAAGAAGATCGCGAGCATGAACCGGCCGATCGTGCTGATCTGCCGCAGCGGCCACCGCTCGGTCGACGCCGGGCTCGCGCTCGAGCAGGCCGGCTTCGGCGAGGTCTACAACGTCCTCGACGGCTTCGAGGGCCCGCTCGACGACCACCACCACCGCGGCACGCAGTCCGGGTGGCGCTACGACAAGCTGCCCTGGGAGCAGTTGTAGCGCGCCCGGCGACCGGAGCGGGGAACGCCCGGTCGCCTCCGCGCGCAGGTGGGGTGCTATTTCGCGCCGCGGGCGCGCGCGATCACGCCGTACACCGCGGCCAGGTCGGCGATCGGCATCTGGCCCGGCGCCGACGCGGCATCGCCGACCGCGAACGAGAGCGACGACCCGAACAGGCCGCCGACCATCCGCGTGACCGCGCCGAGCGGGCCCATCGACATGCTGATCAGGGGAATCCCGCCCTTGGCGTGCGCGGTGGCCGTCGCCGAGAGGAGCGTCAGCACGTCCATCCGGTCGCGCGGCATGACCGCGACCTTGGCGACGTCCGCACCGAGCCGCTCGGCCTCGAGGAAGCGCCCGACCAGGAAGTCCTGTCCGGGCGTGTAGCCGAAGTTGTGGTACGACAGGATCACGCGCGTGCGCTGCGCGCGCGCGGTCGCGACGACGCTTCTCACCTGCGCCGGGTCGTTGCCCATCTCGAAGTCGAGGAAATCGACGAGCCCGGCCGCGCCGACGGCGTCGTAGAGCGCCACGACGCCCGCGTCGTCGAGCGGAATCGGCGTCCCGCCCTCGTTCACCGATCGGCGCGTGAAGATGACCGGCGTCTCGCCGACCGCGGCGCGCAGCGCGCGGCCGGTGTCGACCACCGCCTGGGTGTCGGCGATCGCCGCGAAGAAGTCGACGCGCCACTCGACCACGTCCGGCTTCTTGGCGACGACGTTCGCCGCCTCGGCGAGCACCGCTTCCCGCGTGCGTCCGACGAGCGGCGTGCAGACGAGCGGCGTCTCGCCGCCCATCAGCCGGCCGCGGACCTCGAAGCGCTTCTCCCGTTCCATGATCGACTGCCCTCCTCGAATGTTCCGCCAAGCATAGCAACACTCGCCGGGCCGGCGCGGCCTCAGCTTTCGCGGGCGAGCCCCGCGACCGCCTCCTCGGCGTAGAGCACGCCATCGGCGACCATCGCGTCGATCTCGGCCGCCGCGTACCCCAGTTCCCCTGCGATGGCGCGGTTGTGCTGGCCGAGCAGCGGCGCCGGGACGCGCGGCGTCGTGTCGCAGTCGGAGAACCGGAACGGCAGGTTGGGGAGCCGGATGCGGCCCAGCACCGGGTGGTCCTGCTCGACGATCATCCCGCGCGCCGCGATCTGCGGATCGGCGACCACCTCGTCGATCCGCTGCACCTTCGCGCAGGGCACGGCGGCGGCGTTCAGCGCGGCGAGGCAGGCCGCGACGGAAGGCTGCGCCATCGCCCACGCGCGCACCACCGGCAGGATCGCCTCGCGGTGCGCGTTTCGCCCCTCCGGCGTGTGGAAGCGCGCGTCCGCGGCGAATGCGTCGCCGCCGACCACGCGCGCGAGCCGCTTCCAGGCGTCGTCGACCTGCGCGGCGATCACGAAGTAGCCGTCGCGGCCCTCGAACACTCCGTAGAGCGTCGACTGCGGCAGGTCGTGCCCGGTTCGCGGCGGGATCTCGCGGCCGCCCGACAGCGTGAAGCACTGCACCGCGTACTCGTGCAACGACACCATCGTGTCGTAGAGCGCGAGGTCGATGTGCTGGCCGCGGCCCGACTTCGCGCGGCCGAGGAGCGCCGCGCAGACCGCGGCCACGCCGTGGATGCCGGTGACCATGTCGGCGAGCGCGATGCGCAGGAGCGGCGGCGGCGTGCCCGGCTCGCCGATCATCGCCATCGCGCCGCCCTTGGCCTCGGCGATGAGGCCGTACCCGGCCTGTCCGGCGTCGGGGCCGGTGTGGCCGTTGGCCGAGATCGAGCAGTACACGAGCTTCGGATTGCGCGAGGCGAGTTCCGCGTAGCCCAGTCCGAGGCGCTCCATCGTGCCGGGCCGGTAGTTCTCGACGAACACGTCGGCCTCGTCGGTGAGGCGGTGGAGCAGCGCGAGCCCGCGCGGGTCCTTGAGGTCCACGCACAGCCCCCGCTTGCCCATGTTCTGCTGCAGGTAGTAGCCGCTCTGGCCGCCGATGAAGTACGGATGGGCGCGGCCCGGATCGCCCGCCTTCGGCCGCTCTACCTTGATCACCTCCGCGCCCATCGCCGCGAGGCAGCGCGACAGGTACGGCCCGGCGATGAAGTGGCTGTAGTCGACGACGCGGTAGCCCGCGAGGGGCAGTGGCTGGCTCATGCGGCGCTCCCGTTCAGGCGACGGCCACGCTGTCGCGGGCGATCCCGATGCGTCAGTACGTTCCGGGCCGGCGCGGAATCATCACCTTGTGCTCGCCGCGCTGGACGACCTCGCCGTGCTGGTTCACGAGTTCGGTCGGCATCACGGCGATACCCCAGCCCTGCCGCTTGGTCGTGCGCAGGCTCGCCACGCGGAAGCGGACGCGCACCGTGTCTCCGATCCTGATCGGCAGCGCGAAGTCCCAGGTCCAGCCCATCGACATCCCGGGAACGAAGCGGTAGTCGGCCTGCGTCTTCAGCCCGTCGGCGAGTGCGAGTCCGAGGAGCCCGTGGGCCACACGGGTGCCGAAGGGCGTCGTGCGCGCGTAGGCCTCGTCGACGTGCACCGGCGTGAAGTCGCCGGTGAGCCGCGCGTAGCCGAGGATCATCTCCTCGGTGACGGTGACCGAGGGGCCCTCCCCGCTGTCGCCGACGGCGGCGTCGTCCCAATACCTTTCGGGCGATCGATGGTCCGTCGCGGCGAGGGTCACGGCGCCCCCCGACATCACGCGGCGATCGCGTTGACCGCCGCGCGCAGGCCGAGCAGGTAGCTGTCGACCCCGAAGCCGCAGATCTGGCCCTTCGCGATCTCGGCGAACACCGAGTGGTGGCGGAACGGCTCGCGCGAGTGGATGTTCGACATGTGGATCTCGACCACCGGAACGGTGAGGATCGCGAGCGCGTCGCGGATGCCGTAGCTGTAGTGGGTCCAGGCGCCGGCGTTGATGACCACCGCGTCGACCCTGTCGGCATACGCCTGGTGGATGCGCTCGCACATCGCGCCTTCGCAGTTGGTCTGGAAGCTCGTCACCTCGACACCGAGATCCTTCGCGACCGCGCGCATCTTCGCGTCGATCTCGGCGAGCGTGACGGTTCCGTACTGCTTCGGATCGCGCTTGCCGAACATGTTGTGGTTGATGCCGTGCAGCATCAGGATCTTCTTCATCGCCTGCCCTCGGTCGTCGGGTCGCGCACGCGCGCGGAAGGGGTCGGTGCCATCATCGGCCCGCGACGGTCCGCTGTCCATGCAATGATCGACATGCACGACATTGCGTGGCGCAATGCTGGCGGGAGCCCGGCGGCGCGAACCCGTCGGTGATGATCGGCCGCGCCGCTCTCACCCTGCTTGCTCCGGGCCGCCGAAGGATGCGCGCGGCGTTCCCCGTCGCTCCGGTCAGTACGCGACCTTCGCGACCGCGCGCAGATCCTCGGGCGTCGTGGTGCCGAAGCCGAAGAACTCGAGGTAGGCAGGGATCATTTCGAACAGCATGTCGGTGCCGACCTGGATGCGGCACCCGCGCTCGCGGGCAGCGGCGAGCAGCGGCGTGATCTCCTGCTTCATCACGACCTCGCCGACGAAGGTCGCCGGCGCGAGCCGCGCGACGTCGAACGGCAGCGGATCGCCGGCCTTCATGCCGAGCGGCGTCGCGTTCACGACGAGGTCGTAGCCGGCCGGGTCGTTCGCGCCCATCGTGACGGCGACCGACGGATGGTGCATCGCGACCCGGGCCGCCAGGGCTTCCGCCGTCGCGCGACGCGAGTCGAACAGCGTGATCGACGCGACGCGCTCCTCGGCGAGCGAAGCGACGATCGCCGAGCCGACGCCGCCCGCGCCGACGACGAGGCAGCGTGCCCCGGCGAGCTGCAGGCCCTTGCGCTTCAGTCCCCGGGTGAAGCCGGTGCCGTCGAACATGTCGCCGACGAGCCTTCCGCCGGGCTTCACGAGCACCGCGTTGCAGGCGCCCGAGATCCTCACCGCGGTGCTCGCCTCGTCGAGCAGGCCCACCGTGGTGACCTTGTGCGGCATCGTGACCAGCGCGCCGCGGAGGTTGGTGAGCCGGGACAGCGCCCTGAGGAAGGCCGGATAGTCGTCGGCCTTGCAGCCCATCGGCACGACCACCGCGTCGATGCCGCGGCTCTCGAACCAGGGGTTGTAGATGAACGGCGCGCGGAACGACTCGGTCGGATAGCCGATGTGCGCGACGAGCGTCGTCTTGCCGCTGATCATCGTGACTCTCGCTCGGGAACTCAGGCGGTCGCGACCACGCGCCCGGTCCGCGCGGCCTCGACGATCGCGTCGGTGACGCGCAGGTTCGCGAGCCCGTCGCGGCAGGTCACGAGCGGACGGGCTTCGCCCCGGATCACCGCGGCGAAGTGCTCGATCTGGTTCGCGAGCGGGTCGGCGCGCTCGAGCGGCTCCGCGTGCGTCGCGAACGGCTTGAACCACGAGCGGTCGGCGTCGCTGAGGTAGCGCGAGACGCGCATCGTCGGCACGCCGAGGCTGCCGCGCGTCCCGATGATCGTGTAGGCATCCTCGTCGTAGCTCGCGTAGGCCTTGTTCTCCTGCGAGGTCTGCTCCCAGCTCTTCGGACAGGCCGCGGTGTCGGACAGCAGGAAGGTTCCCAGCGCGCCGTTGGCGAAGCGGAGGTTGATCGCCACCGTGTCCTCGACCTCGAAGCCGCGCGTCGCGTTCGACGCGAACGCCTGCACCGCGACGATCTCGCCGACCATCGCGCGCAGGTTGCCGATCTCGTGGATCATGTTGAGCAGGATCGGGCCGCCGCCGGGCTGGCGCCGCCACGCGTTCGGGCCGTCGTAGTAGCCGTCCGCGTCGGGCTTGTAGAACACCGCGCTGCCGATGACGCCGACCAGCGATCCCAGCGCTCCCGAGCGCACGATCTCCACCGCCTTGTGCAGGATCGGGCTGTGCCGCCGGTGGTGACCGACCAGCACCTTCGCCCCGGCGCGCTCGGCGGCCTCGCACAGACGGATGCCGTCGGCCAGCGCGTGGGCGACCGGCTTCTCGATCAGCACCGGCACGCCGGCGGCGATGCATTCGAGGCCCTGGTCGACGTGCATCTGGTTGGGCGTGGCGAGGATCACGCCTTCGGGCCGGTCCTGCGCGAACAGTTGCTCGAGCGAGGCGTACAGCGGCACGCCGGCCTCGCGCGCCGTCCCGGCCGCCTTCGGCGAGACGTCCACGATCGACGCGAGCTCCGCGCCGCGGCTCGCCTGGATCTCCTCGATGTGGCGCAGGCCGATGAGACCCGCGCCGGCCACCGCGATGCGAACCTTTGCGGTCGTCGCCCTGCCGGCACCCGCCGTCGTCATCCGGTGTACCCCATCAGCCGCGGCAGCCACAGCACGAAGCCCGGCACGAACGTGATGAGCGCCAGCGCACCCAGCGTCACGTACAGGTAGGGCAACAGCTCGACGACCATGTCCCTGAGCGAGACGTTGGCGATCTTGTTCATCATGAACAACAGGAGTCCGTACGGGGGCGTCACCAGCCCGATCATGATGTTGACCACGCACACGACGCCGAAGTGCACCATGTCGATCCCCAGGTGCTGGGCGGTCGGCAGCAGCACCGGGAGGATGACGAGGATGATCGTCGTCCCCTCGAGGAAGCAACCCAGGACCAGCAGCAGCACGTTGACGGCGAACAGGAACACGTACGGCGACATCTCCCAGGTCGCGAGCATCGCGGAGAGCGTCTTCGGGATGTTCTCCGACGTGATGACGAAGTTGAACACCAGAGCGCCCGCGATCAGCATGCTGATCGACACCGTCGGGCGCGCGCTCGCCACCAGCGAGCGATAGATCCCCCGGAGCGTCACGCTGCGATAGAGCAGCCAGGAGATGAGCAGCGCATAGAACGCCGCCACCGCCGCCGCCTCGGTGGGCGTGGTGACGCCGCTGTACATGCACCCGAGCAGGATCACGGGCATCATCAGGGCGGGAAATGCCTCCCAGGTGATGCGCGGCAGCTCGCGCAGCGGCACGTGCCGCTCCACCGGGAAGTTGCGGCGCTTCGCGGTGAAGCCGATCAGCCCCATCTGCACCGCGCCCAGCAGCACGCCGGGGACGATGCCGCCCAGGAACAGGAACCCGATCGAGGTGTCCGAAACGAGCGCGAAGAGCACCAGCGGGATCGAGGGCGGGATGATCGGCCCGATGATCGACGAGACGCAGGTGAGCGCGGCCGCGTACGCCGGCGGATACTTGTTGTCGCGGGTCATCAACGTCTGCATCAGCTTGCCCGAAGCGGCGGCGTCGGCGAGCGCGGAGCCCGACATGCTCGCGAAGATGATGCTCTGCAGGACGTTGACCTGGGCGAGGCCGCCGCGGAAGCGGCCGACGATCGCGTTGCAGAAGTGCAGCAGCCGATCCATGATGCTGCCGGTGTTCATGAACTCGGCGGCGAGGATGAAGAGCGGAATCGCGAGCAGGAGCTGGTTCGCCATCATGCCGTTCAGGAGCTGCTCGGCCGCGATGCCCATGTCGCGTCCCGAGGCGAAAAGCCACAGGACCGAGCCGCCGATCATCGCGTAGGCGAGCGGCAGGCCGGTCAGGCTCAACCCGAGGATGACGGCGAGCGACAGCGCGAAGGGAGTCGACATGGTCACAGCCCCGAGGTGGTCTGGGTGACGTCCGCTACCTCGGGCACCTCGCCGCGCAGGAGGCTCACGATCGCCCACGCGTAGCGGACGATCACGGCCACCGCGAACACGACGTAGACCGAGTAGAGGATGTCGAGGCGGACGCCGAGGTAGCTCGACTTCTCCACCTTCATGAACGTCACGTAGCTGATCGTCGCCGGCAATGCCATGCCGAACAGGACGACCGCCGCGACCGCCACGATGAAGGCGAGCACGCGCCGGCCGAGCGGGCCGAGCGCCCCGGAGATGAGGTCGAAGCGGATCTCGTCGCTCTCCTTCAGCCAGAAGGCCGAGCCGAGGAGCGTCAGGTACAGCCAGGCGGCGACCGAGAGCTCGGACGACCAGCCGATCGGAAAGTTGAAGAAGTAGCGGAACACGATCTGGACGATGAACGCCGCGAACATGAGCCCGAGCAGACCGGCGACGACGTTCTCCGCGCGGCGGCGGATCCAGTCGACGACACCCCGCAATCCCGTTGGCACGATGCTCCTCCTCCGTGGCGCGGATGCGCGCCGTCGAGCGGGCGCCGCCTCGCGCCCCTGTCCCGCCTGAACGCGGGCCGGTCACGCCGGCCCGCGCGTCTCCGCCGTCGCTACTTGACCGCGTGGATCTTGTCGAGGATGCCGGGCGCCCAGGCCTTCGCCTCGTCGGAAGCGAGGTAGACCTTGTTCGCGTAGGCCCGGAACGCGTTGACGTCGGGCGTGTAGATGTCGAGCCCGTACTTCCTGAACTCGTCGGCGAGTTCGCCTTCCTTCTTCACGTGCTCGCCCACGCTCCAGGCGAGCGCCTTGTCGACCGAGGCCTGGAACTTCGCCTGCTTCGCCGCGCCCATCGCGTCCCAGGTCTTGCGGTTCATGCACAGGACGTCGAACGCGATCAGGTGCGAGGTCAGCACGATCTGCGACATGACCTCGTAGAACTTCACCGCCTTCACGTTGGGCAGCGGGTTGTCCTGGCCGTCGACGGCGCCGGTTTGCAGCGCGAGGTAGGTCTCGGCGAACGCGAGCGGCGTCGGGTTGGCGCCGAGCGACCGGCCGAGAAGCTGCCAGGCGTCGCCCGCAGGCATGCGCAGCTTGATGCCCGTCATGTCGGCGGGGGTCTGGATCTTCTTCTTCGGCTTGAGTCCGACCTGGCGCGTGCCGAAGAACGTCGGGCCGAGCACCTTGATCTTCAACTGGTCCTCGGCCTGCTTGATCATCTGCGCGCCGACGTCGCTCTTGAAGAACGCGAGCACGTGGTGGGCGTCGCGGAAGCCGTAGGCCGCCGTCAGCACCGACCACGAGGGAATCTGCTTGGAGATGTCCTGCGGCGCGATGTTGCCGACTTCGAGGTTGTCGCGCTGCAGGGCGACCAGTTCGGTGCCCTGCTTGAACAGCGTCCCCATGAAGTGCGTCTCGATCGTGAAGTCGGACTCCATGTCCTTCTGGATCATCCGGTACATGTCGGCGCGGATGTCCTTGTCCGAGAACACCGCGGTCATGCGGATCACGGGCTTCGCCTGCGCCCAGGCGGGCACCGCGCCGGCGGCGGCGAGCGCCGCACCGGACTTGAGCAGACTGCGACGGTCGATCTTCCAATCCATGACTTCCTCCTTTTGGTGAAACTCAACGGAACCGGTGCGGCGTCACGCCCACGCGTGCGCTTTCATGTAGGCCCGGGCCGACTCGAGGCAGCGGGCCGCGTGTTCAGCGTACCCGAACTCCCGGGCGCGTTCGAGGTGCGGCAGTTCGATCGAATAGGGGACCCGCGGCATCCGGCTCAGGATGTCGGCGATGTCGATGCCCCCCTCGCCCAGGTACAGGCGCGCTTCCCGCAGGACCCGGACCATCTCGTCGTGGTCGGTCGGGATCTCGCCTGGCGCGTCGCAGATCTGCGCGAAGTGGAACCACTCGCGCGGCAGCGCTGCGAGGTCGGCGGCGTTGTCGCGCGCCCGGTGGAAATGGTGCGTGTCGACCATCAGTCCCGCGTTGTCGCGGCGGACCGTCCGCAGCACGTCGACCGCTCCCGCGAGATCGTGGACGCCCGCGATCGGCACCGCTTCGAGGTCGACGGTGAGCCCGAACGGCTTCGCGAGGTCGCAGATCTCGGCGAACTTGTCGACGTAGAACGCGCGGTCGGTGGTCCAGATCGACGACAGCACCGCGCGCGCACCGAGCTTCGCCGCGATCTCGAACTCCGGCACGTAGCTCTTCGGGTCGATGCCCTCCTTGACTCGCGCGAGTTCGATGTCGTGCAGCCGGACGCCGGTCGCGTCGAGCGCGCGCTTCGTCTTCGCGAGGAGGTCGGGGTTGGCGGAGAGCCCGTAGTTCTGCTCGCCCGGCAGCCCCATAAAGATCGTGCGCACGCTGACGTAGTCGTAGCCGGCGCGCGCGGCGAGGTAGATCATCTCGGGCGGCGCGCAGCCCATCACCGTCAGGTGCGCGAGCGAGAACTCGGGCTCCGGATTCCGCGATCCGGCGACGTCGGTGCGCCGCCGCGCCAGCGCCGGCGGCATCCCGGCGGCGGGTCCCGAATCCTTGCTCAGCAACTGTCCCATGGCTTGCTCCTTCGCGTTGTGTCGGTCGACGCCGCGGCCATCAGCCGCCGGTCGCAACGTGGTGCACCTTCTTGCCCGGGGAATAGATGTCCATGATGTTCCAGTGCCCGGCGGTCGGCACCGGCTCGTTCTTCATGTAGACGTCGAGGACCACCGGCCGCTTCGACTTGATCGCCTTCGCGAGCGCCGGCTTGAACTCGGCGGCGGAGGCGATCTTCACGCCTTCGACCCCGTACGCGCGGGCGATCGCGGCGAAGTCCGGCGAGAACGACTTGCCGTCCTTCTCGAACACGGTGCCGAAGGTCGTGCCGTAGTGGGCCGCCTCGAGGCCGGCGATCGTGCCGAACGCGTGGTTGTTCATGATCACCCAGACCACCGCGATGTCGTCCTCGTGCGCGGTCGCGAGCGCCGCCGGGTTCTGCCCGAAGCCGCCGTCGCCGACCAGCGCGACGACGACGCGGTCCGGCAGCGCGACCTTGGCGCCCAGCGCCGCGGGCGAGCCGAAGCCCATCGTCGCGAATCCGCCCGGCGTGAAGATGCTGCCCGGCGTGTAGATCGGGAACTGCTGGCCGACGCCGTTCTTGTTCCAGCCCACGTCGGTGCACAGGATCGCGTCGCGCGGCAGCACCTCGCGCAGGTCGGCGAGGATGCGCTCGGGCCGCATCGGCCACGCGTTGCTCTCCATCGCCTTGCGATTGCCGGCGACGAACTTCGTGCGGTTGGCGGCCATTTCGGCGACCAGCTTCTCGCGCTTCACGCCCTTCGGGACGATCCTGCGGGCGACCCGGTTCAGCACCTTGAGCGCTTCGCCCAGGTCCGCGACCGCGCCGATCGTCACAGGGTAGTTGCGCCCGATCTCGGCGGGGTCGATGTCGATGTGGACGAGCTTCGTCGGCGGGAAGCGGAACGTGTACTTGTCCTCCCACGAACTGCAGTCGGCCTCGGAGAAGCGCGTGCCGAGCGCGAGGATCCAGTCGGCTCGCCGGCACTTGTCGTTGATGTACTTCGTCCCCCAGAACCCGGTCATGCCGAGGATCAGCGGGTGGTCGTCGGGCAGCGCGCCCTTGCCCATCAGCGTGTGCGCGACCGGCAGCGACAGGTGCTCGGCGAGTTCGCGCATCGCGTCGGCCGCCTGCGCGAGCAGGATGCCGCCGCCGGCGTAGAGCACCGGGGCCTTCGCGTCGGCGAGCGCGCGAACGATCTCCTCCGCGGTCTTCTCGTCGAGCGAGGGCTTCGCGAGCGCGCGCGTTCCCGCGGCGGCGCGCTTCCACAGCGCGGTATCGGAGGGCATCGAGAAGATGTCCATCGGCACGTCGACCAGCACCGGCCCGGGGCGCCCGCTCTCGGCGAGCGTGAACGCCTTCTCGAGGATCTCGGGCAGGAGGTGCGCCGAATCGACGCGCCACGCGCGCTTGACGAACGGCCGGTAGATCTCGTACTGCGACGCGTCGGCGTGGAGGTTCACTTCCTGGTGCGGATGCTTGCCGTAGTAGTGCGTCGGCACGTCGCCGGCGATCACCACCATCGGTATCGAGTCGAGCGCGGCGTTCGCCACGCCGGTCGCCGCATTGGTGAGGCCCGGCGACAGGTGGGTGAGCAGCACCGAGGCCTTGCCGGTCGCGCGGGCGTAGCCGTCGGCCGCGTGCGCCGCCACCTGCTCGTGGCGGGAGTTGACGAACTTGATCTTCCGGCTCTTCGCGAGCGCAGCGAGCACGGCGATGTTGGTGTGGCCGCACAGGCCGAAGACGTGGCGGACGCCGCGCCCTTCGAGGTAGCGGACCAGCTGTTGGGCAACGGTGTCGTTCATCGGGGTCTCTCGGTGGCTCCGGGTCGGTGAGCGCATGGCGGGATTCTCAGAGGGCTCGCGGCTCGCGCGAGGCGAATTCGGACGGCAGGTCGCGGCGCGCGGGGCCGCTGTAGCGGAACGGGATCTGCGGCGGCATCGGGCCCATGATCCTTCGCCCGCGCTGCTTCTGCTCCCAGGCGTGGGCGAGAATGCCCACCGAGCGGGACAGGATGAAGAGCCCGCGGCCGAGCTCGGGCTCGAAGCCCAGCTCGCAGAAGATCACCGCGGTGATGCCGTCGATGTTCATCGGAATGGTCTTGCCCTTGTGGGCCTTCAGCGCCGCCTCGACCGCGCGGCCGATGCGCGCGTAGCGGCCGCCGATCGCGCCGCCGGACTCCGCCCGGTGCAGCAGTTCGTAGAGCGGCGCGACTCGCGGGTCAATCGGGTGGAAGCGGTGCCCGAACCCCGGCATGATCTTCTCGCCGGCCGCGCGGTGGCGCGCGAGCACCTTCGCGGCGGCCTCGACCAGGTCGCCGCGCTCGCCCGCTTCCGCGTCGATCTCGCGGTAGCGCTCCATGCACTGCTGCCCGGCGCCGCCGTGGATGTCGTCCAGCACGTTGATCGCCGAGGCCATCGCGCCGTTGACCGGCAGGCCGCAGGTGACCGCCATGCGCGAGATCGCGATCGACGGCGCGTGCGGCCCGTGGTCGACGCCGGGCACGAGCGCGGCCTCGAGGAGTTCGGCCTGCACCGCCGTCGGCAGTTCGCCGCGCAGCATGAGCCAGATCATCTCGGGGAAGCGCACGCGTCCGATCAGCTGCTCGACCGGATAACCCCGGATCGCGATCTTCCCCGGGTGGATGTCGATGATCGACGTGTCCCACCAGGCGGAGGCGTCGGAGACGAGCTGTTCGGCGGGCTTGGTCGGCATGCGGGGTCCTGGTCGCTCGTTACGGGTCGGTGGCAGTGTCGCCGGGAGCCTCAGGTCGTGATCATCTCGACGTCCGACTCGCAGGCCGGGTCGTAGAACGCGCCGAAGAGCTCCTCGTCGGACGGCTTGTCCTCCTTGATCGGCACCGAGACCCAGGTCGTGTTCAGGTAGTGCTTGAGGTGCACGTTCTCGGAGACGACGTTGCCGCCCCAGGTGCCGCAGCCCAGGCTCGAGGTCATGGGCATGCCGTTGTTGAACGCCCCGGCGTTGGCCTTCGACTGCGGCTGGCGCACCATGATGCGCGACACCGGCGCGGCGAGCGCGAGCGCGTCGATGTGCCCCTGGTCGAACGAGTAGATGCCGCACGAGTGGCCCTTGCCGCCGACCTCGTAGATGCCGCGCATCATCGAGAGCGCCTGCGCGAATCCCGAGTACTTGTAGACGGCGAGCAGCGTCGTGAGCTTCTCGCCCGAGAACGGGTGCTCCCTGCCGATGCCGTCGCCGCGCACGATGATGAACTTGCGGTCGGCGGGAATCGAGAAACCGGCGATCTTC
>JADLBN010000176.1 GCA_020847675.1 Burkholderiales bacterium | reverse complement strand
GCGCGAGGCGATGAAGACCAACATGGAAGAGCTCATTCACCACTTCAAGCTCTTCACCGAGGGCATCCACGTCCCGCCCGGCGAGGTGTACGCGGCCATCGAGCACCCGAAGGGGGAGTTCGGCGTCTACGCGATCTCGGACGGCGCCAACAAACCCTACCGGATCAAGCTGCGCGCGCCCGACTACGCGCACCTCGCCGCGCTCGACGAGATGTCGCGCGGCCACATGATCGCGGACGTCGTCGCGATCATCGGCACGCAGGACGTCGTGTTCGGGTCGATCGACCGATGAGCATCCTCTCCGCCGACGCGCGAGCCCGCATCGACCGGGAGATCGCCAAGTACCCGCCCGGCCAGCGGCAGTCGGCGGTGATGTCGGCGCTCGCGATCGCGCAGCGCGAGCTGGGCTGGCTCTCGAACGAGACGATGGACGAGGTCGCCGGCATCCTCGGCATGCCGCCGGTCGCGGTCTACGAGGTCGCGACGTTCTACACGATGTACGACCTGAAGCCGACCGGCCGCTTCAAGCTCGCGATCTGCACCAACCTGCCGTGCGCGCTGTCCGGCGCGACCGCGGCGGCCGAGCACCTGAAGTCGAAGCTCGGCATCGGCTTCGGCGAGACGACGCCCGACGGCCGCTTCACGCTGAAGGAGGGCGAGTGCATGGGCGCCTGCGGCGACGCGCCGGTGATGCTCGTCAACAACCACCGGATGGTCTCGTGGATGAGCGGCGGGAAGCTCGACGCGCTGATCGACGAACTGTCCGCCGCGGCCGATCGCGGCGAGGGTGCTCCGGGAGGCGGCAAGCCGTGAACGCGCCGCGCGAATTCCTCGACTTCGGTCCCGACGCGGTGCTCATGGCGGGGCTCGACGGCCGCAACTGGCGCCTCGACGACTACGTGAAGCGCGGCGGCTACGAGGCGCTGAAGAAGATCCTCGCCGAGAAGACGCCGCCGGCGAACGTCATCGCCGAGGTCAAGAAGAGCGCGCTGCGCGGGCGCGGCGGCGCGGGTTTCCCGACCGGCCTCAAGTGGAGCTTCATGCCGCAGCAGTTCGCCGGCGACAAGTACGTCGTCTGCAACTCGGACGAAGGCGAGCCGGGCACGTTCAAGGACCGCGACATCCTGCGCTACAATCCGCACGCGCTGATCGAGGGGATGATCATCGCCGGCTACGCGATGGGCTGCGCCCGTGGCTACAACTATGTCCACGGCGAGATCTGGGAGGTCTACGAGCGCTGCGAGGAGGCGGTCGGGGAGGCGCGCGCAGCCGGGTTCCTGGGCCGGGACATCCTCGGCAGCGGCTTCTCGTTCGACCTCTTCAACCACCACGGCTTCGGCGCCTACATCTGCGGCGAGGAGACCGCGCTCCTCGAGTCGATCGAGGGCAAGAAGGGCCAGCCGCGGTTCAAGCCGCCGTTTCCCGCGAGCTACGGCCTCTACGGCAAGCCGACGACGATCAACAACACCGAGACCTTCGCGTCGGTGCCGTGGATCATGCGCAACGGCGGCGAGTGGTTCCTCGGTCTCGGCAAGCCGAACAACGGCGGCACCAAGATCTTCTCGGTCTCGGGCGACGTCGCGCGGCCGGGGAACTTCGAGGTGAAACTCGGCACGCCGTTCCCGGCGCTGCTCGAGATGGCGGGCGGCGTCCGCGGCGGGCGCAAGCTCAAGGCGGTGATTCGCGGCGGCTCGTCGGCCCCGGTGCTTCCGGCCGACGTGATGATGGCGACGACGATGGACTACGACGCCATTGCCAAGGCGGGGTCGATGCTGGGCTCCGGCGCCGTGATCGTGCTGGATGAGACCCGCTGCATGGTGCGCTCTCTCATGCGGCTGTCGTACTTCTACTACGAGGAGTCCTGCGGCCAGTGCACGCCGTGCCGCGAGGGCACGGGCTGGCTGTGGCGCATGGTCGCGCGCATCGAGAAGGGGGAGGGGCGGCAGGAGGACCTCGATCTCCTGAACTCGGTGTCCGACAACATCATGGGCCGCACGATCTGCGCGCTGGGCGACGCGGCCGCGATGCCGGTGAAGAGCTTCGTCAAGCACTTCCGCTCGGAGTTCCAGCACCACGTCGACCACAAGCGCTGCCTGGTGCCGCCCTACCTGTAGCCATGTCCGCGAGTCCCACCCTGCTCAACCTCGAGATCGACGGCAAGGCCGTCCAGGTGCCCCACGGGAGCACCGTGATGGACGCCGCGGTGAAGCTCGGCGTCTACGTGCCGCACTTCTGCTGGCACCGGAAGCTGTCGATCGCGGCGAACTGCCGGATGTGCCTCGTGCAGGTCGAGAAGGCGCCCAAGCCGCTGCCGGCTTGCGCGACGCCGGTGACCGAGGGCATGAAGGTCCAGACCCACTCGGAACTCGCCATCGGCGCGCAGAAGGGCGTGATGGAGTTCCTGCTCATCAATCATCCGCTCGACTGCCCGATCTGCGACCAGGGCGGCGAGTGCCAGCTCCAGGATCTCGCGGTCGGCTACGGCGCCTCCGGCTCGCGCTACGTGGAGCCGAAGCGCGTCGTGTTCCACAAGAACCTCGGGCCGCTCGTTTCGGCGCAGGAGATGACCCGCTGCATCCACTGCACGCGCTGCATCCGCTTCGGCCAGGAGATCGCCGGCGTGATGGAACTCGGCATGATGGGTCGCGGCGAGCACTCGGAGATCGTCACCTTCGTCGGCAGGACGGTCGACTCCGAGCTGTCCGGCAACATGATCGACATCTGCCCGGTCGGCGCGCTGACCAGCAAGCCGTTCCGCTACGCCGCGCGCACCTGGGAACTCGCCCGGCGCAAGTCGGTGTCGCCGCACGACTCGCTCGGCGCGAACCTCGTCGTGCAGGTGAAGGGCGACAGGGTGATGCGGGTGGTGCCGCTCGACAACGAGGCGGTCAACGAGTGCTGGATCTCGGACAAGGACCGCTTCAGCTACGAGGCGCTCGATTCGGACGAGCGCCTCGTCTCGCCGCGGATCCGCGAGGGCGGAGAGTGGCGCGACGTCGACTGGGCGACCGCGCTCGACGCCGTCGCGCGGGGGCTGAAGGACACGGCGGCGAAGCACGGCGGGCCGTCGATCGGTGCGCTGGTCTCGCCGCACGCGACGCTCGAGGAGGCCGCGCTCGCCGCCCGCCTCGCGCGCGGTCTCGGCAGCGGCAACGTCGACCATCGGCTCCGCCAGTCGGACTTCTCCGACGACCGCGCGCTCGCCGGCGTGCCGTGGCTCGGGATGCCGGTCGCGGAACTCGGCACGCTCGATCGCGTGCTGGTGGTGGCGAGCTTCCTGCGCAAGGACCATCCGCTGATCGCGCAGCGGCTGCGGCAGGCGGCGAAGCGCGGGACGAAGATCGCGTCGCTCCACTCGGTCGACGACGACTGGCTGCTGCCGGTCGCGCACAGGGCGATCGTCGCGCCTTCGCTCGTGCCTGCCGCGCTCGCGGGCATCGTCGTCGCCGCGGCGAAGCGCGCCGGCCGGCCGGTTCCGCAGGGACTGGGAGGCATCGAGCCGTCCGCGGAGGCCGAGGCGATCGCGGAAATGCTCGCGGGAGGTGCGAGGCGCGCGGTCCTGCTCGGCAACGCCGCGGTCCAGCATCCGGCGGCGGCGCAGATCCGCTCGCTCGCGCAGGCGCTGGCGGAGCTTGCTGGCGCCACGCTCGGGACGCTCGTGGAAGCGGCCAACGGCGTCGGTGCGGCGCTCGCGGGCGCGGCACCCGAAGCGGGATCGCTCGACGCGCAGGCGATGTTCGCGGAGCCTCGCCGCGCCTACCTGCTCCTGCACGCCGAGCCGGAACTCGACTGCGCCAACCCGGTCGCCGCGCGCGCGGCGCTGGAGAAGGCGGACTTCGTCGTCGTGATGAGTCCGTTCGCGCACGGCGCTCCCTACGCCGACGTGATGCTGCCGGTCGCGCCGTTCACCGAGACCGCCGGCACGTTCGTGAACTGCGAGGGCCGCGTCCAGTCGTTCAACGGCGTGGTGAAGCCGCTGGGCGAGACGCGCCCGGCGTGGAAAGTCCTGCGCGTGCTCGGAACGCTCCTCGGACTGCCGGGTTTCGGGTTCGAGTCGATCGATGACGTGCGCCGCGAAGTGGTGCCTCCCGCCGAGGCGATCGCGCAGCGGCTGTCGAACGCGACCTCGACTGCGATTGCCGCTCCCGCGGCGCAGCCGGCGAAGCTCGAGCGGATCGCCGACGTTCCGATCTACTTCGCCGATCCGCTGGTGCGACGCGCGGAGTCGCTGCAGCAGACCGCCGACGCGAAGCCTCCGCGTGCGCGCGTGCACCGGACGCTGCTCGACAGGCTCGGACTCGCCGACGGCGCGCAGGTGAGGGTGCGCCAGGGCCGCGGCGAGGCGGTGGTGGCCGCCGTCGCCGATCCGTCGGTGCCGCCCGGCGTGGTCCGGCTCGCCGCCGCGCACCCGTCGACCTGCGGTCTCGAAGGCCTGTCCGGGCCGGTCACGGTGGAGAAGGCCTGAGGCGATGGACGCGCTGATCGCCCCGGTGCGCGACTTCCTCGGGCCCGCCTGGCTCCCGCTGTGGACGCTCGCCAAGATCGTGGCGCTGGTCGTGCCGCTGATCCTCGGCGTCGCCTACCTGACGCTGGCCGAGCGCAAGGTGATCGGCTACATGCAGGACCGCATCGGGCCGAATCGCGTCGGGCCGCTCGGTCTCCTGCAGCCGTTCGCCGACGTGTTCAAGCTGATCTTCAAGGAGATCGTCGTCCCGACCGGCGCGAACCGCTACCTGTTCTTCATCGCGCCGGTGCTCGCGATCGGGCCGGCGGTCGCCGCCTGGGCCGTGGTGCCGCTCACCGACACGCTGGTGGTCGCCGACGTGAACGCGGGACTTCTCTACGTGCTCGCGATGACCTCGCTCGGCGTCTACGGCATCATCCTCGCCGGCTGGGCGTCGAACTCGAAGTACGCGTTCCTCGGCGCCCTGCGCTCGGCCGCGCAGATCGTTAGCTACGAACTCGCGATGGGTTTCGCGCTGGTGGCGGTCCTGATGTGCGCGAACAGCCTCAACTTCCGCGAGATCGTCGCGGGACAGGAAGGCGGCGCGGCCCACTGGTACATCTGGCCGCTCCTGCCGATGTTCGTCGTCTACGTCGTCGCGGGCATCGCGGAGACCAACCGCCACCCGTTCGACATGGCGGAGGGCGAGAGCGAGATCGTGGCCGGTTTCCACGTCGAGTACTCGGGCGTCGCGTTCGCGGTGTTCTTCCTCGCCGAGTACATGAGCATGATCCTGATCGCGGTGCTCGCCTCGACGCTGTTCCTGGGGGGCTGGCTGTCGCCGTTCCCGGCGTTGAACGAGGTCGGGATCGCCGGCTTCGCCCCGTTCGGCGACGGACTCCTCTGGCTCGGCGCGAAGGCGAGCTTCGTGCTGCTGATCTTCCTGTGGGTCCGCGCCACCTTCCCGCGCTACCGCTACGACCAGATCATGCGGCTGGGCTGGAAGGTGTTCATCCCGCTCACGCTCGCCTGGATCGTGTTCATCGGCACGATGATGCAGACGCGCTACGCGCCGCTCTTCCACTGACCGCCATGCTCCGCCGCGTCCGCGCCTTCCTCGAAACCTGGGTCCTGCTCGACCTCGCGCGGGGGCTCGTCCTCACGGGGCGCCACCTGTTCGCGCGCAAGGTCACGGTCCAGTTCCCCGAGGAGAAGACACCGCAGAGCGCGCGCTTCCGCGGCCTGCACGCGCTGCGCCGCTACCCCAACGGCGAGGAGCGCTGCATCGCCTGCAAGCTGTGCGAGGCGGTGTGTCCGGCGCTCGCGATCACGATCGAGTCGGAGCAGCGCGCCGACGGCACGCGGCGCACGACGCGCTACGACATCGATCTCACCAAGTGCATCTTCTGCGGCTTCTGCGAGGAGAGCTGCCCGGTCGACTCGATCGTCGAGACGCGCGTGCTCGAATACCACGGCGAGAAGCGCGGCGACCTCTACTACACGAAGGAGATGCTCCTCGCGGTGGGCGACCGCCTCGAGGCTCAGATCGCGGCGGATCGCGCCGAGGACGCGCGCTACCGATGAAGGCCTGAACCGAGCCATGTCGTTCCAGACCGCCGTCTTCTACCTGTTCGCCGCGATCCTCGTGTTCGCGGCGCTTCGGGTCATCAGCGTGCGCAACCCGGTGCACGCGGCGCTGTGGCTCGTCTGTTCGTTCTTCACCGCCGCGGCGATCTGGCTCCTGCTTGGGGCCGAGTTCCTGGCGATCGTGCTGGTCCTGGTCTACGTCGGCGCGGTGATGGTGCTGTTCCTGTTCGTCGTCATGATGCTCGACGTCAACTTCGACGAGCTGCGCCGCCACTTCCGCAGCCACCTGCCGGTGGGCGTGGCGGTCGGCGCGCTGGTGCTGCTCGAAATGGTGCTGGTGATCCTGTCGGGGACGCCCGCGTCGCCGTCGGGCGCGCCCGCGACGCCCGGCAGCAACACCGCGGCGCTCGGCCGCCTGCTGTACATCGACTACGTCTATCCGTTCGAACTCGCGGCGGTGCTGCTGCTGGTGGCGATCGTCGCGGCGATCGCGCTCACCTGGCGCAGGCGGCGCGAGAAGAAGTCGCAGTCGCCGGGCGAGCAGGTCAAGGTGCGGGCCCGGGACCGGGTCCGCCTGGTCAGCCTGCCGTCGGAGAACCGCGGTAACCGATGACGACGAGGGCCGCGCCGCGCGGCCCGCGAACCAGCCCCAGGGGAGATCCGAAGACGTGCTGTCGTTCCTTGCCGAGCCGACGCTGACGCACTACCTCGTGCTGGGCGCGATCCTGTTCGCGATCAGCATCGCGGGCATCTTCCTCAACCGGAGGAACGTGCTGATCCTGCTGATGGCGATCGAGCTGATGCTGCTCGCCGTCAACCTGAACTTCGTCGCGTTCGCGAGCCACCTGGGCGACATGGCGGGGCAGGTATTCGTGTTCTTCATCCTGACGGTCGCGGCGGCCGAGTCCGCCATCGGGCTCGCGATCCTGGTGCTGCTGTTCCGCAACGTCGGATCGATCGACGTCGAGGACCTGGGCGAGCTCAAGGGTTAGACACGCGGCCATGGACATGAAGACGCTCTACCTCGTCGTCGCGCTCGCACCGCTGGTTTCGTCGGTGGTCGTGGGGCTGTGGGGGCCGAAGATCGGCCGCTCCGCCTCGCACTGGCTGTGCATCCTCGGCGTCGCGGTGTCGACCGTCGGGGCGTTCGTCGTGCTGCGCGACGTCATGGCGGGGCACCTCTACAACGGCGACGTCTACACCTGGCTCGCGTCGGGCGACCTCAGGATCTCGATCGGCTTCCTGATCGACCCGCTGACCGCGACGATGATGGTGGTGGTGAGCTTCGTGTCGCTGATGGTCCACGTGTACACGATCGGCTACATGGCCGAGGACCCGGGCTACACGCGCTTCTTCAGCTACATCTCGCTGTTCACGTTCTCGATGCTCATGCTGGTCATGAGCAACAACTTCCTGCAGCTGTTCTTCGGCTGGGAGGCGGTGGGGCTCGTCTCCTACCTGCTGATCGGGTTCTGGTACGAGCGTCCGACCGCCATCTACGCGAACCTCAAGGCATTCCTCGCCAACCGGGTGGGCGACTTCGGGTTCCTGATAGGCATCGGGCTCGTGCTCGCGGCACCCGGTTCGCTCGACTACGCCAGGGTGTTCTCGATGGCGCCCGAGATCGGCGGCGCGACGATCGACGTGGGCGGGGGTGTCGTCTGGTCGCTCGCGAGCGCGATCTCCCTCTGCCTGTTCGTGGGCGCGATGGGCAAGAGCGCCCAGGTGCCGCTGCACGTCTGGCTGCCCGACTCGATGGAGGGCCCGACGCCGATCTCCGCCCTGATCCACGCCGCGACGATGGTGACCGCGGGGATCTTCCTGGTCGCGCGGATGAGCCCGCTGTTCGAGCAGTCGACCACCGCGCTCGCCGTGGTCACGATCGTCGGGGCCACGACCGCGCTGTTCATGGCGTTCCTCGGCATCGTCCAGAACGACATCAAGCGCGTGGTCGCGTACTCGACGCTGTCGCAGTTGGGCTACATGACGGTGGCGCTCGGCGTGTCCGCGTATTCCGCGGCGATCTTCCACCTGATGACCCACGCGTTCTTCAAGGCGCTCCTGTTCCTCGGCGCGGGATCGGTGATCATCGCGATGCACCACGAGCAGGACCTGCGCCGGATGGGCGGGCTCGCCCGGTACATGCCGATCACCTGGATCACCGCGGTGGTCGGCTCGCTCGCGCTCGCCGGCATCCCGCCGTTCGCCGGATTCTTCTCCAAGGACGCGATCATCGAGGCGGTGCACCTGTCGAAGGTGCCCGGCCACGGCTACGCCTACTTCGCGGTCATGGCGGGCGTGTTCGTCACCGCGTTCTACTCGTTCCGGATGCTGTTCCTCGCATTCCACGGCGAGGCGCGCTGGGCGAAGCCCGCCGAGGCCGGGGCCCGCTTGCACGAAGCGGACCACGACGCGTCGCACGGCGCAGGCCACGAGCCGGACTCGCACCACGTCGTCGATGCCGACCACCCGCCGAAGGAGAGCCCCTGGGTGGTCACGGTGCCGCTCGTCCTGCTCGCGATCCCGTCGGTGTTCGCGGGCTGGGCGTACATCCAGCCGATGCTGTTCGGCGGCTGGTTCTCGTCGTCGATCTTCGTGGCGCCCGACCGCGACGTCCTCGACGAACTCTCGCGCGGCTGGCACGGCGTGACGGAGTTCATGCTGCACGGCATGGCCTCGGCGCCGTTCTGGCTGGCGCTGGCCGGCATCGCCGCCGCCTGGTACTGCTACCTGGTGAATCCGGCGCTGCCCGAGCGGCTGAAGCGCCTGGCCGGCCCGATCTACACGCTGCTCGACAACAAGTACTACTTCGACCGCTTCAACGACTGGTTCTTCGCCGGCGGCTTCCGCAGGGTCGGCAGTCTGTTCTCCGAGGTGGGTGACCGGAACGTGATCGACGGCTTCTTCGTCAACGGGACGGCGAAGGTGGTCGGACTCGCGGCGGCGCTGGTGCGCCACATCCAGTCGGGGTACGTCTACCACTACGCGTTCACGATGATCGTCGGCGTGTTCGGGCTCCTGGTCTGGTGGGGGCGCACCTGATGCTGCCCTACCTGTCTCTCTCCATCTGGGTGCCGATCGTCGCCGGCCTCGCGGTGCTCGTGCTCCACCGCGACGGCGACGCCCCGAAGGCGCGGTGGGTCGCGCTCATCGGCGCCGCCGCCGGTTTCGCGGTCACGCTGCCGCTGTGGGCCCTGTTCGACCCGGCCACCTCGGCGCTGCAGTTCGTCGAGCGCAGCGAGTGGATCCCGCGCTTCGACGCCTGGTACTTCCTCGGCGTCGACGGCATCTCGGTGCTGTTCATCCTGCTCAACAGCTTCATGACGCTGGTCGTCGTGTGGGCCGGGTGGGAGGTGATCCGGTCGCGCGTGGCCCAGTACATGGCGGCCTTCCTCGTCATGTCCGGGCTCATCAACGGCGCGTTCTCGGCGATGGACGGGCTCCTGTTCTACGTGTTCTTCGAGGCGATGCTGATCCCGATGTACCTGATCATCGGGGTCTGGGGCGGGCCCCGGAGGGTCTACGCCGCGATCAAGTTCTTCCTCTACACGCTGCTCGGCTCGCTGCTGATGCTGGTGGCGCTGGTCTACCTGTACAACGCGACCGAGAGCTTCGCGCTCGCGGACTGGTACCGCGTTCCGCTCTCGATGCCGGTGCAGATCGCGCTGTTCGTCGCGTTCTTCCTCGCGTTCTCGGTCAAGGTTCCGATGTGGCCGGTGCACACCTGGCTGCCCGACGCGCACGTCGAGGCGCCGACCGGCGGCTCGGTGATCCTTGCCGCGATCACGCTGAAGATCGGCGGGTACGGCTTCGTGCGCTTCATCCTGCCGATCGTGCCCGACGCGAGCCACGCGCTCGCCGGCGTCATGGTCGCGCTGTCGCTCGTGGCGATCATCTACATCGGATTCGTCGCGATCGTCCAGGCGGACATGAAGAAGCTGATCGCCTACTCGTCGATCTCGCACATGGGCTTCGTCACGCTGGGCTTCTTCCTGTTCAGCGCGCTCGGCGTCGAGGGCGCGCTGGTGCAGATGCTCTCGCACGGCTTCGTGTCGGCCGCCATGTTCCTGTGCGTCGGCGTGCTCTACGACAGGATGCACAGCCGCCAGATCGCCGACTACGGCGGCGTCGTCAACACGATGCCGCTGTTCGCCGCGTTCATGGTGTTCTTCGCGATGGCGAACTCGGGCCTCCCGGGCACCTCCGGGTTCGTCGGCGAGTTCCTGGTGATCCTCGCCGCGGTCCGCGAGAACCTCTGGATCGGCACCGGCGCGGCGGTGACGCTGATCCTCGGGGCCGCCTACTCGCTCTGGCTGGTGAAGCGCGTGCTCTACGGGCCGGTGGCCAACCCGGAGGTCGCGGCGATGCCCGACCTCAACCGCCGGGAGTTCTGGCTGCTCGGGGTGCTCGCACTCGCGGTGCTCGCGCTCGGGGTCTGGCCGCGCCCGTTCGTCGACGTCATGCACGTCTCGGTCACCGACCTGCTCGCGCACGTCGCGAAGTCCAAGCTCTGAGAGTCCCGCGATGATGCCCCACCTCGCCGCCGTCCTTCCCGAGATCGTGGTCCTCGCGTCGGCGTGCATCGTTCTCGTCGCCGACCTGTTCGTCCCGCAGGAGCGGCGCGCGATCACCTTCTGGCTCACCCAGGCGGGGCTCCTGGTCGCGCTCGTCGCCGTCGTCGCCACCGCGCAGATCGTTCCGGTCAAGGTGTTCGGCGGGATGGTCGTCGCCGATCTGCTGGGCGGGGTGCTGAAGCTCTTCGCGGTCGTCGCCGTCTCGCTGATGCTCTTCTACGCCCGCGGTCACCTGGCGGCGCGCGGGCTCTACCGCGGCGAACTGTTCGTCCTCACGCTGTTCTCGCTGCTCGGCATGATGGTGATGATGTCCGGGGCGAACCTGGTGACGCTCTACCTGGGGCTCGAACTCATGTCGCTCGCGTTCTACGCGCTGGTCGCGCTGCGGCGCGACGTGGCCGCGCCGTCCGAGGCGGCGATGAAGTACTTCGTGCTGGGCGCGCTCGCGTCGGGCATGCTGCTCTACGGCTTCTCGATGCTGTACGGCGCGACCGGCTCGCTCGACCTCGACGCGATCGCGCAGGCGACGCTCGACGCAGGGACCGGCCGGACCTTCCTGGTGCTCGGACTCGTGTTCGTCGTGTCGGGAATCGCGTTCAAGCTCGGCGCGGTGCCCTACCACATGTGGCTGCCGGACGTGTACCACGGGGCGCCGACGCCGGTGACGCTCCTGGTCGGCACGGCGCCCAAGCTCGCGGCCTTCGCGTTCACGCTGCGGCTGCTCGCGGGCGCGCTCAAGGGACTCGAGTTCGACTGGCAGGGGATGCTGATCGTGCTCTCGCTCCTGTCGATGGTGCTGGGCAACCTGATCGCGATCGCGCAGGTGAATCTCAAGCGGATGCTCGCCTACTCGACCATCGCCCACATGGGCTTCATGCTGCTGGGGTTCCTCGCCGCCGACCTGAACGGCTTCTCCGCGGCCATGTTCTACGCGGTGGCCTACGTGCTGATGAGCCTCGTGGCCTTCGGCATGATCCTGCTCCTGTCGCGCGACGGATTCGAGGCCGACCTGCTCGACGACTTCAGGGGCCTCAACCGCCGCTCGCCGTGGTGGGCTTTCGTGATGCTCCTCGCGATGTTCTCGCTCGCGGGCATCCCGCCGACGATCGGCTTCTACGCGAAGTTCGCGGTGATCGAGGCGGTGGTGAACCAGGGGTTCGTCTGGCTCGCGGTGGTCGCGGTGCTGAGTTCGGTGGTCGGGGCGTTCTACTACCTGCGCGTGGTGAAGCTCATGTACTTCGACGATCCGACCGACACCGCGCCGATCGTCGCGCCCGGCGACGCGCGCGTGCTGCTGTCCGCGAACGGCCTCCTGCTCCTCGTGCTCGGCATCGCGCCGCAGATCCTGATGGGGCTGTGCACGCTGGCGGTGACGCAGTCGCACTTCTGAACCTCCGCCCGCGGCCGGCGTCGCGAGGCAGGGAGTCGTCGATGAACGCACCCGAATCCCCACGGGCGATCGTGCCGCCGCTCTCGCGGCGCGCGGAGTCGCTCGGCACCGAGAACGCCTTCGTCGTGCTGGCCGAGGTCAACGCGCTGGTGCGCGGCGGCGCGGACGTCGTGTCGTTCTGCATCGGCCAGCCCGACTTCCCGACGCCGCCCCACGTGCAGGACGCGGCGGTCCGCGCGATCCGCTCCGGCAGGCACGGCTACACGCCGTCGGCCGGCATCGACGAGCTGCGCGCGGCCGCAGCCCGCGACATGGGCTCGCGGCGCGGCCTCGACATCGCTCCCGAGGACGTCGTCGTCGGCGCGGGCGCAAAGCCGTTCATCGCCTACACGATCGCCTCGACCACGGACCACGGCGCCGGCGACGAAGTGGTCTACCCGGTTCCCGGCTTCCCGATCTACGAGTCGCAGATCCTCGCGAACGGCGCGGTGCCGGTCCCGGTCTTCCTGCGCGAGTCCCGCGACTTCGCCTTCGACCCGGCCGAACTCGAGGCTGCCATCACGCCGCGCACCCGGCTCGTGATCCTCAATACGCCGCACAACCCGACCGGGGGCATCCTGCGCACGGCCGATCTCGACGCGATCGCCGCGATCCTCGCGCGCCATCCGCGGATCTGGATCTATGCCGACGAGATCTACTCGCGGCTGGCCTACGACGGGAAGTTCGAGTCGATCGCGTCGCGGCCGGGGCTCCTCGAGCGCACCGTCATCAGCGACGGCGCGTCGAAGACCTGGGCGATGACCGGCTGGCGCATCGGCTACTGCGCGAATCGCGCGCTCGCGCCGGTGTTCACCCGCTGGATCACCAACACCGACTCCTGCGCGTCGCAGATCTCGCAGTGGGCCGCGGTCGAGGCGATCGACGGCCCGCAGGACGCGGCCGACGCGATGCGCGCGCGCTTCCTCGAGCGGCGCGACCTGATCGTCGGACTGCTCGATCGCGTGCCGGGCATCTCCTGCCGGACGCCCGGCGGCGCGTTCTACGCGTGGCCCAACGTCTCGGAGGCCTGCCGCCTCACCGGCTGCGCGGACTCCGAGGCGTTCCGAAGGCGCCTGCTGCACGAGGCGGGCGTGGCGGTGCTCGCCGACATCCACTTCGGCCGGCGCGTGCCCGGCGACGGGCAGCACATCCGCTTCTCCTACGCGGCGTCGAACGAGGCGATCGTCGAGGGCGTGCGCCGCGTCGACGCGTTCGTGCGCAGGCACGCGCGCGGCTGACCTCGCGAAGGGCGGGTCGCGCCGGGCGCAAGCGGCCCCGCGCAGGATGGGCTTGGCGCGTCAATCGTCCTTTCGGACGATGCGCCCGGCCTCGGCCGTTCGGCCGAATTGACGCGCGCACTCGCGCGGCCTAGCGTGGATTCCACCCGGCGCGCTCCTTCCCCGACGCGCGCCCGCGAGGAGCGCACGATGACGACCGCCGCGACAGAAGCCCCCGTTCCGCCGATCCCCTACGTCGTCGCTTCCTGGCTCGGCTATCCGATCGAGCGCATCGTCGAGGGACTGAGGCGGGGCTCGATCGCGCCTCCCGCCGGCGCCCCGCCGGGCTGGATGCCGCCAGGCATCGAGGCGGAAGCGCCGGCGCAGGACGATTCCGCCGCGCAGTCCGGCGATGCTCGTGATCCGACCGAAGCCGCGGCCGGCGACATGGCGACGGACGGCGGCGTCGTGGCGCCGGAAGCACCGACCGACGCGCAGGTGCCGATCGCCGAGCGTGCCGCGTGGCTCGGCCTGGTCCGCGCGATCGATCCGGCGGTGGACGATGCGACGTTCGACGAGCTGTGGCAGTCGTCCGGCGCGGACGACGGCGCACGGTCGTCGCGCGTCGGCACGCTGTTGTGGCGGACGGTCGCCGGCGAAGTTCCGTCCGGCGACGGCCTCGAAGCGCTCGCTGCGGCCATCGCCGACCGCGGCACGCGCGGGACGCTCGTCGCGCTCGCGGAGGAGGGCAGCACGGCGCTCGCGCAGCGCGCGCGCGGCGACCGGTCGGTGCTGAACGCGCTCGCGGACCTCGACGCGTTCGCCTTCGTCGGCGTCGAGCACGGCGCGAGTCCGTCGTTCTCGCGCTTCGACGCCGACACCGGCGACGCGAACGCGAGCGACGCATGGATCGACGACCGCGCGAAGCACCTCGCGTGGCGAGAGGCGCTGAACGGGCATCCGGAAGCGGACGACGATCTCTCCGCGGGCTGGCGCTTCGTCGATCGCGCGATCGGCGACGCCGCGACGCTGACGCTTGGCGATCCGGAGCGGATCGCGGGCGAGGTGGTGTTCGCCCGCGACGACGGCGACCTGGTGGCCGGCGGTGCCGCGGTCGATCGCCTTCACGGCGGCCGCGGCGACGACACTCTCGACGGTGGCGCCGGCGACGACCTGGTCGAAGGCGCGGGCGGACGCGACACGCTCGCGGGCGGATCCGGCAACGACAGCCTCGACGGAGGCGGCGGCGACGACGCGATCGCGGGCGGGCTCGGCGACGACCGTCTCGCCGGCGGATCGGGGCACGACACCTACGCGTTCGCCGCGGGCGACGGCAACGACGTCGTCGTCGATTCCGACGGCGCCGGGGCGATCGTCGTCGATGGCGTCGTCCTCACCGGACGCGAACGCGGCCTCGGCTTCGAGACCGGGATCGACGAGGGCGGCGCGACGACGCTCGTCGTGCGAACGCCGGCTGCGGCAGGGGGCACCCGTGGCGTGATCCGGGTTCGCGACTGGAGCGAAGGCGACCTCGGGATCCACCTCGGCGCGGGCTCCGCGCCGGCACCCTCGACGGGAACGGATGATCCTTGCCCGTCGACGTGCGCCCATGAGTCGCTGCCCGTCAACAAGCCGCTGGTGACGCAAAGTCCGGAGGGCCCGCAAATCCCGATGGCCGGTATGCCGCTTCGGGAAGCCGGGAACGAGTCGGGCATGGGCCTGCCGCTTCACATCGCGCATTCGCCTTCCGCCGCACGACCGGGAGAGCAAGAGACACCGGGTCCGCGTGCGGTGGATGCCAGGGCATGGGCTCTGGCGTTGTCGGCCGGGCCGGGATCGGCATTCGCCGGCGGCATCGCCGCTCCGCCCGCGTCCGACCCGGCAGCGGTGACGGCTGCCGAGGCCGCGGGTGCCATCGCGGGTCTCTCCGGCGATAACGACGGCGGCGATGCCGCGTTCGAGACGCTGCGGCAAACGTGGTGGAACGCGCGCGACCTGGCAGCAGGCATCGAACCGCCCGATGTGCTGGGACGGCAACGGGCCTGACGCCCGCCGGCCCGGCCAGTACGCAGGTCTCGCTGTCGTCCGCGCAGGCGCACGATGCTCGCCTTCATCAAAAGGGCGGCGGCGCCGCCCGACGATGCCGCGTTCGCCCCGGGCTGGGAGCGCATCGACGCGATGCCGGCGGGACGCCGAAGCCGGATCGTCCTGCACCTCCTGCTCGCCTTCGGCGCGTCGGTGGCGGCCTGGACGTGCCTCGCGAAGCTCGACGTCGTCGTCGTCGCGGACGGTCGCCTCGCGCCGCGCACGCAGGTTCGCCTCGTCCAGCCGGTGGAGGCCGGCGTCGTGCGCGAGGTGCTCGTCGCCGAAGGCGCCGCCGTGGTCGAAGGCGAGCCGCTCGTCCGCCTCGACGGTGCGCTGGTCGAGTCGGAGACGCGGGCGTTGCGCTCCGAACTCGCGCGGAGAGACCTCCAGCGGCGGCGCATCGACGCCGAACTCGCCGGCGTCGCCCCGCAGCTCCGGCGAGGTGACGACGAGTCGGCCCATGCCGCGACGCTCGCGCTCTTCCGGGCGAATCGCCGCGCCCATCTCGACGCGGCTGCCCAGGAGGCGGCGGCCGTCGCGCGGCTCGACCAGGAGCTCCTCGCCGCGCGCGCGGCGCAGGACAAGCTCGATCGCGTCGTGCCGATCGTGCGCACCGCGGCGGAGCGCTTCGCGAAGCTTCGGGCGGAAGGGTTCGTGAGCGAACTCGCCGCGCTCGAGCGCGAGCGCGAGGCGATCGAGAAGTCGCAGGACCTCGACGCGCAGCGTCACGCGGTGGCCGGTCTCGCGTCCGCGTCGCTGCAGGCTCGCACGCGCCTTGCCCAGGTGGCGTCGGGCTATCGCGCACAGCTCCAGGCCGAGCGTGCGCAGGTCGATGCAGAGATCGCCCGAATCGGCGAAGCACTCGCCCGCCAGTTCCATCGCGCCGAGGCGGTGGAGATCCGCGCTCCCTGCGCGGGAACCGTCAAGGAGGTATTCGCGCGCGGACCGGGTGCGGTCATAGCCGCCGGTTCGCCGCTCGTCACCATCGTGCCAGCAGGCGAGGAACTGGTCGCCGAGGTCCTCGTGCATCACGAGGACGCGGGATTCGTGCAGGTCGGGCAGCTCGCCCGCGTGAAGCTCGCCCCGTATCCGTTCCAGAAGTACGGCGCGCTCGAAGGCCGCGTCGCGCACGTCGCGCCCGATGCGATCGAACCGGCGGCCGACCGGAGCGGATCCCCGGGATTTCGCGCCCGCATCGCTCTCGCGGGACAGGCGCTGCGCGGTGAGGGCGCGGCGTTCGAGCTGGTGTCGGGCATGCTCGCGACCGCCGAAATCCGGCTCGGCGAACGCCGGGTGATCGAGTACCTGCTGTCGCCGCTGCAGAAGGCCTGGGGCGAGGCGGCCCGCGAACGCTGAGGCCGGAATGCGCGCAGGTCCGGTCGACACGCCAGACGCCTCGCTCGATGCCTGCGACCTGCAGTGGGCGATCGGAAGCCTGTGCAACCTGCACCGCCGCTCTTTCGATGCGGCAGCCTTCGTGCGCCGGACGCCCTGCCCGTATGCGCTTCCCACGCTCGTCGACGGGCTGCGCGAGGCCGGATTCGACGTGCAGGTGGTCCGCGCGGGCATCGACGCGCTCGCCCGCGCCCCGATGCCCTGCGTGGCGATGCTGCGCCCGACGCGCGCCGACCCGGACGACCCGGACGAGTCGGGCGAGGCTCCGGCGAGGCCGGCGCTGGTGGTGTCGGCGACGGCGAGCCGCGTGGTCTGGTTCGCCGCCGGATCGCGCTCGCCCACCGACGCACCGGCGGCCGCGTTCGCCGCACAGGCGACAGGCATTGCGATCCTCGTGCGCGCGCGCGACGAGGCGTCCGCGGGAGACCCGGTCGCGGAGCGGTCTGCCGCCTTCGGTTTTCGCACCGTGTTCGACGAGCTGGTGCGCCGCCGCGACGTCGTGCGCGACGTGCTCGCGGCCTCGCTCGCGCTGCAGTTCGCCGCCCTCGCGCTTCCGCTCGCGAGCCAGGTGATCGTCGACAAGGTGATCGTCCATCGCGCGACCGGGACGCTCGCGGTGGTCGCGACGGCGTTGGCGCTCTTGATCGCGTTCTCCGCGGCGATCGGATGGCTGCGCCAGGCGCTCGTGATCCACGCCGGCACTCGCGTGGACGCCGTGCTGGGGTCGCGCGTGTACGCACACCTCCTGCGCGTCCCGCTCGGCTTTCTCGAGCGCCGGCCGGTAGGCGTGCTGGTGGCGCGCCTGAACGGCGTCGAGACGGTGCGCGAGTTCCTCGCCGGCGCGGCGATCACGGTGCTGCTGGACATCCCGTTCGCCCTCGTCTTCGTCGCCGTGATGGCGTACTACAGCGTGCCGCTCACGCTGGTCGCGCTGGCGGCGGTGGTGGCGCTCGCGGCGCTGTCGCTCGCGGTGGCGCCGCCGCTGCAGCGGCGGTTGAACGAGCAGTTCCTCGCCGGCGCGCGAACCCAGGCGCTCGCGACCGAGTCGATCGGCGGCATCGAGACGGTGAAGGCGCTCGAGCTCGAGCCTGCGTTCACCCGCCGCTACGACGACGCTCTGGCAGCCTGGCTTCGAACCGGCTTCGCGACCCGGCAACTGGCGAACGGCTACCAGTGCGCGGCCGGGGCGATCGAGCAGGCGATGTCCGCGGCGGTGCTGTGCGCCGGCGCGTGGCTCGTCATGCGCGGAGACGACTTCACGATCGGGATGCTGGTGGCGTTCCAGATGTTCGCGACGCGCGTGTCGCAGCCGGTGCTGCGGCTGGCCGGCCTGTGGCAGCAGTTCCAGCAGGCGACCATCGCGGTCAGGCGACTCGCCGACGTGATGGACGTGCCGCAGGAGCCGCGCAACGGAGCGGCCGGGGGGCGGACGGGCGCCGCGCACCTCGCGTTCTCGGGCGTCGGCTTCCGGCACGGCGAAGGCCCGTGGCTCCTGCGCGGCTTCGAACTCGAGGCGAGGCCGGGCGAGTGCGTCGTGGTCACCGGGCCTTCGGGCTGCGGCAAGAGCACGCTGTGCCGGATGGTCGCCGGATTCGCCTTCCCGTCCGAGGGCAGCGTGTGCATCGACGGGCGCGACACGCGCACGCTCGCCTGCGACGAACTGCGCGGCACGCTCGGCATCGTGCCGCAGGACACCGTGCTGTTCGCGGGCACCGTCCTCGACAACCTGGTCCTGGGGCATCCGCACGCGTCGACCGGCGAGGTCGAGCGCGCCTGCCGGCGCGCGGGGGTCCACGAGGTCTTCGCGGCGCTGCCTCTCGGTTATCGCACGCCGCTGGGCGAGCGCGGGATCGGCCTGTCCGGGGGGCAGCGGCAGCGGCTCGCGATCGCGCGTGCGCTCCTGCGCTCGCCGCGGCTCCTGCTGCTCGACGAGCCGATGAGCCAGCTCGACGCGGCGTCGGCCGCGGACATCGGCGCGACGCTGAGCGCCCTTCGCGGCGGCGCGACGATCGTGGTGGTGAGCCACGTGGTCCCGCCGACGCTGAAGGCCGACCGGATCGTGCGTCTCGGAAGGCCCGCCGCGGCCTGAGCGCTCGTGAAAATCGGGGACAGACCCCAATTGCCAAACTCCGGCAATTGGGGTCTGTCCCCGATTTTCACCCGATTTTCAGTCGCCGAGTTCGCGGATGATCGCCTCGACCTTCGACGAGTCGGCGAGGAACGCGTCGACGCAGCGCGGATCGAAGTGGCGTCCGCGCTGCGATTTCAGGTACTCGACGCTCTCGACGATCGGCCAGGCGTGCTTGTACGGGCGCTCCGAGACGAGCGCGTCGAACACGTCGGCCACCGCGACGATGCGCGCGACCAGCGGGATGTCGTCGCCGTGCAGGCCGTTGGGGTAGCCGGAACCGTCGAACTTCTCGTGGTGGCCGAGCGCGATGATCGCTCCCATCGACAGGTATTTCGACGGACTGCCCTTCAGGATGTCGTAGCCGATGCGCGGGTGCCTGCGCATCGTCTCGTCCTCCTCGCGAGTCAGCGGGCCGTTCTTGAGCAGGATCGCGTCGGGGATGCCGATCTTGCCGATGTCGTGCATCGGCGCGGCGACCTCCAGCACGTGCGAGGTCTCGGCGCCGAGGCCGAGGTTCATGCCGATCAACGCCGAGTAGCGCGCCATCCTCATCAGGTGGTTGCCGGTGGTCCGGTCGCGGAACTCGCCCGCCTTCGCGAGCTTCGCGAGCGTCTCGAGCTCCCGTTCGTGGATCTCGGACACCGACTTGTCGACCTGGTACTGCAGCACGCGCGCCTGGTCCGACAGCACGATCTTGTGGCGGCGCAGTTCGAGCAGGTTGGCGCAGCGCGCGCGCGTCTCGTGCTCGTCGAGCGGCTTGATCAGGAAGTCGGTCGCGCCGGCCTCGAGCGCCTCGTACCGGATCCTGCGATCGTCGACGACCGTGATCACGACGACCGGCACGTCGACGCAGTGCGGCAGCGAGCGCAGCTGCTTCACCAGTTCGATGCCGTCGAATTCGGGCAGCTTGTAGTCGGTGAGGACGATGTCGACGCGGTTGTTGCGCGCGAACTCGAGCGCGCGCGACGGCGTGTCGAACAGTTCGAGGTTGAGCTTGCCGTCGATCTGCCGGACGATCTCGGCCAAGAGGAGCCGGCTCGAGAACAGGTCGTCGATGATCAGGACCGTGTTGCGCTGCGCCCGGGCGAACGCCAGCTCGGACACCGAGCCCGGGGTGGGGGCCGTGCGGAGCGGAGTCGGAGGCGTCATGCGTCGATCCCTCCGGAGGAGGGGGGCGGAGTTCGACTCAAGCAAGACTCGCGCCGGACGCGGCTTGCCGCCCCGGGGCCATCGAAGGGGGCGGCGCCGTGAACCGGACGAACGCGGGGCGCCCGGGTCCGCGGAACCTCGCGCCGCAGATCGCTCAAGAGGGAAATCGAGTGGTCGGGGCGAGAAGATTCGAACTTCCGACCCCCTGCACCCCATGCAGGTGCGCTACCAGGCTGCGCTACGCCCCGACCGAAACCGCCGATTATACCGTTCCGGAAGGGCATTCCGGCCACCCGGTCAGCGCTCGTCCGGGTCGAGAAGCAGCCGGATGGCCGCCAGTTCCTGCCGCAGCGCGGCAGGCGCGGGTCCCTGGCCGTTCGTCCCGGCCTGCGGGCGGGCGGGGACCGACGTGGTCGAGGGCGTCGGACGCGCCGCGGCCGCCCGTGCCTCGTCGACGTCGTGTTCGAGGCGGTGCCGGGCGCCGTTGATCGTGAAGCCCTGCTCGTAGAGGAGATCGCGGATGCGCCGGATCAGCAGCACCTCGTGGTGCTGGTAGTAGCGGCGGTTGCCCCGCCGCTTGACCGGCTTCAGCTGCGCGAACTCCTGCTCCCAATAGCGCAGCACGTGCGGCTTGACCGCACACAGATCGGACACTTCGCCGATCGTGAAATACCGCTTCGCCGGGATCGGCGGAAGTTCGGGCCTAGCGCGGCTGGGATCCGACATGGTCGGCCGCGTCCACCATGGCCTTGAGCTTCTGGCTCGCGTGGAAAGTCACGACGCGTCGCGCCGTGATCGGAATTTCCTCGCCGGTCTTGGGGTTGCGCCCCGGCCGCTGCGGTTTCTCGCGCAGCTGGAAATTGCCGAAGCCAGAGAGCTTCACGCTCTCGCCGGCTTCGAGCGCGATGCGCACTTCCTCGAAGAAGCGTTCGACCATGTCTTTCGCCTCGCGCTTGTTCAAGCCGAGTTGCTCGAACAGGAGGTCGGCCAGTTCGGCTTTGGTCAACGTCATCGTGCGTCCTGGTGACGAAGCGTGGCGCCGAATTCGCGATGGGCGGCAGACGCCAGCACCGCCACCGCCCCCTCGATTTCGGCGTCGGTCAAAGTACGTGCAGTATCCTGCATAAGCACCAGAATCGCAACGCTTTTCCGGCCAGGCGGCAAACCGGCCCCGCGGAACAGGTCGAATGGCCGGATGGCGACGACGAACGGCGGCCCCGCCGCGCGCATCGCCCCGACCAGGGCGGCGACCGGCACCTCCTCGGCGACCACCAGCGCGAGGTCGCGCCGCACCATCGGCTGCCGGGACACCGGACGCCCGACCGGCACCGGCCGCGCCAGCAGCGCCTCGAGGTCGATTTCGAAGGCCACCGGGGCCGAAGCGATCTCGAACCGGCGCGCGAGCCGCGGGTGCAACTCGCCCAGCCAGCCCGCGGGCCTGCCGTCGATCGCCACGGCCGCGGAGCGGCCCGGATGGAGAGCGGGGTGCGGCGCGGCCGTGCTCGCGAGAGCGAAGGGCGCGGCGAGCGCCTCGAGATCCGCTTTCACGTCGTGGAGGTCAACCGCTCGCGTCGGTATACCCCACTGTTCCGGCAGGGCAGGGCCAAAGGCGAGTCCGCCGAGCCGCAACGGTTGCCGCAGGCCGTCCGGCTCGCGCAGGAACACGCGCCCCAGTTCGAACACGCGGACGCGCGGCTCGCGCCGGCTCGCGTTGGTCCGCAGCACCTCGAGGAGACCCGGCAGGAGCGAGGTGCGCATCACGTCGAGGTGCGCCGCGATCGGATTCCGGACGGGTATCGGTGTCGTGGCGGGATCGAGCGCAGCCTCGATCGCCGACGACACGAAGCCGAAGGTGACGACCTCGTTCCAGTCGCGCGCGGCGAGCAGCCGCCGCAGCGCGAACGAGGTGCGCTTCGACTCCGGCCGCGCCGGCATGCGCGTCACGTGCGCGCCCTGCACCGCGGGAATCGCGTCGAAGCCGCGAACGCGGGCGACTTCCTCGACGTAATCCTCCTCGATCGCGAGGTCGAAGCGCCACGACGGCGGGGTGACCTCGAAGTCGTCGCCAAGGCGGCGCACCGTGACGCCGAGGCGCTCGAACACGCCCGCGGCGTCGTCGGGCGCGACCGCGACGCCGAGGAGCTTCGCGATGCGCGCGCTGCGCACGCGGATGGTCCGACGCGCGGGCAGCGTGGCCTTCGCGTCGGTGATCGGACCCGCGCGGCCGCCGCAGATCGCGAGGATGAGCGCCGTGGCGCGCTCGATGGCCGCGGGACCGAGCATCGGATCGACGCCGCGCTCGAACCGGTGGCCCGCGTCGCTCTGGAACCCGAGGCGACGCATCCGGCCCTGGATCACCGCCGGCTCCCAGCAGGCGGCCTCGAGGTAGACGGTGTTCGTGTCGGGTGCGATGCCCGAGTGCTCGCCGCCCATGATGCCGGCAAGTCCCAGCGGCTTCTTCTCGTCGCACACGAGGAGCAGGTCGGGTTCGAGCTTCAGCGTGTCGCCGTTGAGCAGCGTGAGTTCCTCGCCGGGGCGGGCGAAGCGCACGACGAGCGCGCCGTCGAGGTGGCGCGCGTCGTACGCGTGCATCGGCTGCCCGAGTTCGAGCATCACGTAGTTCGTGACGTCGACGACCGCGCTGATCGCGCGGATGCCTGCACGCTCGAGCCGCGTGCGCATCCACGCGGGCGATGCGCGCGACGCGTCGACGCCTTCGATCGTGCGGCCACCGAAGCGGGGACAGGCGGCCGGCTCGTCGACGCGCACTTCGCGCCGCTCGCGGATCGCCGGCGCGACCGGCGGGACGTCCGGGGCCGAGAGCTTCGCGCCGGTGATCGCCGCGACGTCGCGCGCGACGCCGAGCATCGACAGGCAGTCGGCGCGGTTGGGCGTGAGCTTGAGCGTGAAGATCGAGTCGTCGAGCGCGAGTGCTTCGCGCAGGTTCGTGCCGGGGACGAGCGAATCGTCGAGCGCGAGCAGGCCGCCGGCGTCGTCCGACAGGCCGAGTTCCTTCGCCGAGCAGAGCATGCCCTGCGACTCGACGCCGCGCACCGTCGTTCGCCTGATGGCGAGGCCTCCGGGAAGGACCGCGCCCTCGAGCGCGCAGGGCACCGTCATGCCGGCCGCCGCGTTGGGCGCGCCGCACACGATCGCGAGCGCCGCGCCGTGCCCGGCGTCGACCTCGCACAGGCGGAGCCGGTCCGCGTTCGGGTGGGCTGCGACGGAGAGAATGCGCGCGACGACGACGCCGGAGAACGGCGGCGCCGCCGGTTCGATCGTCTCGACCTCGAGGCCCGACATGGTGAGCCGCGCGGCGAGTCCCGCGGTGTCGAGCGCGGGGTCGACGAACGTGCGCAGCCAGGCTTCGGACACCCTCATCGTGAACAGGCCCTAGGCGAACTGGCGCAGGAACGCCAGGTCGTTCTCGTAGAAGAGCCGCAGGTCGTCGACGCCGTAGCGCAGCATCGCGAAACGGTCCGGGCCCATGCCGAATGCGAAGCCCTGCCACTTCTCCGGGTCGATCCCGACCGCGGCCAGCACGTTCGGGTGGACCTGGCCCGCGCCGGCGACTTCGAGCCAGCCGTCGCCGAAGCTCATGTCGATCTCGGCGGAGGGCTCGGTGAACGGGAAGAACGACGGGCGGAAGCGCACCGCGAGGTCGTCGCGCTCGAAGAAGCGTCGCAGGAACTCGGCGACCGTGCCCTTCAGGTCGGCGAAGGTCACGTCGCGGTCGATCCACAGCCCCTCGACCTGGTGGAACATCGGCGAGTGCGTCGCGTCGCTGTCGACGCGGTAGACGCGGCCGGGCGCGATGATCCGGATCGGCGGCTCGTGGGTCTCCATCCAGCGCACCTGGATCGGCGAGGTGTGGGTCCGCAGGAGCATCCCGCCGTCGACGTAGAACGTGTCGTGCATCGAGCGCGCCGGGTGGTTCTCCGGCGTGTTGAGCGCGGTGAAGTTGTGGAAGTCGTCCTCGATCTCGGGGCCGTCGGCAACCTCGAAGCCGAGCGAAGCGAACAGCGTCTCGAAGCGCTCGAGCGTGAGCGTGAGCGGATGGAGCGTCCCGCTTCCCGCGCCCCGGCCCGGCAGCGAGACGTCGACCGCTTCGGCCGCGAGCGCAGCCGCGAGCTTCGCGTCGGCGAGCGCCGCGCGGCGCTCGGCGAGAGCCGATTCGAGCCGTTCCTTCGCCTCGTTGATGCGGGCGCCGGCTTCCTTTCGCGCTTCAGGCGAGAGCGTGCCGAGCGTGCGCAGCTCTGCCGTCAGGCGACCGGCCTTGCCGAGGTAGCGGGCCTTCGCGTTCTCGAGGGATGCCGGGTCGGCGGCGGCCGCGAAATCGGAGAGCGCGGCCTCGACGAGCGTGGCGAGTTCCGAGGTCATGGGCGGGAAGGCAGTGGGCACGCGGCCAACGGTGCGGGGGAGATGCGACACCCGGCTCGCGCACGGCCGCGGGCGCGGCCACGACGGATACCCTTCACGCTCGACACGCGTTCCTCCTCCCAAAGAAAAAGAGGCGCTTCGCGCCTCTTTCTCGTCCCCGGTCTTCCGGTCAGGCCCGCGAGGCTTTGGCCTGTTCGGCGATCTTGGCGAACGCGGGCATGTCGTGGACCGCGAGGTCGGCGAGGACCTTGCGGTCGATCTCGATGCCGCCCTTGCGCAACCCGTTCATGAATCCGCTGTAGGTCATGCCGAGGTCGCGCACGGCCGCGTTGATGCGGGCGATCCACAGCGCGCGGAACTCGCGCTTGCGGGTGCGCCGGTCGCGGTACTGGTACTGGCCCGCCTTCATCACCGCCTGCTTGGCGATCTTGAAGACGTTGTTGCGGCGGCCGCGGTATCCCTTGGCCTGCGCGATCACCTTCTTGTGGCGGGCGCGCGCGGTGACTCCACGTTTGACGCGAGGCATCGTCGCTCTCCCTTACGCGTAGGGCATCATCGCCTTCACCGACGCCACGTTGGTGCCGTGGACCTCGGCGGAGCCGCGAAGCTGCCGCTTGGACTTGGTGGACTTCTTGGTCAGGATGTG
>JADLBN010000175.1 GCA_020847675.1 Burkholderiales bacterium | reverse complement strand
GCGGCGCCTGCGCTGCGGCGGCGACAAGTCCGGGGAGGAGCGCGAGGGCGAGGGAGCGGGCGTGCTTGGGGAGCAGGGAGCGGATGCGGGTCATGATGGGCTGCGGTGGGGTCGTGGTTGGATCAAGCAAGTCCCGTGCCCTCACGCGAACCACCCGTGCAGCCACCAGTCGCCGTCGTCGGTCCCGCGCGCATGGTGGCGGAAGATCCACGCGCGCGCGCCCTGCGGCGTCTGCGCGACGCAGTAGTCGCGGCGCACGTCGCCGCCGTCCCACCAGCCCGACTCGATGCGCTCGGGGCCGTCGCACAGCGCCCAGGGCGCGGCCGCGAGCGCATCGCCGATCGGCACGGGCTCGGGGAGCAGCCACAGCGGGCGCGGCGCGCCGGGCGTGGCCGGAGGGTCGGTGCCGGCGTGCGTGGCGTCCGTCGTCTCGACCTGCGCGCGCTCGGGACGATGGTCGGCCCGCGTCGCGTAGCTCACGACCGCGGTGTCGCCCAGCCGCGCGCGCAGGCGGTCGACGAGCGGCACGAGCGGCGCGTCGGCTTCGTCGCCCGGCAGGAGTCCGAGCGGCGCTCCGGCGAGCGGCGCGGTCGAGCGCGTGGCGAGCGCGAGCGTCTCGACCGGCGCCGGCAGTGCGGTGCGTGCGAGCCGCTCGTGCATCACCGTGGCGAGATGGCCGATCGCGCGCGCCGGCGAGGCGAAGGCGAGCGCGAGCACGGTCGCGGGACGTCCGACGCGCGCGCGCTGCCAGGGTTCGTGCACGAGCGCGAGTTCCGCCGCCTGCACGCCCAGACCGCGCGCGAGAAGCCACGCGGCGAGGTCCTGCGCGAGCCGGTGCGCGGCGAAGCCGAGCGCGGCGGCGTCGTGCGCGGGCGCGGGCAGCGCGAGCTTCGTCTCGAACGAAGGCGGCGGCGCGTAAGGCGCGCGCGGATCGGGAATTCGCGCGTGCGCGCGGTCGAGGGCTTCGACGAGGCCGGGGCCGAAGCGGCGCGCGAGGCCGTCGCGCGGCAGCGCTTCCGCCGCGCCGATCGTGCGCACGCCGGCCGCGGCGAGCGTCTCCAGCACGCGGGAATCGAGGCCGAGCGCGGCGAGCGGCGCGTCTTTCAGCGCAGGGGCGAGCGCGCGGGATTCGAGCACGGGCTCGCTGCGTTGCGTGCGCGCGAACACGAGCGCGGCGAGCGGTGAGGGCGCGACCGCGAGGCGCGGCGCGTGGCCCCGTGCCTCGATCCCCCGCTTCATCGCGGCGAGCAGGCGATCGAGGCCACCGAAGAACTTCAGGCTGCCGCCGATCTCGGCCAGCACCGCGCTCGGAGGCACGAGGCTCGCCGCGGAGGTGAACGAGAGCGTGAAGGTCGCAATGCTCTCGAGCGCGCGCGTTTCCGCTTTCGGGTCGCGATCGCGCAGCGCGAGGCCGGGCACGAGCGCGAGCGCGCCCGCCACCGCCTGCCCGCGCTTCACGCCGCCCGTGCGGGCTGCCGCGTTCGCCGCGACGATCTGCGGGCGCGATCCTCCGCTTCCCACCGCGAACGGCTGCGTCGTATCGTCGTCCGAACCGCGCGCGTAGACCTCGAGCGGCAGGGCGGGGAGGAAGATCGAGCACCACAGCATGGCGGACGGGCAATGGAATCCGATGCCCTGATTCGATGGGGAGATCCGTCGGCCCGGAGCCGAGCCACGGAGCACCTCAGGAAGCGGCGCGCAGCCTGCGCCGCACCGGCGTCGTCCTGACCGCCTCGTGCGCGGCGACCGTGCGCGGATCGGGGCGCCGCGGCGGCGCGGGCAGCGGCCGCGGTCGCACGGCGATGCCCGGGGCGACGACGCTGCGTGCTTCGAGGTCCACGACGACCGGGTGCCCGAGCGCGCCTCCGCGGCGCTTCAGCACGTGCACCGCGAGAAGTCCGCCGCGCTCGTGCGGGGCGAGACCCAGGCGCAGCGGCGCGGATGCCGCGCCGCCGCGGTCGCCGGGCCGCCGCCACAGCGTGCCGAAGCTGCGGCCGTCGCGCGCGGCGACCTGCAGGCGGCGCAGCACGCGCTCGTCGCGCGTCGCGAGCCACGCGAACACCGCGCCGCACTCGGGCGCGCGCAGCGCCTGCTCGCAGGCCCACAGCGCGTCGTCGGGCCGCGCGCAACGCACGACGTGGAAGCGCGCGAGGTCGAGGCCGGCGGCGGCGAGCGCGGGTGCGCAGGGGCGGTACGGTGGTGCGATCCAGACGATGTCGCGCCGCGCGCGCTGCAGCGAGCCGAGCGCGGGCAGCATGAGCGCGATCTCGCCGATGCCGTCGCGTGCGAGCAGCATCTCGGTCAACCCTGCGCCGGGCCAGCCGCCGCCGGGCAGCGCCGCGTCGAGCGCGGGGAAGCCGGTGGGCAGCGAGGCCGGTTCCGGCGCGCAATCGCCGCCGCGCCAGATCGCCGGATGGGCGAGGCGCGCGGCGAGGCGTGCGGCGGGGGAGGAGAGGGTCAACTTCCGGTCCCGCGGATGTCCCACGGACGGGGTGCCCTGACCCACGGCCAGTGCCGCGCGAGCACCTTCGCGACGACGGGATGCGCCTCGACGCGCAGGAGCGCCGCATGGAACGCGCTCCGGTGATCCGCGAGGTGCTTGCGCGCACCGGACCACTTCGAGACGATCGTGGCGAAGAGTTCGAGCGCGCCCGGCGCCTCGCGCGAGGCGAATTCCTCGCCGAACACGTCGGCGAAGGCCGACCAGCAGGCGTGAAGCCGCGCCCGCGCGCCGGCGCGCACGCGCTCGTTCGTCGCCGTGTCGTCGGCGGGCAGCGTCCAGCGCTCGGGATAGTCGATCACTCCGATCGCCGCATAGCAGTTCGCGGCGACGTAGGCGAGCCCGCGCAGCGCTCGCGCCCGGGCGGACGCCTCCTGCGGCAGGAGCCCGCTCGCCGGATGCGCGAGCCCGAGGTGGATCAGGATCGCGGCGCTCTCCGAGATCGCCGTGCCGTCGGGGAGCACGAGCGTCGGGATCTGACCGAGCGGGTTCAGCTTCAGGAGATCGTCGTAGGCCGCGTTGCGCTCCCAGGTCGCGGTCGGGATCAGGCGGAACGGCACGCCCGCGAGTTCGAGCGCCGCCTCGACCGCGGCCGACCCCGAGCCCTTCATGCCGTAGAGCAGGAGGTCCATCGAAAGCCTCGGAAAAGAGGGCGGGCGCGCGCCTCGCGGTGCGCGCCCGTCAAGCCTCAGCAGGATCGGAATGCCGGCGGCGCCGGGGGGCGGACGGCGAAGGACGTCGCTGCGGCGAGCCCCGTTGGCCCGAAGGCCGACCGACGGCACTGTCGCTTCGCGGGTCGGCTTTCAGGCCGGTGTCCTTCGATCCGGCGCGACCGCTCGCGGCTTCGCCCTTTTTCGCGAGCGCCTTGGCCGAGCCGGGGACCATGCGCTTGCGCTTCGCCGTGTAGTGCCACCACGGCTTCGCGGGGCCGCCCTCGACGTAGCTCACGACGGCGAGGAAGGTGTCGAGCATGCACGGGTCGACGGGCGCGTGCGTCGCGCGGCACAGGTCGTGGTAGAGCATGTACGGGTCGCGGCCGCGGATTTCGTCGGGCGCGCCGATGCCCAGGCGGCGGAAATCCGCCGCGACCGCGCGGCCGACGTTGGGCAGGTCTTCGAGGCGCCGCGGAAGCTCACGGGCGGCAGGGCGTTTCGCAGGCATGGATCGTCGCCGGTGTCCCGTTGCTGAAGAAAGGAATCGATCGATTTATTTCACAGGGAAACGAGACTCAGAACCCGCGCCCGGCGCGCAGCAGCCCGACGCCGACCCCCTCGATCGCGAACGGCGTCGTCGCGAGGTCGACCACGATCGGCTGGAACGCCGCGTTCTCGGGCAGGAGCGCGACCTCGCGTCCGCGGCGCTTCAGGCGCTTGACGGTGACCTCGTCGCCCAGGCGCGCGACGACGATCTGGCCGGAGCGCGCCTCCGCCGTCTTGTGGACCGCGAGGAGGTCGCCGTCGAGGATGCCCGCGTCCTGCATGCTCGCGCCGCTCACGCGGAGCAGGAAGTCGGCGACGGGCGAGAACAGCGCCGGGTCGACCTTGTAGCGGCCCTCGACGTGCTCGGCCGCGAGGATCGGCTGGCCGGCGGCGACGCGGCCCACGAGCGGCAGCGTGCCCTGCACCGGCAGCCCGGGGAAGTCACGCAGGCGCAGGCCGCGCGACGCGCCGGGCTTCAACTCGATCGCTCCCTTCTTCGCGAGCGCCTGCAGGTGGTCTTCGGCCGAACTCGCGGTCGAGAAGCCGAGGCCCGCGGCGATCTCGGCGCGCGTCGGTGGCATGCCGGCGGTCTCGATGTGCATGCGGATCCAGTCGAGGATCTGCCGCTGGCGCGCGGTGAGTTGTGGCGGCCCGGCCGGAGACTCCGCGGCGAGGTGCGCGAACGGGCGGCGGGAAGGGGCGCGGGGAAAGGGCATCGGAGGCCGAATGAATATACGGTTACCGTCAGTATAGACGGTATCGCCGGTGCGTCAACCCCCGCGCCGGCCGGGAAGCAGGCTCAGGCTGGACGTCGGTCGTGTGATGCGTTAACATCTGATGCGTGCGCACCACACTCGACATCGACGAAGACGTCCTCCGGGCCGCCAAGGATCGCGCGCGCCGCGAGGGCCGGACGGCCGGCGAGGTGATCTCCGATCTCGCGCGCACCGCGCTCACGACGCCGGCGCCGGCGCTCGCCCGTGAACCGAGACCGGCGTACGGCTTCCGCCCGTTCCCGCCCCGCGGGGGCGTGGTGACCGACGAGCGGATCGACCGGCTGCGTGAGGACGACGCCTACTGATGCGGGCCCTGCTCGACGTCAACGTGCTGATCGCGCTGCTCGATGCCGATCACGCGCTGCACGATCGCGCAACCGCGTGGTTTGCGGAACACGCCCGCCTGGGGTGGGCGTCGTGCCCGATCACGCAGAACGGTTGCGTGCGGGTCATGTCGCACCCGGGGTACCCGCATCCGCTGCCGGTGAAGGCGGTCGCCGAACGGCTGCGCGAGGCCTGCGCCGCGCCCTACCATGCGTTCTGGCCGGACGAGATCTCCGTGCTGGACCCCGAGATCGCCGATCCCGCGCGCATCCACGGACCGCGCCAACTGACCGACGTGTACCTGCTCGCGCTCGCAGTCCGGCGCCGCGGACGATTCGTCACGCTCGACGGGTCGGTTGCGCGCGACGCGGTGCGCGGAGCACAGCCGCGCCACCTGGTCGCCCTGTAAGCCGGGGTCGGATTACCATCCGACCCCGACACGACGCGCAGGGGAACGCCATGAAGGACACGCTGAAGGCCGGCCTCGAGCACGAACTGCGGTTCGTCGCGACCGAGGCGAAGACGGTGCCGGCGCTCTACCCCGAGTCGTCCGACTTCCGCGCGATGCCCGCCGTGCTCGCGACCGGCTACCTCGTCGGCTTCCTCGAGTGGTGCGCGCTCCTCGTCGCGAAACCGCACCTCGACTGGCCGCGCGAGCAGACGGTCGGCACGCACATCGACGTGAGCCACCTCGCGGCGACGCCCCCGGGCCTCGTGCTCACCGCGCGCGCGAAGCTCGTGCGTGTCGACGGCCGCCGGCTGACCTTCGAGGTGGAAGCCGACGACGGCATCGACGTCATCTCGCGAGGCACGCACGAGCGGGTGGTGATCCTGCGCGAAGCCTTCGACGCGAAGCTTGCGGACAAGGCGCGCTCGGCCAAGACAGCGAGCTGAAGCCGTCGCGCCGCGCGTCCCGCCGTCGCGGCTCGCGCATCGGGAATCCCTGCGGCAGGCCGATCGACCCGGAACCGGTTGCTCAGGCGCGAGCGATCTCCACCCACGCCCCGTTCGACGCGACGCAGGCTTCGATGAACGCCATCGTGTGTGCGCCGTCCTCGATGCGCGGATAGCCGAGCGCCGGCACTGGCTCGCCGAGCGAGCGCAGCATGCGCTCCTGCGCGACTTCGGCGTAGAGGTTGGCGAACGCTTCCCGCAGCCCCTCGGGATGGCCGCGCGGGCTGCGGCCGAGCGCGGCGATCGCGGGCGGCAGATCGGCGTCGCCGCGGGTGACCACGCGCGGCCCTTCGTTCAGCTTCGCGACGCGCAGGATCGAGCACTCGCGGTGGTTCCAGTCGAGCATCCCGTTCTCGCCGTAGACTCGCAACCGGATGTCGTTCTCGCTGCCGGCGGCGGCCTGGAACGCGGTGAAGGTGCCGGCCACGCCGCCGTCGAAACGCAGCAGCGCGGAAACGGTGTCGGTCACCTCGCGGTCCGGCACGACCGACAGCGCGTCCGCGCAGACGCGGGTCACGCGCCGGCCGGTCACGAACGACGCGAGGTGCTGCGCGTGGCAGCCGATCGCGCTCATCACCAGCGCGAGGCCGCTGCGCGAGGGATCGAGGAGCCACTCGAGCCGGTTGTCCCTCCGGTTGTCCTCGATGCGCGCCGCCAGCCCCGACTGGATGTACTCGACCTGCACGTAGCGCAGCGCGCCGATCGCGCCGGCCTCGACGAGGTGGCGCGCGTAGCGCGTCATCGGATAGGCGGAGTAGCCGTGGGTGATCGCGAAGACGCGGCCGTGGCGGCGCGCGCGCGACACGAGATCGCGCGCCTGCGCCGCGTCGTGCGTGACCGGCTTGTCGCACACGACGTCGAGACCCGCATCGAGCGCGGCCGCCGCGAGCGGGTAGTGCGTGTCGTTGGGCGTCATGATCGCGACCGCCTCCGCCGGATCCGACCGCGTGCGCTCCTTCGCGATCAGTTCGTCGATGCCGCCGTAGCAGCGCTCGCGGTCGAACCCCAGCGTCGCTCCGCCTTCACGCGAGCGTGCGGGGTCGCCCGAGAACACGCCGCCGACGACGCGCCACCAGCCGTCGAGCTCGGCTGCGCTGCGGTGCATCCTCCCGATCCACGACGCGGGGCCTCCGCCCAGCATCGCGATCCGCAGCGGACGCCCGAAGCGTTCGCGCGGGCCCAACGGCTCAGACTCCGCGCGCCCAGTATTCGCAGAAGCGCTCGACGTTGCCGAAGAGATAGGCACCGTAGCCGCCCCAGTTCTCGTACTTCGGCAGCTTCACCGCCCGCATCGCCTCGTCGTTCAGGCACTTCTTCTCCGCGGCGAGCTGCTTCGCGGCATTGGACACGTCGGTCAGGTAGTCGCGCACCGCGCGCACGTCCTCCTTGGAGCCGAGACGTCCGCCGGGTCCCGGGTGGCCGGGAATCATCCGGTCCCAGTCCATCGCGAGCACGCGGTCGATGCCGGCGAACCAGTCCGGAACGTGGCCGTCCGGCATGTCGCGGTACATGATCGCCTGGATCGGCAGCCAGTCGACGGCGTAGAGCACGCGCTCCTTCGGCAGCAGCATCACCAGCGTGTTGTCCGAGTGGTTGTTGCCGACCCACAGGAGGTCGACGCGCATGCCGCCGAGCTGGATCGTGCTGCCGCTGTCCTCGACCACCATGTCGGGCATCACCACGTCCGGGTTGCGCAGCGCGGCGAGGCGCCGGTGCGCGTTGTGGTGCGCGACGAAGACCGCGCCCTGATCCTTGAACACCTTGCCGCCGCTCGCGTGGTCGTAGTGGTGGTGACTGTAGATCACGTATTTGACCGGTGCCTGGGTGATCTTGCGGATCTCGGCGAGATAGGCCGCGGGCGCCTTCGGGTCGGCGAAGCCGATCGGGTCGGCGACGATCACGCCTTCGGGCGACACGACGAACATCGACAGGTAGCCGCCCGCGCGGAACTGGTAGACGTTGTCCGCGACCTTGGTGGTCGAGTAGGGCGACGCGGGCGCCTGGGCGAACGCCGGCAGGGCGAGCGTCAGCGCAGCGGCGAACACGCAGGGGGTTGCGAAACGCATCGGAAACTCCCGGGAGGTGGAGAGGCACCCGATGCTGCCTCGGCAGCCCGCGTCCGGTCAACAGGGCGACGCCGCTCGCGAGGTCCGGCGGTTCGCCGTCACCGGATGCGCGCGGCCAGCGTCCGGTCGCGGCCATCGGGACGCCGGCACGCAGCGCAGTCTTGACGCTGCCGCACGAATGGTTTCAACTGGACTCCCGCCCGACCGATCGAGGAGTCGACCATGGCACGCAAGGCCGCCGCCGCCACTGCCGTTCCCAAGGCCCCACCCCGCCGCAAGGCAAAGCACAGGCCGTCTGCAAAGAAGGCGCTGGGCAGCGGATTCGCGGGGGCGACCCCGGGCGACGTCTCGCGCATGGCCAACCTGCTCACCCCCGAGCAGGCGATCGAACTCTACAAGGCCAACGCCCGGATGGCGCTCGACGTGATCAACGCGGCGATCGACAACACGGCGAAGCTGCGCAAGCTCCAGTTCGAGGGCGAGGAGCAGGCGCGGGCATTCGGCAAGAGGGCAGCGAGGACCGCCGCGGAGGCGAAGGACCCGCAGTCGCTGATGGCTGCCGGGCAGGATGTCGCGCACGAGGCGCTCGAGAAGTCGATGCGTTACTGGGGCGAGATGTTCGACCTGATCGGCGAGATGCAGCGGCGCGTGTTCGCGCTGATCGAGGAGCAATCCGACGGGATGCCGGGGGTGCGCCAGGCCAGGGCGGCGCTCGCCACCATGCCCGACCTGAAGCCGATGCAGAACGTCGTCGAGGCGATGAAGGGCGTGATGGGGTCGGGGGGCAACGCGCTCGAGCAGATGCAGAAGGTCATCGGCGACTTCACGCGCATGACTCGCCGGTAGCAGTGCGCGCAGCGGAGATCGCCCCGCGTTCGCGGCTCGCGGTCTCCGCTTTCTGCGCGGGGCGCCGTGGCCGACGCGTGCGGTCGACCGCTTCTGCGCTCGAGGGGCGCCCACCACGCGGGGTCCATCGGGCGCCCGCGGGCCGGCGTGTCCGGACGCCTCCGTCAGACGATCACCGCAGCCGCACACGCGCTTGACCGGAGTCAAGCTGCGCGCGCGTGCGCCCAGGCCGAGGCGCCTAGAATCGGGGGGACGGATGCTTGCATCGGGAGTCCTCCCATCGAAACGCTGAAAGCCTGGCAGTGCATCGGCTGCGGGCGCCTCGAGGCGCCGCAGAACTGCATCGGCGTCTGCCGCGACCGGAAGGTGGAACTCGTCTACGCCTCGGAGCTCGCCGAGGCCGAAGGGAAGCTCGACGCGGCGCGAGGCGAAGTCGCCGAACTGCGTGCGTTCCTCCTCAAGCTCGCGGGCACGAGGCCGCGCGACGGCCAGTGGGAGCGCTCGTGGCGCTGGCTGCAGGACGAAGCCGCGGCGCTCCTCGCCCGGCACGGCGGCGAGACGGCGGCGCCGAAAGCCGCAGCGGCATCGTCGACATCGGTCGAGATGCCCGCGGAGACGCGCGCGCGGGAGGCTTGAGGGCGCGCAAGCCCGACGACCGGGCGGTCCGGGCGACATCTCGTCTCGCGCACGGTCGTGCAGCCCGCGGGGCATCGCACGGCACGCACGCCGCCCCGCGTCCGCCCGCGGATGCGGGTGGTCCTCAGGCGGCCTCGGGTCCGTCGTCGAGGTCGACTGCCGAGTAGCGCACGAGCCGCAACGAGAGTTCGGCGCGCCCTTCGCAGAGTTCGTCGAGCCACTCGGCGTAGCCCAGGAGGTTCGCGAGCGGCGCCTCCGCCTCGAGCTGGAACGGACCACCGTGGTCGTCGATGCGCACGGTCCTTCCCTTTCGCCGGTCGAGATCGCGCAGGATCAGCGGCAGCAGGATCGACGGGCCGGACGCGTGGATGCGCATCCACGGCTCGGCGAGCTGCGGCCGGTGCACGTAGCGCACGCGCGGCGCACTGACCACGACGGCATCGCCGTGCCGCTCGACGATGCCCGCGACGAGCGGGCGCAGCGCGCTCTCGGTCTTCGCGAGCGCGCGCGCGCCGTCGGTGTCCGCGACGAGCCAGGCATCGGCGCGCTGCCCGCGCCGCTTCGCCTCGTCATGGAGCGCCGATCGCACCTGCGGATCGCGGGCGCGGATCGTCTGCTCGATCGGGCACTCGGGGATCGCGAACGGCACCGCACCGAGTGCGCCGAAGCCCGCGACCACGCCGCTGCGGCCGTCAGCGCGCATGCCCGGCTCCATCGCGCGCGATCGCGACGATCGAGAGCTCGCGGATCGAGCGGTCGGGCAACTGCGCGGGGACGCGCGCGCCGGCGCGACGGCCGAGGAGCGAGCGCGCGGCCGGGGCGAACACCGAGACGCGCGCGCGCGACGGGTCGGCACCCGCCGGGTGCACGAGCGTCACGGTGCGGCGGTTGCCGGCGGGCAGTTCCTCGTAGGTGACGGTCGTGCCGAGCGCGACGGTGTCGACGATCGCCGCGCGGTCTGCGATCACGCGCGCGCCGTACACGGTGTCGGCGACATGGTCGGCCGCAGCCTGTTCGGAGTCGTCGCGGGCGGACCAGTCGGCGACGAGGGCCGCGAGCGCCGCAGCGTCGCGGGACGAGAGGGTGACTTCGTGCATGTCGAACACGGGCGCCTCCACGAAAGCGTGAGCGTGAACGCCGCGCTGCGCGCGCGGACGCGTGCAACGGGCGAACGGGGACTTTCAGCAGGGGTTCCCGGCAACGGCGGCGCTCTTCGGGACCTGGGGTCAGGTCCGGGAGCGGCTCGCGGTTACCGGGCGCTCCCGAGGCAGGCGAGCGTGCCGCGGTCGTGGCGGTACAGCGAGGTCGGCAGCATCGGCGCGACCGCGCGCGACGGCCGGCGAGCGGTGCTCGCGGCGAGTGCGGCGGATCGACGATGCGTGCGGGAAATCATGCCCGCATTATGCCCTCATTCGCGCGAAAACTCAAGGGCGCGGGCGCTGCGAACGCGCTTCGCGCACGTCGATGGTGCCCAGGGCCGGAATCGAACCGGCACGGCGAATTCACGCCTGCGGGTTTTAAGCCCGCTGTGTCTACCGTTCCACCACCCGGGCCTCGCGCATCCCGGCGACGCGGATGCAACCTTCACGATCCCGTCGTCGATCGTCCTGCGGACGGATGCGGGCACGATGCGCGCGCGCCCCGGCCGCGCGCTGCGATCCCATCCGTCGTCCGGCCGGGGATCGCCGGAACAGCGAACGCCCGGCTCGCCTTGAGTCCCACCCTGCGATCTCGTCGTGCGGTTCGCGGTGCCGCGAAGCCCGCGCCGGAAGCGAGCGGGAAGTCTAGCACCGGCGCGCGGGCGAAACGCCGCGCGCGGCGGCGCGATGCCGCCGGGCGCGGCGAGGTGCGGCGATGGGACACGCCCCCGGCCTGGTCGGGCCGGGATCGAGGGGCCTTGCGACGATGCGGATCCAGGGACCCGCGCGCGGATCAGTTCTTGACGAAGTCGATCACGATTGCGCCGGGCTCGCGCTGGCGGTACTGGATCGTGACCGTTTCGCCATAGCGCGCGACGAGCTGGTCGAGAAGCGGCAGCGGATCGTGGTCGTTGACGAAGCGCATCGTCTCGCCCGGGTGCAGCGCGTCGAGCGCGCCGAAGATCGCGGCGTGCCGGAAGCGCTTGGCGATCGCGCGCGCGTCGAACGGGTAGATCGCATCGGCGTTGAGGTGCAGGTGGGGTGCGGCCATGGCGGCTTGTCTCCTCGATGTCGGAAGGGTGGGGCGGGGGCCGGGCGGTCGGCGGGAAGTCGACGCGCGGGCCCGCCCGGGGATGGACTACGCGGTTGGCGGAGGGGCTTCCTGCACGGCCACGACGGCGCCGCGGTCGTGCCAGTAGTTCTCGAACAGCATCGTGCCGGGCGTCGCGCGGCGCGCGGTCGCGAAGCCTCGCGCCGAGAGGATGCGACGCACTTCGCGAGCCATGGCCGGGTTTCCGCAGGTGAGCACGCGAGAGCGGGCGACGTCGATCGGCAGGTTGGCGGCATCGGCGAGCGTCCCGTCCTCCAGCATCTCGGGAATGCGCCGGGCGAGACGCGTCGCTCCCGGTTCTCGCGTGACCACCGGCAGGAACGCAAGTCGCGCAGGACCGGGCGCGGTCGAAGGATCGCGCTCGAACGCCGCGACGGCGTCCGCGCTCGCGAGTTCGTCCGCGTGGCGCACGCTCAGCACCACGACGATCCGCTCGAACCGCGACCAGGTCGCCGGCTCCTCGAGCATCGCGAGGAACGGTGCGATGCCGGTGCCGGTGGCGAGCATCCACAGGTCGGGCCCCGGTGCGACGCCGGGCAGCGTGAGAAAGCCGTAGCTCGCGCGGTCGATCCACGCCGCGTCGCCTGGCGCGCAGGTTGCGAGGCGCGACGACAGTTCGCCGCCTTCCACGAGCGTGCACAGGAAGTCGAGGTGCGGCTGGAACGGTGCCGATGCGATCGACATCGGCCGGGTGACGACCGTTCCACCGGCGTCGGCCAGGCCGAGCCGCGCGTAGTGGCCGGCCGTGAACCGGAATGCCGGATCGCGCGTGACCCGCAGCGAGCACAGCGACGCGGTCCAGCGGCGGACCGCGATCACGGTCTGCTTCGTGGTCTTCGACCCGACAGGCTCCGACACCGGACGCGATGGCGGCGCCGCAGGGTCCATTCCCCGTGGCGGGTCGGCGACGGCGCTCACGGTCGTGCGGCGCGGTCGTGGCCGAGCGGGATCAGTGGCTGCACTGGCAGCCGCGCGGCTCGGGGACTGCGGTCGCCGCGGCTCCCACCTTGCCGATCGCCACCCGCCACACCTCCGGCCCCTTCTCGAGGTACTCCCAGGTGAACTCGGCCTGCGATTCGGCCTTGAACTGGTAGTAGAGGGGCTTGGGGTCGTGGTCGTTCACGAGCAGCAGCGTCTGGCCCGCCTCGAGCGCATCGAAGGTCGAGAAGATGAGCGGGTGGCGCTCGCGCGGCTCCATCTTGCGGACGTCGAGCGTGCTGGCGTAGGCGGGGGAGGCGGTGTCGGCGGTCATGGCGGCTCCTGTCGGGGAGGGGGTCCGGCCGCGGGGCCGATCATCAGGCCGCGCGGGCGTCGGGACGTCGTCGGTAGAAAGATGTATAATCGCTACATCTTAAGCGTAGCAGGCCTCCGGGCGAAAAGCAATATCACGGATACATCTTTCTGGCGGCGCTGCGCCCCGGACCACGACCGATCATGCACCTGACTTCGTTCTCCGACTACACGCTGCGCGTGCTGATGTACCTGGCGCTCGACCGCAGCCGGCTCGCCACGATCGGCGAGATCGCCGCCGCGTACGGAGTGTCCCGCAACCACCTGATGAAGGTGGTCCACGCGCTGGGGCAGGCGGGGGTGATCGAGACGGTTCGGGGAAAGGGCGGCGGCATCCGCCTGGCGCGCGACCCCGCGGAGATCCGCATCGGGACGATCGTGCGCTCGGCCGAAGGCGAAGGCCCGATCGTCGAGTGCCTCTCCGACCATTCGAGCGCCTGCCCGATCACGCCGATTTGCCGCCTCACCCGGGTGCTGGTCGAGGGTTTCGACGCGCTCTACGATCACCTCGACCGCTACACGCTCGCCGACCTG
>JADLBN010000174.1 GCA_020847675.1 Burkholderiales bacterium | reverse complement strand
TGTTCGTGCTGCCCTACGTGTTCCCGTGGGTGACGGTCGACTCGATGCTGACCGCGCTCCTCGCCGCGCTCGTGCTGGGGCTCGTCAACGCGCTCGTCCGGCCGCTCCTGATCCTGCTCACGCTGCCGGCGACCATTCTCACGCTCGGCCTGTTCATCTTCGTGATCAACGGACTCCTGTTCTGGATGGTCGGGTCGTGGTTCGCGGGCTTCCACGTGTCCGGCTTCTGGTCGGGCTTTTTCGGCGCGATCGTCTACAGCCTGATCTCGATGGCGATCTCGGCGCTGGTGATGCCGCGGTACGCGCCACCGCCGGAGCGGCCATGACCGCGCGCACCTTCAGCCTCGAATTCGTTCCGCCGCGCACGCCGGACGGTGTCGCCAAGCTGCGCGCCGCGCGGAGAGAACTCGCGGAACTGAAACCCGCGTTCTGCTCGGTGACGTTCGGCGCCGGCGGTTCGACGCGCGAGGGCACCCTCGAGACGGTGCTGGAGTTCCGCAGCGAAGGGCTCGCCGCCGCGCCGCACCTTTCCTGCATCGGGTCGACGCGGGAGAACATCGCCGCGGTGCTCGCGCAGTATCGCGAGCACGGCATCCGGCATCTCGTCGCGCTGCGCGGCGACCTGCCGTCGGGGACGGTCGACGCGGGCGAGTTCCGCTACGCGAGCGAGCTGGTAGAGTTCATCCGGAAGGAGACCGGGGACTGGTTCCACATCGACGTGGCCGCCTATCCGGAGATGCATCCGCAGGCCTCCTCGCCCGCGCGCGACCTCGGGAACTTCAAGCGCAAGATCGACGCCGGCGCGAACTCGGCGATCACGCAGTACTTCTACAACCCGGATGCGTATTTCCGTTTCGTGGACGAGGCTCGCGCGGCCGGCGTCGAAGTGCCGATCGTGCCCGGCGTCATGCCGATCGCGAGCGCCTCGAAGCTCGCGCGCTTCTCGGACAACTGCGGCGCCGAGATCCCGCGCTGGATCCGCCGCCGGCTCGAAGGTTTCGGCGACGACGCTGCGTCGATCCGCGCGTTCGGGCTCGACGTGGTGACCGACCTTTGCGCGAAGCTCCTCGCGGGCGGCGGGCCGGGGCTCCACTTCTACACGCTGAACCAGGCCTCGCTCACCGTCGAGATCTGGCGGCGGCTTTCGCTGTAGCGAAGCACCGCGAAGGACCGGGCGCCAGCGACCCGCGTCCGGGTCGACGACCCTCGAGCGGACTCAGGCGCGCCGGAACGACGTCAGCTCGTAGAACGCGTTCTGCATCGGGTGATTGATCCCGCCGAACGGGTCCCCCTTCTCGCGGTATTCGGCGCGGCGCTCCTCGCGCACCGTGTTGCCGACCGCAGGAGACCACCAGAGCAGGTGGTTGACCTCGGTCGCGAACCGCCAGGGATCCTCGTCGTCGAGGCGCATGAAGATGCGCACGCCGACCGCGTCGAAGGTTCCCGCGGGCGTCGTGAACGACCGCCAGCCGCCGACCCGCGCGTCGTAGTTCACCGGCGCGTCGCTTCCGGTCGTCTCGTTGTGCTGGCGCGCCCACAGGCGCCAGCTCGCGCCGGAAGCGAGCGGGAAGCGCCAGCGCGGCAGCGGCGGCGCGAAGCGCCGGGTCTCGTCGCTGAAGATCGCGCCGACCGCGAGGTCGCCCGGCGTGGTCCACTGCTCGACGCGCGAAGTGTCGCCGCGCGGCCCGTTGCGCGACATCCGGATCGCGATGCCGCGCGCGTCGACCGAGATCACCTCGCGCGTCTCGTCGTAGACGTCGGGATTGCGGAATCCGTCGGTGACGCGGTAGACCCAGCGATCGCCTGCCTTGTACACCGGCGCAGGTGCCGGCGGACCGTCGCTCGCGCCCGGCGTGCCCGCGCAGGCACCGAGAACCGATGCGAGCGGGGCGGCAGCGGCCGCGAGGAGCAGCCGGCGGCGCTGGGCATCGTGCGTTTCGTGCATGGCGGACTCCCCCGGACCTCGATCGGGCGCCCATCATAGCGCGGGGCGGCGGCTGCGCCGCCGCCCCGGTCAGGCGCGCAGGGCGACGTCGGCGAGCCGTCCCCCGCTCGCGCGCACGAGGTCGCCGGGCGCGATCGGGAACAGCGCATTGGGCGTGCCGCCCGCCGCGTACACGGTGGCGTACGACGTGAGGTCGCGGTCGATGAGCACCGGCATCGCCGTGGCGTGGCCGAGCGGCGGAATGCCGCCAATCGCATAGCCGGTCGCGGTGCGCACGAACGCCGCGTCGGCGCGTCCGACAGGCTCGCCGAGAATGGCCGCGACCTTCGCCTCGTCGACGCGGTTCGCGCCGCTCGCGATCACCAGCACGGCGTCCGTGCCCGGTGCGCCGCGGCGGAACACGAGCGACTTGGCGATCTGCCCGACCTCGCAACCGAGGAGCGCCGCCGCCTCGGCGGAGGTGCGCGAACTCGCGGCGTGCTCGACGATCCGGCAGTCGAGCCCCTTCGACGAGAGCGCATCCTGCACGCGCTGCGCGGAGGCCGAAAGCGCAGGGCTCCCGCTCACGGTCCGTCGGTGATCGCGCCGCGGCTCGCGGTCGACACGAGTTTCGTGTACTTGGCGAGAAGCCCCTTGGTGTAACGCGGTGCGGGCGCCTTCCACGCT
>JADLBN010000173.1 GCA_020847675.1 Burkholderiales bacterium | reverse complement strand
GCGCGCGGCTTCCTCGAGGTCGAGACGCCGATGATGCACCCGATCCCGGGCGGCGCCGCGGCGCGGCCGTTCAAGACCCACCACAACGCGCTGGACATGGAGCTCTACCTGCGCATCGCGCCCGAGCTCTACCTCAAGCGCCTCGTGGTCGGCGGGCTCGAGCGGGTGTTCGAGGTCAACCGCAACTTCCGCAACGAGGGCATCTCGACGCGCCACAATCCCGAGTTCACGATGCTCGAGTTCTACGAGGCGTACCGGGACTACCGCTACCTGATGGACCTGACCGAGGAATTGCTTCGCACCGTCGCGGAGCGCGTGCTCGGCACGACGACGATCACCTACCAGGGCGAGACGATCGACCTCGGAGGGCGCTTCGACCGGCTCACGATGGCCGAGGCGATCCACAAGTACCACCCGCGCTACCCGCTCGCGGAACTCGGCAAGCCCGAGTACCTGCGCGTCGCGCTCGCGCCGTTCGACGTCGAGGTGTTCCCGACCGACGGCCTGGGACTCCTGCAGCTCAAGCTGTTCGAGGCGACGACCGAGGAACTCCTCGTGCAGCCGACGTTCATCGTCGCGCACCCGACCGACGTCTCGCCGCTCGCGCGCGCGAACGACGCGGATCCTTCGGTCACCGACCGCTTCGAACTCTTCATCACGCGCCGCGAGATCGCGAACGGCTTCTCGGAGCTGAACGACCCCGAGGACCAGGCCGCGCGCTTCGCCGCGCAGGCGGCCGCGAAGGAGGCCGGCGACGAGGAGGCGATGTACTACGACGCCGACTACGTGCGTGCGCTCGAATCGGGGCTGCCGCCGACCGCGGGCGAGGGCATCGGCATCGACCGCCTCGTGATGCTCCTGACCGACAGCCCGTCGATCCGCGACGTGATCCTGTTCCCGCAGCTCAAGCCCGAAGGCTGACTGACCCGGTGTCAGACACCGTGTCAGACACCGTGTCTGACACCGGGGTTGACAATACCCTATGGGGGTATATAATGACCCCATGGATGCCACCGTCGCCCCCCTTCCCGTCGACGCGGGACGCCCTGCCGCGACCGTTTCCGACCGCGTCGACCTCGCCCTCGAGGGCATGACCTGCGCGGCCTGCGCCACGCGCATCGAGAAGGTGCTGAACAGGCAGCCGTCGGTGCAGGCGGCGGTCAACTTCGCGACCGAGTCGGCGCAGGTGCGGTTCGACCCGGCCGCGGTGCCGGTCGAGGCGCTGCTCGCGGCGGTGGAGCGTGCCGGGTACCGCGCGCGGGTCAAGGCCGACGCGGAGAAGGAACGCGCGCAGGACGAGGCGCGCAAGAAGGCCGCGTACCGCTCGCTCAAGCGGGAGTTCATCGTCGCCGCGATCCTGACGCTGCCCCTGGTCCTGCAGATGGTGCCGGCGTTCCTCGGCGTCGGTTCGGGCGACCACGACGTCCTGCCGCGCTGGCTGCAGTTCGCGCTCGCGACGCCGGTGCAGTTCTGGATCGGCCGCCGGTTCTACGTCGGCGCCTTCCACGCGCTGCGCGGCGGCGGCGCCAACATGGACGTGCTCGTCGCGCTCGGCACGACGATGGCTTGGGCGCTGTCGGCGGTCGTCACGGTCTTCGGCTTGCACGAGCACGTCTACTTCGAGGCGGGCGCGGCGGTCATCACGCTGGTCCTCCTTGGCAAGCTGCTCGAAGCGCGGGCGAAGGCGGGGACGTCGGCGGCGCTCGAAGGCCTCATCCGGTTGCAACCCGCCACCGCGCGCGTCGAGCGCGGCGGCGCGACGGTCGAGATCCCGCTCGCGGAAGTCCAGCGCGGGGACCGGATCGTCGTGCGAGCGGGCGACGCGGTGCCGGTCGACGGCATCGTCGAGACAGGGGCGTCCTCGGTCGACGAGAGCATGCTGACCGGCGAGAGCCGCGCGGTCGCGAAGGCGCGCGGAGACAAGGTCTACGCCGGCACCGTCAACCAGGACGGGATGCTCGTCGCGACCGCGACCGGCGTGGGCGCGGGAACGCTGCTCGCGGGCATCGTCCGGCTGGTGGCCGAAGCGCAGGGCAGCAAGGCGCCGATCCAGCGTCTCGCCGATCGCGTCTCGGGCGTGTTCGTGCCGGTCGGCGTCGCGATCGCGATCGCGACCTTCGTTGCGACGCTGGCGTTCGGCGGCGCCGCGTCGGCGGCGCTGATCCACGCGGTCGCCGTGCTGGTGATCGCCTGCCCCTGCGCGCTGGGTCTCGCGACACCGACCGCGGTGATCGTCGGCACCGGCCGCGCAGCGCAGAACGGCATCCTGATCCGCAACGCGTCGGCGCTCGAGCACGCGGGCCGTCTCACCCATCTCGTCGTCGACAAGACCGGCACGCTCACCGAAGGGCGGCCCGCGGTCACCGGTGTGATCGGATTCGAACCCGGGACGCGCGCGCTCGCGATCGCCGCCGCGCTAGAGCGCGGATCGACGCACCCGCTGGCGCAGGCGATCGTCGCCCACGCCGCGGCCGCGGGCGTGGAACCGCTCGCGATCGAGGGCTTCGCGTCGGTTCCGGGCAAGGGGGCGCAGGCGCGTCTCGCCGATGGCGGCGCGACGGTGCGCGTGGGCTCGCCCGCGTGGCTCGAAGCCGAAGGTGTGGCCGTGGCGCAGGACTCGGTCGCCGACATCGCGCGCGACGGCCACACGATCGTCGCGGTCGGCGAGGGGGCGAAGCTCGTCGCGCTGATCGCGCTCGCCGACCGGATCCGCTCGACGTCGGCGGCGGCGATCGGGCGCCTGCGCGCGGCGGGCATCGAGGTCACGATGCTGACCGGCGACCACGAGGCCACCGCCGCGGCGGTCGCGAAGGCGGTGGGCATCGATCGCTGGCGCGCCGCGGTGCTGCCCGCGGGCAAGCTCGAAGCGCTGCGCGAGTCGAAGGCTTCGGGCGCGGTGACCGGCATGGTCGGCGACGGCGTGAACGACGCGCCGGCGCTCGCCGAGGCCGACGTGAGCTTCGCGATGGGCGCCGGTTCGGCGATTGCGATCGAGAGCGCCGACGTGACGCTGGTGCGCGACGACCTGAACGCGGTTGCCGACGCGATCCTGCTGTCGCGCGCGACGCTTTCGAAGATCCGGCAGAACCTGTTCTTCGCGTTCGCCTACAACGTGCTCGGCATCCCGCTCGCGGCGGTCGGCGCGTTGAGCCCGATGATCGCCGGCGCGGCGATGGCCGCGTCGTCGGTGTCGGTCGTGGGGAACGCCTTGCTGCTCAAGCGCTGGCGACCGCAGTCGCCGGCATCGCGGAACTGAGAGGAGACACGATGGAAACGGTGACGATGAAGGTCGAGGGCATGACCTGCGGCGGCTGCGTCGCGAGCGTGACGCGCGTGCTGAAGGCGATGCCGGGGGTCGCGGAAGCGGAAGTGAAGCTCCAGCCCGGACAGGCGACCGTGCGCTACGACGCCGCGAAGGTGAACGCGGCCGCGCTCAAGGCCGCGATCGAGGACGCGGGCTATGACGTCCCCGCGTAAGGCAGCCGCGGCGCACGCGCATCACGAGCACCCGGCGACGCCGCGCGCGCAGGCGCAGCGCGCGGCGCTCGCCAAGCGCCTCGCGCGCATCGAGGGCCAGGTGCGCGGCATCGGCCGGATGCTGGAGGAGAACCGCTACTGCGTCGACATCCTGACCCAGGTCTCGGCGGTGCGCAGCGCGCTCGACGCGCTCGGACTCGAACTCCTCGAGCACCATCTGCACGGCTGCGTGCAGGATGCGGTGAAGTCGGGACAGGGCGAACCGGCGATCGACGAGGCGATGCACGTGATCCGCAAGTTCGCCGCCTGAGGGCCGGTCGCGGCGGGGCCGACCGCGACTGATGGGATAATCGCGCCCGGCGGGGTGTGGCGCAGCCCGGTAGCGCGCTTGCTTTGGGAGCAAGATGTCGGAGGTTCGAATCCTCTCACCCCGACCAGCCGCACCGGAGGTTTCCGTCGCCCCAGCGCCGGCACCGCGCCCGTAGCTCAATCGGATAGAGCACCGGCCTTCTAAGCCGGGGGTAACAGGTTCGAGTCCTGTCGGGCGCGCCAGAGCTTCGCCAGTCCTCGGGGCCGCGCGCGACGGACGCCCGGTACCGCGCGGATGCGGCGGCGATCGGCGCCACCGACGACGGGGAGCGAGATCGCGGGTCGGCGATCGGAGGCGCCGGTATGCGGTAGAATCCATGCCCTCGCCGCGCCCAGGGTGCGGCTCCCGATTCCTTCCCCGCGTGCGCCGCGAAGCCCGGCTTCAGGCGCGTGTCGGAACCGGCTTTGGCATCGGTGGTGGCTGTAGCTCAGCGGTAGAGTCCCGGATTGTGATTCCGGTTGTCGTGGGTTCGAATCCCATCAGCCACCCCACTTCCTTCGCGCAGGGCGCCGGGCTGCGCAAAGCCGCGCTCTCGCAGTAGTGCGCCGGGCCGTCGATCCCGGCTCCGTACCGGAGCGCCGGGCGGACTACGCCACGCTGTCGGGAGCGGGAAGCTTCAGGTTCTTCCAGTCGCGCCACTGCTCCGGAAAGCGGCGCACCCATCCTTCGAGGCGGTCGGCGAATGCTTGCGCGGCGGCGGTGAGGACCTCGTCCTTCTCGCCCTCGCCCGCCACCGGAATCGGAGCTTCGATCACCACGCGGATATCGCCCGACGGCACGCGTACCGTGAACACCGGCAGGAGTACCGCACCTGACAACCGCGCGAGCCCGGGGGCCCCGACGGCGAGTTCGAGGCTGCCGCCCAGGAGGCGCACCGCGGCGAGCCGCTGGCCCTCCCACGCGCCGGCGGTCACCGACACGATGCCGTTCTCCTTCAGCGTCCTCTGCGCGGCCAGCGTCGCGGACATCGGCTTTGCGCGGTCTATCTCGATGCGGCCGGCGAGATGCGCGAGTTCCGCACGCACGCGGATGCGGTTCACCGTCGCGATGCCGATCCGCGACTTGGAGAACCCGTGTTCGGGCCGGCTCAGGTGCCAGGCTCGGAAGCCCGCGGCCGCCATCGCCTGCTTGGTGGCGAGCGCGTTGAAGCAGAAGTGCGCGACCCACAGCACCGCACCGTGCTTCGAGGCGAGCGCGCCGTCGAGGTGATCCCGGCCTTCGAGCCGGAGCTGCGGCGCCCAGTGCGCGACGCTCGCGCGCAGGATCTGCAGGTGATGCTCGCTGCGGCCGGCGGCGGAGTCCAGCGCGAACCCCCGGGCGTCGAAAGCGGGATGCGCGGTGCCGAACACTCGCTGCGCCGCGTTCGCCACCGGCCCCGGATCGAAGAGCTTCAGGCGCGCCTTGGCGCCTTCGAGCCGCCGGCAGGCGCCGCGCCAGGACCGCTCCGGGGTCGCGAGCGCCAGCAGCGCGAGGATCGGCAGTTCGACGGCCAGAGCGGCGTCCTCCCGCGTGATCCACGGGCGGGTCGAAGTGTCGCGGTCGCGTCGTCGCAGGGGCATCGAAGGGAGGGAGCCGCCGCGGGCGCAAGGTATTATCGCGGCACCGCCTGCCGACGTCCATGACCCCCGCGCCGGAAACCACGTTCGTCCTGACGAGTTGCGGCCGTTTCGACCTGCTCGCCGAGACGATGCTGACCTTCCTCGAGCACAACAGCGCGCCGATCGACCGCTACGTCGTGGTCGAGGACTCGGGTGACGCGAGGGTGCGCGACGTGCTGGGCGGCTTGCCGGTGGCCATCGACTTCGTCGTCAACGATCCGCCGCAGGGCCAGATGGCGAGCGTCGACCGCGCGTACGCCACGGTCTCGACGCCGTGGATCTTCCATTGCGAGGACGACTGGCGATTCTTCCGCGGTGGCTTCGTCGAGGAGTCGCGCGCGGTGCTCGAGGAACGCCGCGACGTGTCGGTGATCGTCCCGCGGCGGCTCGGGCAGAACCCGACGCACGACGCGATCGTGGCGACCGCACCGCCCGAGCGCGTCGCCGGCTTCGCCGTTCGCATTCCGCGTCCCGACGCGCACCCGGTGTGGGGCGGCTACTCGTTCAACCCGGGCCTGAGGCGGCTCGCCGACTGGCGCGCCCTCGGCAGCTTCGCCGCGCTCGGCCACGAGGCCGATGCGAGCGCGTGGTTCCTCGCGCGAGGCATGCGCTGCGCCTACCTCGACTCTCCCGCGTGCGAAACGACCGGGCTGTTCCGGCACGTGCGCGATGCGGCCGGACCGGGACGCGCGTCCCGGCCCGCCCACGATCGTTGATCCCGCCACGGAGTCCGCCCATGAACGATGCCGCCATCCGCAGGTTCGCGCGCGAGATCTCGCGATCGCACCGCATCGAGAAGGGCGGCAAGTTCCGCCTTCGCGACCACGATCCGGCCGACACCGGGCCGCTCGACGACGAGGACAAGCCGCGCGCGCGCGAGGCGCTGGAAGCCGGCAGGGCGGCGCTCGCCGAACTCCAGGACAGGCTCTACGCGCAGGACCGCTGGTCGGTGCTGCTCGTGTTCCAGGCGATGGACGCGGCCGGCAAGGACGGCGTGATCAAGCACGTCATGTCCGGCGTCAACCCGCAGGGCTGCCAGGTCTACTCGTTCAAGGCGCCGTCCGAGGAGGAACTCGACCACGACTGGATGTGGCGCTGCGCGCGAGCGTTGCCCGAACGCGGCCGCATCGGCATCTTCAACCGCAGCTACTACGAGGAAGTGCTGGTCGTGAAGGTGCACCCGCCGATCCTGCGGGCGCAGAAGATCCCGCGAGCGCTCGTCGGGCGGAAGATCTGGAACGAGCGCTACCAGGACATCCGCGCGTTCGAGCGCCACATGGCGCGCAACGGCACGATGATCCTCAAGTTCTTCCTGAACGTGTCGCGCGACGAGCAGAAGAAGCGCTTCCTCGAGCGCATCGAGCACCCGGAGAAGAACTGGAAGTTCGCGGCGGGCGACGTGCGCGAGCGCGCGCACTGGGACGCGTACATGGACGCGTACCAGACGATGATCCGGGAGACCGCGGCTCCGCACGCGCCGTGGTTCGTCGTTCCGGCCGACAACAAGTGGTACACGCGCATCGTCGTGAGTGTCGCGATCGTCGACGCGCTGTCGCGCCTGGGTCTCTCCTACCCGAAGGTCGACAAGGCGACCCGGGCCGAACTCGAGGCCGCCGGCAGGGCCCTCGCCGCCGAGAAGAAGTAGCGCTCCCGGCGGCAGGCACGTCGCACGTCCATGCGGTTCACCGTCGCGACCTACAACATCCACAAGGGGTTCTCGCACCTGACCCGGCGGATGGTGATCCACGAGCTGCGCGAACGCCTGCACCACATGGACGCGGACGTCGTGTTCCTGCAGGAGGTCCAGGGCTCGCACGAACACCACGCGATCCGCTACACCGACTGGCCGGGGAAGCCGCAGCACGAGTTCCTCGCGGGGCAGCTGTGGCGCGAGATCGCCTACGGCAAGAACGCGATCTACCGGCACGGGCACCACGGCAACGCGCTCCTCTCGCGCTTCCCGATCGTCGTGCAGGAGAACGAGGACATCTCGGCGCACCCGTTCGAGAGCCGCGGACTCCTGCACTGCGTCGTGCGGCTCGGCCCGCGCATGCCCGAACTCCACTGCATCAACGTGCACCTCGGGCTGTTCGAGCGCGGCCGCCAGTGGCAGGTCCGCGCGCTGTGCGAGCGCATCCGCAGCAACGTCCCCAGATCGGCGCCGCTGATCGTCGCGGGGGACTTCAACGACTGGCGTCACCGCGCCAACCGGCAGCTCGTCGACCAGCTCGCGGTCGTCGAGGTGTTCGAGGCGGTCAAGGGGCGGCCGGCGCGCACCTTCCCGTCGGTGCTGCCGTTCTTCCGGCTCGACCGCATCTACGCGCGCGGCCTCGACGTCCTCGATGCCCGCGTGCACTACGCGTATCCGGGACGCCGCCTGTCCGACCACGCGGCGCTCGCGGCGACCTTCGAGCTCGTATCCCGCCGCCGGTAGCGTCGTGGCGACCAAGCGCTTCACGGCGGGGAACGAACTCCAACTCCTGAAGGGCGGTGCGAGGTTCTTTCCCGAACTCGTGGCGGCGCTCGACGCCGCCGGGCGCGAAGTGTGGCTCGAGACCTACATCTTCGCGGACGATGCGGCGGGGCGCACGGTGGCCGATGCGCTGGTGAGGGCCGCGCAGCGCGGTGTCGCCGTGCGCGTGATGGTCGACGGCTGGGGCGCGAAGCACTACCTGACGCCGCGTCTCGAGCACCGGCTGACCGAGGGGGGCGTCTACCTGCTCAAGTACCGGCCCGAGGTCCAGCCCTGGCACTTCCGGTCGCATCGGCTGCGCCGCCTGCACCGCAAGCTCTGTCACGTCGACGCGCGGGTGGCGTTCATCGGCGGCATCAACCTGATCGACGACATGAACACGCCCGGCCACCGTCCGCCGCGCGTCGACTTCGCGGTGCGCGTCCGCGGCCCGATGGTCGCTTCGGTCGTGCGGACGATGCAGCGGCTGTGGGCGCTGAACGAGCTGGTCCAGTTCCGGACGAGCGAGGTGCCGCTGTTCCCCGACCTCGCGCCTGGCGAGCGGGCGGGGGCGCAGACCGCGCGGCTCGCGATCCGCGACAACCTGCGGCACCGGCGCGACATCGAGCTCGCCTACCTCGCCGGCATCCGCGCCGCGCGCCGGGAGATCCTGATCGCGAACGCGTACTTCTTCCCGGGAATCCGCTTCCGCCACGCGCTGATTGCCGCGGCCGCGCGCGGGGTCCGCGTCACGCTGCTCCTGCAGGCGAAGGTCGAGTACCGGTTGCTGCACTACGCGAGCAGGGCGCTGTACGGCCACTTCGTAGGTGCCGGCATCGTGATCCAGGAGTACCACCGGTCGTTCCTGCACGCGAAGGTGGCGGTCATCGACGATCGCTGGGCGACGGTGGGTTCCTCGAACATCGATCCGTACTCGCTCCTGATGGCGCGTGAGGCGAACCTGTTCGTGCGCGACGCGCATTTCGCCGACCGCCTTCGCACGGACCTGCTCGAGATGATCGACACCGGCGCGCGGCCGGTCGACCCGAAGCGCTGGCTCGGACGTTCGCTCGCCGCGAAGGCGGTGTGCTGGATCGCCTACGGAATCGTGCGCGTCGGGATGGGGTTCCTGGGCTACGGCGGCAACGAGTGGTGGCGCGGCCGGCCGCGCAGGCGCTAGGGAAGCTCTGCGAAAGGGCGTCGCGCCCGCGCCCACTTTCGCAGAGCTTCCCTGGCGGCGACCCGGGGAAACGCGTCGCCCTGCTAGACTTTCCGCATGCGCGGAGCACGTTCAGGACCGCTTCCGCTCCCCGCGGAGCAGGGCGTCGCACGGACCGAACGCGGCGCGTGGCAGACGATCAGGGCCTTGCTTCCCTACCTGTGGGAATGGCGGGGGCGGGTCGGCTTCGCGCTCGCCTGCCTCGTCCTCGCCAAGGTCGCGCAGGTCGGCGTGCCGCTCGTCCTGAAGGCGATCGTCGACGGGCTCGACCGCGAGCGGGCGCTCCTCGCGGTGCCGTTCGCGCTGCTCGCCGGGTACGGTTTCCTGCGGTTGTCCACGACGCTCTTCACCGAGCTGCGCGAGTACCTGTTCGCGAAGGTCACGCAGCGCGCCGTGCGCGCGATCGCGCTCCGGGTGTTCCGCCACCTGCACGCGCTGTCGCTGCGCTTCCACCTCGCGCGCCAGACCGGCGGACTCACCCGCGACGTCGAGCGCGGCCAGCGCGGCATCTCGACGCTCGTGAGCTTCGCGCTGTTCTCGATCCTGCCGACCGCGGTCGAGATCGTGCTGGTCTGCGCGATCCTCGCCACGCACTACGACTGGACCTTCGTCGCGATCACCGCCGGCGCGCTCGCGCTCTACATCGCGTTCACCGTGGCGATCACCGAGTGGCGGACCGGTTTCCGCCGCCAGGCGAACGAGCTCGACAGCAAGGCGAACACGCGCGCGATCGACAGCCTCCTCAACTACGAGACGGTCAAGTACTTCGGCAACGAGGAGTGGGAGGCGCGCCGCTACGACGAGAGCATGCAGCGATGGGAGAAGGCGGCGGTCGTGAGCCAGAGCTCGCTGTCGCTCCTCAACGTCGGCCAGAGCGCGATCATCGCGATCGCGGTGACGCTCATCATGTGGCGCGCGACCGCCGGCGTGGTCGACGGTTCGATGACGATCGGCGATCTCGTGCTGGTCAACGCGTTCATGCTGCAGCTCTACGTGCCGCTCAATTTCCTGGGCGTCATCTACCGCGAGATCCGGCAGGCGCTCGCCGACATGGAGCGGCTGTTCGCGCTGATCGACGAGCACACCGAGGTGCGCGACGCACCGGACGCGCCCCCGCTCGAGGTGCGCGGCGGCGAGGTGCGCTTCGAGGACGTGACCTTCGGCTACGAGCCGGACCGCACGATCCTCGCGGGGGTCTCGTTCGCGATCCCGGCCGGCAGGACCGTCGCGGTCGTCGGTCCCTCGGGTTCGGGGAAGTCGACGATCGCGCGGCTCCTGTTCCGCTTCTACGACGTCACGGGCGGGAGGATCACGATCGACGGCCAGGACATCCGCCGCGTGCAGCAGGCGGGCGTGCGCGCCGCGATCGGCATCGTCCCGCAGGACACGGTGCTGTTCAACGACACGATCGCCTACAACATCGCCTACGGCCGTCCGGGAGCGACGCACGACGAGGTCGTCGCAGCGGCACGGCTCGCGCGCATCCACGACTTCGTGGTCTCGCTGCCGCAGGGCTACGAGACCGCGGTCGGCGAGCGCGGGCTCAAGCTCTCGGGAGGCGAGAAGCAGCGCGTAGCGATCGCGCGGGCGGTCCTGAAACGGCCTGCCATCCTCGTCTTCGACGAGGCGACCTCCGCGCTCGACTCCGCGAACGAGAAGGCGATCCAGGCGGAACTCGCGGCCATCGCGCGGGACCGCACGACGCTCACCATCGCGCACCGGCTGTCGACGATCGTCGACGCGGACGAGATCCTGGTGCTGGAGGCGGGCCGGATCGTCGAGCGGGGGCGTCACGCGGCGCTCATCGCGGCCGGCGGCGCCTATGCGAGGATGTGGCGGCTCCAGCAGGATGAGGCGCGCGTCGAGGCCGAGCGCCGCGACGTCGAGCCGGCGCCGGTCCCGGAGGGAGTCCTTCGGCACGGTGTCGGCTGAGCCGCTCCGTCCCCCGGGCGGACGTCCCCGCGAAGCCTTCCTGCGGCGAGAGGCATGGCTCCGGCAGGCACCGAACGTGCTTGCGCAACCGTCGCGTGGACCCCCGCCCGGCCGGAACGCTTGGGCAACCGGGTCCTTCGATGGTATAAAGCCGGACCCGACTTCATCCTGCACCTGATGATCGTTGCCCGAGCCTTTGTTTTGGTGCTGTTCCTTGCCTCCGCGAGTCCTTCGTGGGCGGCCGGCCAGCCCGATCCGGCCGTGCTCAAGCTCGGTTCGGCGAACGCGCTCGTCTACGATCCGGCGACCGGGCGGGAGCTCTACCGGAAGGGGGCCGACGACGTGACGCCGATCGCGTCGGTCACCAAGCTCATGACCGCGATGGTGGTCCTCGACGCGAACCAGCCCCTCGACGAGACTCTCGACGTCGACCTGGGCGACCTCGACTACCTGAAGGGCACGCGTTCGCGCCTGACCATGGGTGTCGAACTCCCGCGCCGCGAGATGCTGCGGCTCGCGCTGATGGCCTCCGAGAACCGGGCCGCGTCCACGCTCGCGCGTCACTATCCGGGCGGCACGCCGGCCTTCGTCGCCGCGATGAACGCCAAGGCGTCGTCGCTTGGCATGACGCGCACCCATTTCGAGGATCCGACCGGACTCTCGCCGGAGAACGTGTCGACCGCGCGCGATCTTGCTCGCCTGGTCGAGGCGGCGTCGGACTATCCGGTGATTCGCGAGGACTCGGTCACACCCTCGCACGTGGTCGAGGTGCAGCCGACCGGACGCGCGCTCGGGTTCACCAATTCCAACCGCCTCGTGCAGTCGCCCGCGTGGGACATCCGGCTGCAGAAGACCGGCTATATCAGCGAGGCCGGGCGCTGCCTCGTGATGCTCGCGGAGATCGCGAGCCGCCCGATCGTCATCGTGCTGCTCGATTCGGTGGGCAAGTACACGCGCCTCGCCGACGCGACGCGCGTCAAGCACTGGCTCGAGACCGGCAAGGCCCTCCCGGTGGCCAGCACCGCGCTCAAGGCGGCCAAGCAGGCGCGCAAGCCGGCGAAGGCGACGCCGGTCCGGGCGTCCAGCCGCGCGCCTGCCAGACCCCGCTGACGGCAGGCACCCGCCCGGGGGCCTCGCGCCGTCAGGCTGCGTGTCGGCGGCCGATTCGCGGCACTCCGCGTGCAGCGGGACGCTACTCCAGCACGATCAGGTGCTGCTGGACCTGCGGCAACGGAACGCCGTTCCGCAGGTAGCGGGTCGTGCGCTCGACGCGGAATTTGAGCGTCGACAGGCCCTCGCCGCCGAAGCCCGCGCGGCCCTGCGCGCCTTTCGCGTGGAAGATCGCGCGCGTGTGCCGGGTGCCTTCGTTGGCGCCGCCCTTGCCGTCGGCGCCGTGGTGTGCGTGCGGCATCGGCATGAAGGTGCCGGGACGCCGCGACCAGCCAAGCCCCGCCAGCCGGATTCGCTCGAGCAGGTCGACGTCCTCGAAGCCCCAGGCCCAGTAGTCGTTGCTGTAGCCGTTGACGCGCACGAAGTCGTCGACCGGCAGCGCCACCACGCAGCCGGGTGTCTGCGACGGTCCCTCGCCTTCCTCCTCCTGGACGCCCCAGGTGATGAGGCTCGTCGGGCCCTGGACGCACGAGTAGTCGGCCCAGATCGGCAGGTAGTCGACGTCGTGGAACACCACGTAGTCGGCGTTGGCCTGCGCGATCGCGAACCCCGCGTTCTTGATCGCGCCGCGGTTGAACGGCCGGCCGGGAGCCTGTTCGGCGATGTGGACCTCGTAGGGAATGGCGCGGGCGAGCGCGTCGCGCTCGAAGAAGGTGACGAGGTGCGGGACGAGCCGCGACAAGTGCTCCGCGCGGTCGCGGTACGGCACGACGATGGCGAGTCGCGCGGAAAAGGCGCCGGCGTCGAGGGTGGGAAGCGGGCCGCGCGGAGGAATCAACGCTGTCTCCGGTGGGTGTCGTAGAGTTCGCGCGCGTGGGCGCGCGTCTTGGGCGTCGTCGCCTCGCCGGAGAGCATTCGGGCGAGTTCGTCGATGCGCCGGTCGCCGTCGAGCGCAATCACGTCGGACTCGACGCCGGACGGCGCGTCGCGCTTCTCGACGCGGAAGTGCCGGTCGGCGAACGAGGCGACCTGCGGCAGGTGCGTGACGCAGAGCACCTGGCGTCGGGCGCCCAGCGACTGCAGGAGGCGTCCCACGGTCGCCGCGACCGCGCCGCCGATGCCGGCGTCGACTTCGTCGAGCACCAGCGTCGGCACTTGGGCCGCGTCGCCCGAGGCGACCTGGATCGCGAGCCCGATGCGCGAGAGTTCGCCGCCCGAGGCGACCCGCGAGAGCGGTCCCAGCGCCTGCTTCGCGTGCGTCGCGATGCGGAACTCGACGGTGTCGAGGCCGTGCGCGGCCGGTGCAGGCAGCGCCTCGAGCGCCACTTCGAGGCGTCCACCGGCCATGGCGAGCGTGCGCATCGCCGTGGTCACGCGATGGGAGAGCTCCGCCGCGGCGAACTGGCGCTTCGCGCGGAGTTCCCGCCCCAGCTTCAGGACCTCCCGCTCGGCCTCGGCTGCCCGGCGCTCGAGCGCGTCGACGTCGGATGCCGCCGCGAGTTCGGCGAGCGCGGCCTCGGTCGAGGCGAGGAGGCCGGGAAGCGCCTCGGGCCGCACGCGGTGCTTGCGTGCGATGTCGTGAAGCGCCGAGAGCCGGTCCTCGATGCCGGCGAGATCCTCCGGCTCGACGTCGAGCCGGCGCCGGTAGTCGCGCAGCGCGCGCGCGGCTTCGGCGAGCTGCGCCTGCGCCGGCTCGACGAGCGATGCGATCTCCGCGAGCGCGGAATCGTGCGCCGCGGCCGAGCGCAGCCGCGTCGAGAGCTGCGCGAGACGCCGCGTCAGCGAGTCGTCCGACGACTCCAGCGCCTGCTCAGCGGCTTCGCAGGCCTCGACGAGCGCCGCGACGTTCGAGAGCCTCGTCTGCGCCGCTGCAAGATCGGCCCACTCGCCCTCTCGCAGGCGCAGTGCGGCGAGCTCGTCGCGTCGGGTCGCGAGGAACTCGCGTTCCGCGGTCGAGCGGCTCGCGTCGACACGAGCCGCGTCGCGTTTGGCGACCGCGTCGCGCCACGCGCGCCACGCGAGCGCCGCCTCGCCCGCGAGCGCGGTGAATCCTCCGAACGAATCGAGAAGCTCCCGCTGCGTCTGCGCGGTCGACAACGACTGGTGCGCATGCTGGCCGGTGATCTCGACCAGGCGCTCGCCCAGGTCCTTGAGCTGTGCGAGGGTGGCGGGCGAACCGTTGATCCAGGCGCGGCTCCTCCCTTGCGGCTCGAGTACGCGGCGCAGCAGCACTTCCCCGTCGCTCTCGGCGAGGCCCTCCTCGCCGAGCCAGGCCCGCAGCGACGGCGCGTCGGCAATGTCGAACACCGCCGCGAGTTCGGCGCGGGCGGCCCCCGGCCGGATCTGGCGCGGCTCGAAGCGGTCGCCCAGCAGGAGGCCCAGCGCGTCGAGCAGGATCGACTTGCCGGCGCCGGTCTCGCCGGTGAGCACGGTGAATCCGGCGTCGAGGTCGAGTTCGAGCGACGATACGACGACGAAGTCCCGGATCGACAGCAGGCGCAGCATGTCAGCGCCGCGCCGTGAGCCGCTCGGGGGTCTCGCTCCAGTGGAGCTTCTCGCGCAGCATCGCGAAGTGGTCGTGGCCCTCGGGGTGCAGGAGGCGCGCCGGATGCGGCGCGCGGGCGATCGCGACGCGGTCGCCTTCGGCGAGCGGCAGGCGCGCGTGGCCGTCGCAGTGGACGGTGACGTCGCTGCCGCGCACCACCTCGATGGTGACGGCCGCGAGGTCGGAGAGCGCGATCGGCCGGTGCGTGAGCGCGTGCGGCGCGACCGGCACGAGCGCGATCGCGGCGATGCGCGGGTCGAGGATGGGACCGCCTGCCGACAGCGCGTAGGCGGTCGACCCGGTCGGGGTCGCGACGATGAGGCCGTCGGCGCGGATCGCATACGCGAAGCGCCCGTCGATCTCGACCGCGCACTCGATCATGCTGCCGCCGCCGCCGCGGTTGATGGCGACGTCGTTCAGCGCGACCTCCGTCCCGTCGGCCTTCCCGTCCCGCAGGATCGTCGCCGAGAGCATCGTGCGTCGTTCCTCGAGGAAACGGCCATCGAGCATCGGCGCGAGCGAGGCTTCCATCGTCGCGAGCGGGATGTCGGTCAGGAAGCCCAGCCGGCCGAGATTGACGCCGATGAGCGGGACGTCGTGCGGCGCGAGCCTGCGTGCGAACGACAGCAGCGTGCCGTCGCCGCCCATGACGATCGCGAGGTCCGCGCGGGCGCCGAGCGCGTCGGCGGCGACGCTCGCGTGGCCGGACAGCGGGACCTGCCGCGCCGTCTCGCCCTCGATCAGCACCTCGTGTCCGCGGGTTGCGAGGAACGCGGCGAGGCGGCCGAGCGGGCCGGCGAGGTCCGGCGCTCCAGGCCGCCCGACGATCGCGATGCGGGGGAAGCGGGCGGGTATCCCGGGCATAGGCGGCGATTATTCCACAGCGTCCCAGCCTTCGCCGTCCGACCTGCGGCCGAATCCGGCCCGGACGCCGGCGCTGTCCCGGTCGAACGATCGGCGGAGCGTTAGAATCGGACCGACCGGACGCCCCCGTGATCGACCCGCGCGCTGCCCATCTCCTGAAGACGCTCGTCGAGCGCTACATCGCCGACGGCCAGCCGGTCGGCTCGCGCTCGCTCTCGAAGCAGTCGGGCCTCGAACTCTCGCCGGCCACGATCCGCAACGTGATGGCCGACCTGGAGGACATGGGTTTCGTCGCGAGCCCGCACACCTCCGCCGGGCGAATCCCGACGCCGAAGGGCTACCGCTTCTTCGTCGACAGCCTGATCGTGGTCAAGCCGCTCGAGCAGCAGGAGATCCACCGCCTCGAGGGTGAACTCGTCGCGGACCGCCCGCAGCAACTGGTGAGTGCGGCCGCGCAGGTGCTCTCGCAGCTCACCCATTTCGCCGGCGTCGTGATGGCGCCGCGCCGCGAGCCGGGGCTGCGCCACCTCGAGTTCCTGCGGCTCGCCGACCGGCGGGTACTGCTCATCGTCGTCACCTCGCAGGGCGACGTGCAGAACCGCATCCTGCACACCGACCGGACGTACACGCAGGCGCAACTGGTTGAGGCGACCAACTACTTCAACCAGCAGTTCGCCGGCCAGTCGCTCGCGGCGATCCGCGCGGGCCTCGCCGGGGAGCTGAAGCGCCTGTCGCAGGACATCGCGGCGCTGATGTCGGCGGCGATCGACGCGGGCGCAGGCGCGATGGAGGAAGGCGAGACCGTCGTGCTCGCGGGCGAGCGCAACCTGCTCGCTTCCGACGGCGTGGCGTCGAGCATGGAGCGCGTGCGCCGGCTCTTCGACCTTTTCGAGCAGAAGTCCTCGCTTCTGCACCTCTTCGACCTGTCGCAGAAGGCGGCCGGCGTGCAGATCTACATCGGCGGTGAATCGGGGCTCGCGCCGCTCGACGAGATGAGCGTGGTCACGGCGCGCTACGAGGTCGACGGGCAGGTGATCGGCACGCTGGGCGTGATCGGCCCGACGCGCATGGCCTACGAGCGCGTGATCCCGATCGTCGACGTGACCGCGAAGCTCCTGTCGAGCGCGATGGCGCAGCAGCTCTCCGAGACCTGAGGGAGCCATGACCGCCGCAGACCCGTCCAGCCCGCCGCACGGCCGCCCGAAGGCGGGCTGGATCGTTCGATGCGGCGGTCGCCCCCTTCCAGGGGGTGCCGAAGCGCACGCCGTGCGCAAGGCTGGGGGTGGACGATGACGGCCGCCGACCACCGGGCCCTGATCGTGCGCTTCTACGATGCGCTCGGGCGCCGCGACGCGGCGACGATGGCCGCCTGCTACGCGCGCGACGCGACGTTCGCCGACCCGGTGTTCGGCAAGCTCGACGCCGCCGACGTTGCCGCGATGTGGCGCATGCTGTGCGCGCGCGGCAAGGACCTCAGGATCGCGACCTCCGGCGTCCATGCCGACGCCGAGGGCGGGCGCGCGCACTGGCAGGCGAGCTACTCGTACGGGCCGACGCAGCGTCCGGTGGTGAACGAGATCGACGCGGCGTTCCGGTTCCGGCGCGGGCTCATCGTCGAGCACGTCGACCGCTTCGACCTCAAGCGCTGGGCGACGCAGGCGCTCGGCCTCTCCGGGCGCGTGCTGTGCTACACGCCGCTGCTCGGCCCGATGGTGCGCAGGCAGGCGGGGGGCGCGCTCGCCGCCTGGCGCCGGCGCGAACAGGCCGAGTAGCGCGCGCCGCGATGGGTTTCGCACCGGAGCCGCCCCACGCGCACGACGCCGCGGCGAAGCTCGGCGTCCTGCTCGTCAACCTCGGGACTCCGGCCGCACCGACGACCGCGGCGGTGCGCCGCTACCTCGCGGAGTTCCTCTCCGACCGCCGCGTGGTCGAGATCCCGCCGGCCATCTGGCAGCCGATCCTCCAGGGCGTCGTGCTCACGACCCGACCGCAGGCCTCGGCGAAGAAGTACGCGAAGATCTGGACCAAGGACGGCTCGCCGCTCGCGCTCCACTCGGTCCGGCAGCGCTCGCTGCTGATGGGCATGCTCGGCCAGCGCATGAAGCGCGAGGGCCTGCCGGCGGACCACGCGCAGGTCGAACTCGCGATGCGCTATGGCGAGCCGTCGATTTCCGCGGCGATCGACCGGCTGCGCGCGGCGGGCGCGACGAAGCTCCTCGTGATCCCGCTCTATCCGCAGTATTCGTCGAGCGCGACCGCCTCGGTGCTCGACGCCGTCGCCGCGCACCTCGCGACGCTGCGCCGCGCGCCCGCGCTGCGCTTCGTCGACTCGTTCCACGATGATGCCGGCTACGTGAAGGCCTGCGCGCAGAATGTCAACGACTACTGGACCAAACACGGCCGCCCGGAGCATCTGGTGCTGTCGTTCCACGGCGTGCCGCGGCGCACGCTCGACCGCGGTGATCCCTACCACTGTCAATGCCACGCAACGTCGCGCCTCGTCGCGCGCGAACTCGGTCTCGAAGCGCGGCAGTGGACGATCGCGTTCCAGTCGCGCTTCGGGCGCGCGGAGTGGTTGAAGCCCTACACGGCGGACGTGCTGGCGACGCTCGGCGCGGCGAAGCTTTCGCGCGTCGACGTGTTCTGCCCCGGCTTCGTGTCCGACTGCCTCGAGACGCTGGAGGAGATCGGCATCGAGGGGAGAGCGACGTTCCGGAAGGCCGGAGGCGGCGACCTCCACGCGATCCCCTGCCTCAACACGCACTCGCGTTGGATCGCAGCGCTCGCCGACCTCGCGTGGAAGAACCTCGCCGGGTGGCTCGATCCGGTGCCGTCGGCGGAGGAGCGCGAGCTCAGGCTCGCGCGGGCGAAGGCGCTGGGAGCGAAGCGGTAGCCGGGGTTCTCCGGCGGCCGGCGGGCGTGCGCGAAGTCGGCCCGCGGAAGAGCAGGGCGCCTGGTTCCCGACCGGGATGCGGGTAACGCCCCTGCGTTGGCCGGGCCCCGGGGCACAGGGCAGCTCCGCCGGGGGTTGAACCGGCCGGAAGCGCCCCCATGATGACCGGATGTCCTTTGCAACCTCTTGAATGGATTCCAGAATGCACGAGAGCGACGCCCCGGTTCCGGGCGACGACCTGCCCGGCATCGACCGGGTGGCCGACGCCTCGCCCGCCGATCCCGCCCCGGACCTGGCCGAAATCCTCACCAAGGCCGAGCGTGAGGTCGCCGACCTCAAGGACGCCTGGCTTCGCGCCAAGGCGGAGACCGAGAACGTCCGCAAGATGGGGCAGGCCGACGTCGCCCGCGCGCACAGGTTCGCGATCGAGCGTTTCGCGTTCGAACTCCTGCCGGTGAAGGACGCGCTCGAACAGGCGCTCGCCTCCGATTCGGCGAGCACCGGGCAGTTGCGGGAGGGCGTGGAACTCACGCTCAAGGCGCTCGTGTCCGCGTTCGACAAGTCCTCGATCGTCGAAGTCGATCCCGCCGGCGAGAAGTTCGACCCGAACCGCCACCAGGCGATGACGATGATCCCGTCGTCTAAGCCCGCGCAGACCGTGCTGCAGGTGTTCCAGAAGGGCTACCTCCTGAACGATCGCGTGCTGCGCCCCGCGCTGGTCGCGGTCTCGGGTGGTCCGGACGAATCCTCCGCCGACGGCCCCGGCCATCCTTGAGTTGATGGCGAAAATCCCCAACTTCGACCCAGGCAAACCCAAGAACACCGGAGCATTTCCATGGCCAAGATGATCGGCATCGACCTCGGAACCACCAACAGCTGCGTCTCCATCGTCGAGGGCGGGCAGCCCAAGGTGATCGAGAACTCGGAAGGCACCCGCACCACCCCCTCGGTCGTCGCCTACGCGGACGACGGCGAGATCCTCGTCGGCGCGCCCGCCAGGCGCCAGGCGGTCACCAACGCGCGCAACACGGTCTTCGCGGTGAAGCGCCTGATCGGGCGCCGTTTCGAGGAGAAGGAAGTCCAGAAGGACATCGGGCTCATGCCTTACCGGATCGTGAAGGCCGACAACAGCGGCGACGCCTGGGTCGAGGTGCGCGGCAAGAAGATCGCTCCGCAGCAGGTCTCGGCCGAGATCCTGCGCAAGATGAAGAAGACCGCCGAGGACTACCTCGGCGAGGAAGTCACCGAGGCCGTCATCACGGTCCCCGCGTACTTCAACGACTCGCAGCGCCAGGCGACCAAGGACGCGGGCAAGATCGCGGGCCTCGAGGTCAAGCGCATCATCAACGAGCCGACCGCGGCCGCGCTCGCGTTCGGTCTCGACAAGAAGGAAGGCAACCGCAAGATCGCGGTGTATGACCTCGGCGGCGGCACCTTCGACATCTCGATCATCGAGATCGCGGACGTCGACG